>JAGWZP010000009.1 GCA_018968865.1 Patescibacteria group bacterium | reverse complement strand
TAGTGGCAGCGCACCTCGCCGTCGGTGAAGATGCGCACGTGGTATTGGTATTTGAAACCGACCGCTCGTCGGAGACTGACGAGCTCGTCGTCCTCTTTCCATGCGATAAAGTGATTCCCGAAGCCCTCTCCGACGAGGAACGAGACGAATTCCGGCACGGAACGCGCGGGGTCGAGCGTACCAAGGAGAAAATCCTGCCGCCCCTCATGCCTCACGAGACCGAGCGCAAGCGACGTATTGCGCACCGGCGCGTGGAAGGGCGTGTACATCTTCCAGAACCAGTATTTCAGCTGGTCGCCGGATGAGCGAGGGTACGCGACACGCGACCGCGGCAATTTTTTAATCCATGATTCCACGTGCAAGGTATTATTGAGTGCCGGGCGAATAGAATCTCCGTCCGAGGCGCGGCCGCGCATAGCGGTCAAGGCCTAGGTGGCCGGCGACGCGCCGCGCAGCAAAGACGCTGAGCGCGAGCACGATAAGAACTGGATTAGTGCTGACCGTGCCGGCGAGCATGAAGTTCAGTGACATGAAGAAAGCGAAGAAGGCGGCCACGCCGGTAAAGAGTCCGACGATGAGGCCGAGGCCGATGGCGAGCTCGCCGATGACGACGGCATTCGACCACACGACGAGGTGGGGAAGCACCGTGCTCTGGAGAAACGAGGCATACCACATCTGGACGTCCGGGTGGCAGGCCGCGGCCGGCGTACCGGCCGCGCAGACGGTCTTTGCGACGGCGCCCTGCACGAACCCCTGGAGCGCGGCGCCCGCGCCGCTCCCGAACCACGCCGGGCTTGCGAGCTTCCCCCAGCCGGCCATGAGGAATTCATAGCCGAGGTAAAGGCGGACAAGAAGCCACAACGGAGCGCTCGTTGTGTCTGCGGTCAGGAAATGGACAAACGCTGACTGGGGAACGGTGTAGGTGTTCATGCTTTCATTCTATAAGAGATGCAAGGGAATAAAAGTTCGCCCTGGGGAGTACTATACGGGTATGAAAGAAGCGCGGCTCATCATGGGTATGCCCATTGAGATAGAAATCGTCGGGGGAAATGTACAACATGCCCTTGAAGCGGCGTTTGCGTACCTGACTGCGGTCGACGGGCGCTTCAGCACCTACAAGGACGACAGCGAAATCTCGCGCATCAATCGCGGTGAGATAGAGCCGAGCGCCGCGAGCGCTGAGATGCGGGAGGTATTCGCTATCGCTGAAAAGACAAAAAGGGAGACGAACGGTTATTTTGATATTCGGCAGCCGAGCGGGTTCATTGACCCCTCTGGCATCGTGAAGGGCTGGGCGATACGGAACACCGCCGCGCGGATACGCGCGGCGGGCTACGAAAATTATTTTGTAAACGCGGGTGGCGACATCGCGATGGGCGGGAAAAATGAACAAGGCGAGGAGTGGAGCGTCGGCATCAGGAATCCCTTCAATGCAAATGAGATAGTCAAAGTCGTATACCCGTGCGGCAAGGGCATCGCGACCTCCGGCTCGTATATCCGCGGCGACCACATCTACAATCCGCATGCGCCCGGAGAGAAACTGCGCGACATCGTGAGCATCACCGTCGTCGGTCCCGACGTGCTCGAGGCCGACCGTTTCGCAACCGCCGCCTTCGCCATGGGGAAGGGTGGCATCGCCTTCATCGAGCAATTGCCGGGTTTCGAGGGCTACGCCATTGACGCAAACGGCATTGCCACCATGACGAGTGGCTTTGCCGCGTACACGGTTCCTAGGTAGTACAATATGGGAGTAATGATGCCGCTTGATAAGAACGAGAGCTATTGGCTACTTGATGAGGCGCTGGTAAAGGCGGTGCACGCGCCCCGTGCGCCCGAGCTCTCGATGTATCCGGACTACGGCGAACTGGAAAGGGTGCTTGCGAAGCATGCGGGCGTTGCGCCGGAGCAGGTGCTCGTCACGCCCGGCTCCGTGACGGCGATAGAGTACATCGCCCGCGCGTATGCGGAGAACGGAGGGGAAGTGATAGTGCCGGTGCCGACCTTTTATTGCTATGAATCTATTTTGGAGAGCGTGAAGGCGAAGATACTGCCGATTGTGTACGAGGAACAGGACGGCCGGTTCGTGTTTCCGCTTAAGAAAACGCTCGCCGCGCTCGCACGCGATTCCGCGGAAGCGCTCTTCCTCTGCCATCCGAATAATCCGCTCGGGTCTCCGCTCGCGCGCGAAGACATTGCGGCACTTGCCGACGCCGCGCGCGGGAGCGACACGCTCATCGTATCCGATGAAGCGTATTTTGAATTCTCTTCCGGAACGTCGTTCCTCCCGTATCTCGCCGAACTGCCGAACCTCATCGTCATCCGCACGTTGTCAAAGGCCTTCGGTCTCTCGGGCGCGCGCGTGGGATACGTCATCGCCGCCCCGGAGGTGCTGAAGAGGGTGAAGACATCCGTTCTGCCGTGGCCGGTCGCGCACCCGAGCGTCACTGCCGCGCTCGCGCTTCTCGCGAAAGGGGACAAGGTAAGGGTGCGCCGCGATGCCGTCATCAGCGAGCGCGAGCAGTTCCTACGAGCACTGCAGGCGCTTCCCGGTGTTACCGCGTACCCGTCCGAGGCGAACTTCGTTCTCGTGCGTGTTTCGGACGCGGTGCGCGTGCGTGATGCGCTCCTCGCGCAGGATATCTGCGTCGCGCTCGGCGCCCCGATGAGCCGATTCCCGGAGGCGAAAGTACTGCTCCGCGACACCCTGCGCATCGCCGTTCCCGCCCCCACATCCGAGGTATCCTTCATAGGCGCGCTCCGCGCGACCTTGAAATAGTCAATAATATGTGTTATATAAAATTGCATGAGTTTGCATAAAACAAAGCCTGCCGTTCCCACAATGCTTTCAAAACCGGTCGCGCGCGGCATGGCCGAACGCGTCCGTACCGCCGACTCCGCGACGTGGATGCGGCTCCGCGCGCGCAATGCGCTGACCCTCTTTCACGATACGGCGAAGCGCGTGCCCGCCTACAAAGCGTTCTTGAAGGAGCATGAGGTCCGTTCGGAGGACATTCGCACCCGCGACGATTTCGAAAAACTTCCTGCGACCAGCAAGGCCAATTATCTGAAGCAATATCCGCTCGCCGACCTCTGCTGGGACGGTACGCTCGGCCGCCCCGCCGTCTTCTCCTCCACCTCTGGCTCGACAGGGAAGCCGTTCTACTTCCAGCGCCTCCCGAATCTTGAAGAGGAGTATTCCATACTCGCCGAGCTCTTTCTCGGCAATGGTGCGCATGTTCCGAGCCAGAAGAATCCGACGCTGGTCATCGTTGGTTTCGGCATGGGCGTTTGGATCGGCGGGACGCTGACGTACCGCGCGTTTGATATCGCGAGCCGCCGAAGCTACCCGGTATCCATACTGCCTGCCGGCGTGAACAAGACCGAGATCCTGAAAGCGCTCCACGACCTCGCGCCGTCATTCAAGCAGACCATCATCATCGGCTATCCGCCGTTCGTGAAGGACATCATTGACGAGGCGGAGTTCGAGGGCATTAATCTGAAGAAGCTCAATATCCGCCTCCTCTTCGCCGCAGAGGCCTTCTCCGAACACTTCCGAGATTATCTCGCGAAGAAAGTCGGGATGAAAAACGTGTATCGCGACACGCTCAACATTTACGGCACGGCCGACATCGGCGCGATGGCGTTTGAAACGCCGACCGCCATCCTCATCCGCCGGCTCGCGATGAAGAACAAAAAGCTCTACGCGCGCATCTTCGGCGATACGCAGAAGACGCCGACCCTGGCGCAGTACAACCCAGCGTTCGTTTCGTTTGAAGCGCCGGACGGAGAGATCGTACTCACGGGCTATAGTTCCGTCCCGCTCGTCCGGTACGCGGTCGGCGACCGCGGCGGCGTGTACTCCTTTGACGAACTGAAGGCCCTGCTCGCCGAAGCGGGCATCAATCTCGCCAAGGAAGCGAAGCGGCGCGATGTCCCGCTCTATGAACTCCCGTTCGTCTACGTCTACGAACGGTCGGACCTCGCGACGACGCTCTACGGGCTCCAAATTTATCCCGAATACCTGCGCGATGTCATGGTGAGCGATTTCGTACAGCGCTTTTGCACCGGGAAGTTCCAGATCGTAACGAAGTACGACGATAAAGAGAACCAGTATCTCGAAATAAACATAGAGCAGAAAAGGGGCGTAGACGAAGTTTCCGAAGCGTTCGTGAAGAAAGCGGAAGTGGCTATCAAGACGGCGTTCAAGGAGAAGAGCTCGGAGTTCCGCGAACTTTCCTCGTTCGTGAACGACCGCCCGCTTTTCAAACTCGTATTTCGCGCCTCGGGCGACCCGGAGTACTTCCCCTCGGGCATTAAACAGAAATGGGTAAAAAAATAGACTGAAATCGCGTGCTAGTATTTCAGTATGCAACCAGAGAGACTCGACCGTACACAGGAGTCGTTTGCGGCGTTTCGTGACCGTCTGCACCCGTCCGTTGTCGTCGACCGCTACGACCTTCTTTTAGAGGATTTGTTTCTTATCCGCAATCCGCGTTTTAAGTTCATCCAGGACCACACTAATGAAGTAGCGGCATTCACCAAGGACTACTGCGCCGGTAAACCGCTCGAAGACGTGGGGGAGTGGTTCTTCTTCCCGTGGAACAGGACGCTCGCGCACTACCTCCCGCACGACGAGCATCAAGAGATTCGCACCGCGCGCAACCGCAACATCATCACGAAAGAAGAACAGCAAAAGTTCTACGGCCTGCGGGTCGCCTATGCGGGACTCTCGGTGGGCAGCCATGGCGCGATGACGGTCGCGCTCATGGGCGGCGCCCAGCGCATCAAGATCGCCGACCCCGACGAGGTTTCCCCCTCAAACCTTAACCGCATCCGCTTCGACTTCCTCGCGCTCGGACGCAAGAAGACCGACCTCGTGCGCGACTATGTCTACCAATTGAATCCGTACGCGGAAATAGAGACATTCGATGCGGGCGTTACGGCGGAGACGACGGATGCTTTCTTGAAGGACGTCGACGTTCTCGTCGAAGAAACCGATAATCTTGAAATAAAGATACGATTGCGGCTCGCGGCGCGCGAGCGGGGCATTCCGGTCGTGATGGCGACCGACAACGGCGACGGGGTCATCGTGGAAATAGAGCGCTTCGACACTGACCGCTCGACACAGCTCTTCAACGGCGCGCTCGGCGACATCACGCTTGAAGAATTCAAATCGTTTCCGCCCGCCGACTTGCCGAAGCTCGCGACGAAGGTCGCGGGAGCCGATCTCGTCGTTCCGCGCATGCTACTTTCGCTCAAAGAAGTCGGCCGGACGCTGTACTCATGGCCCCAGCTCGGCGATGCGGCGACGCTCTCCGGCATCGCCATCGCGTATTGCCTGCGGAAGATCGCGCTTGCAGAGCCCTTGGGGAACGGAAAAATGGAGATCAATATGGATGCGATCTTTGATCCGACATACAACTCCGCGGAAGCGGCGGCATCTCGGGATGAGATCCGCGCGATGTTCAAGAAAGCGATAGGGCTCCCGTAACGGCAATGGAAACTGCACTGCGAACCGTTCTGGATACTGCGGTCTGGGCGCCCTCGGGCGATAATTCGCAGCCGTGGTCGTTCGTCATACGGGGGAATACCGTACGGATACACCTCGACCCGAAACGCGATAACCCGATACTCAATTTCAAATTGAGCGGGACCTATATCGCGCACGGCGCGCTCATCGAGAACATCGTCCTCGCGTCCCCGGCATCGGGTTTGACTGCCGAAGTGCGAATCCTCCCCGACCCCGCCGACCCCTTCTGCACCGCGGAAATTACGTTCAGGGAATCATCAGCGCCAGTCGACCCGCCTGCCGCTCATATCCGAGACCGTCACACGAATCGCAAGTCCTATACGAATCGCCCTCTTGACTCCGCAACGCTCGCCGCCTTTTCAGACGCCGTTCGGCTAAACACCGACACGAAACTTTTTCTCATAGAAAACAAATCGGCGCGGCGGGCCGTTGCAGGCGCGTCGGCGCTCATGGAGCAAGTGGCGCTTGAAACGCCGGCGCTCCGTGAGCTCTTCGTCGGTGACATAGTGTGGACCGATGCAGAGAATCGTTCCGGCAAACAAGGCCTCTACATCAAGACAATGGAATTGCCGCCGCCGGCGCAGCTCCTCATGCGCCATTTCACAAACCCGCTCGTCGCGAAGGTCGCTAATGCGATCGGCTTCGCGAACATGGCGCGCCTCACGAATACCCGGCTATACGCTTCGGCGCCGGTGATGGGGCTTATCACCATCGGCGAAGAGACCCCGGCCGCCTATATTGCGGCGGGAAGGGCGTTTGAGCGTATCTGGCTTGAAGCGACGGGCCGCGGTCTCGCCTTTCACCCCGTGACGGGCATCCTCTTTTTAGCGCGCAGCGTGGAGAAGGGGAATGGGGAGGGACTGCTCCCGCGGCATTTCGAGCGCATTCGCGACGCGAATGCGCAGATCAAGAGACAGTTCGGCGCCGGAGCCGGCGACATTCCCGCCATGCTGTTCCGCACCGGATACGCTAAGCCGGCGACCGCCCGTTCGTTCCGGCGGGCGCCGGACATACGCGTTGCATAACCATGACCGGCCTTATCACGGTTAATGTCGATCTGATCATCACGGGCGTGGTGATGGCCAGCATGGCGGTGCTGGGCTTTACGGCGCTGATGAGCGATTCGCGGAGCGTGACGGCGAAGTCATTCTTCCTCTTCACGATGGCGGGAACGATATGGAGCTTGTTGAACTACGCGTTCTACCATGTCGGCGACCCGGCCATCGCCCTCAACATCATGCGCATGGTCATCTGCGTCGCGGTATGGTTCGTGCTCTTTCTCTTCCAGTTCCTCTACGCATTCCCGAAAACAGATTTCACCTATCCGTCCTGGTACCGATTCTTCGTGGTTCCCGCCGCCGCTTCAGTTTCCGTCGTGACGCTCACGCCCCTCGTATTTGTGCGGGTGAGCGCGCTCGCGCCCAACGGGACGATCGTCGGCATTGAGAACGGTCCCGGCATTTTTGTATTCGTTGCGACAGTTACGGCGCTCATCTTCGGCGGCCTCCTGCTCTTCATCCACAAGATGCAGCGCGCGCCGAAGGAATCCCAGCCGCAATATAAGCCCGTCCTCTGGGGGCTCTTCATCACGTTCGTGCTCATCATCACCTTCAATCTGCTCCTCCCCGCGTTCTTCAATGACTCGCGGTTCATTCTGTATAGCGCGCTGTTCATTCTCCCGACCGTCGTCGGCGCCGCGTATGCGATCCGCGCGCACCACCTCTTTAATATCAAGGTATTCTCGACGGCGGCGCTGGTATTCCTGCTCTCTGCGGCTTCGTTCGGCGAGATCCTCTTCTCGGATACGCTCACGCTCATCTTGTTCAGGACCGGCGTGTTCGTCTTCGTGCTTGTCTTCGGCATCAATTTGATACGGAGCGTCATACGCGAAGTGGAACAAAGGGAGAAGATAGAGAAACTCGCGAAAGAATTGGAAGAGACCAATGAGCGGCAGGAAACACTCATCCATTTCATCGGGCACGAAGTGAAGGGATTTTTGACCAAGGATGCGGGAACCTTCGCTTCGCTTTCTGAGGGCGACTTCGGCGTATTGCCGGAGACGTTGAAGCCATTCGTCGACCACGCGCTTGCCGAATCGCGCCGCGGCGTAGACGCGGTCGCAAATATCCTGAAAGCCGCGAACTTGAAGAAAGGGACCGTGGCTTATGCGAAAGAATCATTCGACCTGAAGGCGCTCGTGGCAGATGCCGTCGAGAAGGCGAAGCCCGCGGCCAAGGAGAAGGGACTAGCGCTCTCTTTCAATGCGGACGAGTCGTCGTATCGGATGACTGGAGACAAGGTGCAGATACGCGACCACGTCCTGCGCAACCTCATCGACAATGCCATTAATTACACCCCATCGGGCGCCATCAATGTGTCGCTGAAGAAAGAGAACGGGAAGAGTGTGTTTATGGTGCAAGACTCCGGCATCGGCATCACCGACGAGGACAAGAAACGGCTCTTCACCGAAGGGGGTCACGGCAAGGAGTCGCAGAAAGTGAATGTCCACTCCACCGGCTACGGCCTCTATATCGCGAAGAGCATCGTCCTTGCGCACGGCGGCACCATCCGCGCCGAAAGCGAGGGAGCGGGGCACGGGTCGACCTTTATTGTTGAATTGCCGGAATAATCTGCGCGAGGGGACTTGGTCAGGAATAATTTGTTCGCCGTCGCTCACAAATTTTCACGACCCTGCCTCGCGGTTTGCTCTGCTGAGCAAACATCGCTCCGGCATTCAAGTCCCTTACGAAGCTTCGCTTCGCACTCTCGCGCAAAACACAAAAGCCCCTTTCGGGGCATGTGTTTTGCGCGAGGGACGGGACTTGAACCCGCAACCTCCGCCGTGACAGGGCGGCGCTCTAACCAGTTGAGCTACCCCCGCAAGTGAGGGACAAAGAATGAACTTGTTCATTCTTTTCCCGAACGCAGCGGGGGAAAGCTTTGCTTACCACCGCAAGCGAACAGGACTTGCTTACGATTTTTCCGAGCGCCGCGGGGGAAAGCCTGAAAGGCTTACCACCGCAGCATCCTTGCGGATAAACGCATCCTAGCAAAATCTCTCCAAAATGTCGTGTGCCGGCGGGTGGAGTCGCGCCACCGTCTAGGGTTTATGAGTCCCTCGTTCTAACTCTTGAACTACACCGGCGAAGTGAGGAACAATATGACTGTTCTCAGTTATATTTTCCGGACACAGCCGGTGCAAGCTTACTTACACCGGCAAGTGAAGTAACAGTAGCAAAAGCGGTCGAGAGAAACAATGTATTACGTCCGACCGTACCGGTCTTCGAGGCGTTTGATGTCGCTTTCGTCGAAATCGCCGAATGCGATTTCAAGGAATGTCGTACCCCCTGCGCCGCCGGTCACGCGGTGCTTCGAGTGGCGCGGGCAGAAGAAGGTGCTGCCTTCGTGCGCCTGGTTATCCTTGTCGCCGATGCGGATGATGCCCGTGCCTTTAATAACGCGCCAGAATTCGTCGCGGTGCTCGTGGGTCTGCAGGCTGATAGATTCGCCCTCGTTCACGGCGATGATCTTCACTGTCGTCTTTTCGTTCAGTGTGAAGCGCTCAAAATTCCCCCACGGGCGGATTTCTTTTTCATAATGCGCAAGATGTTCCATGCGACAAGTATACAACGTACAAGGACGTGTGGTATGTTTTCTCACATCCGGGTTTGCCGTGATAAGCGTTGCTTGCACGCTTTTCTTTCGACTCGCTCGGAGAGCACACATGTACGAAGACGCACCTGTGTGCTTCCTCACTCGCCGAGATAGCTCAGTTGGTAGAGCACGTCCATGGTAAGGACGAGGTCGTCGGTTCAATCCCGACTCTCGGCTCAAAAATAACAAGACCCTTCCGCCACCAAGAGGTGAGGGAAGGGTCTGCGGCGCCGGCCCAGGGTCTAACTCCTGAGTCCGAATGGGACCTGAACGAGGATCGTGTCGTCCGAGGAAGCCCTTATGCCGCCGCTAAAGTCGACATTTTCGTGTCCCTGTTCGTGAATTAATTCCAAGGTTGCTTCCTGCTGACTGATGCCTTTTTGCGGAGCAATTTTCTCGGCAAGCATCTTGAGGGTTTCAAGCGGAATTGGGTGCGGCATGGTGATCTCCTCCGAAAGATTGACGGGAACAAACAAACTCTATTATAGGTCATAATTATATTCTGTCAATAGGTTCGAAAGAGAATCGCTTTTTCATACAGGGATTGTATGGTAGAAATGGAGATATTGCCGCCTTAGCTCAGTTGGTAGAGCAACCCCTTCGTAAGGGGTAGGTCCTCAGTTCAAATCTGAGAGGCGGCTCAAAAATAGTGCGATTGCGCGATTTGCAGAAAACTCGTACTATAGAGGCATATGTCTATAGAAAACACCGAAGGAGCAGCGCATCGCGGACCGTCAAAAGCAGCGATGGATAGGGCTTTTGAGATTAGGTCGGGAAATAAGGATCTCGTTGAACGGTACCTGCAGGTGAAGGAGGAAATGTCTGCGATAGTCGAGCGACAGAATAATGGAAGAGCCCTGATGGACAAAATAACCAATCCTGCGCTGAAGGAGAAAATGAAAGGAGAAAGCGCCAAAATGGAAGCGGAGCTGGGGCAAGAGTTGGTAAACCTGCGGGAAGAGATGAGGGATTTGAAAAAGGCGATGGATGCGAAAGGCATTACGCCGGAAGAATCTCTGCAGTGATCGTCTGGATTGATGGCTGACGAGAGGGAGGCGCGGCTGGCGGAACTGGAAGCGATGATGGCATCGCCCGATTTCTGGGCGGACAAAGATGCGGCGCAAGAATTGGTGCGCGAATACCAGAATTTGAAGGAAGGCGGCGGGGGCGACCCGCATGATGCCGGGAACGCAACGCTTGCCATTCTCGCCGGCGCGGGCGGCGACGATGCCGAAGATTTCGCGCGCATGCTCCGCCGCATGTACGAGGGCTATGCCGGTAAGAAAGGATGGCGCGTGCGCGAGCTCCACGCGAACGAGAACGACCACGGCGGGTATCGCAACGTGATGCTGGAGATTTCCGGCAGCGGCGCCTACGGCCGGCTGAAGTGGGAGGCGGGCGTGCACCGGCTCGTGCGCCAGTCGCCCTTCAATGCGAATGCGAAGCGGCAGACGAGCTTTGCGCTTGTCGAAGTATTGCCGACCTTGGTCCCGACCGACAAGGTGGAGCTCAAACCGGACGACCTGGAAATACAGTTCGCCCGCGCCGGAGGCGCGGGCGGTCAGAACGTGAACAAGCGCGAGACCGCCGTGCGTATTCTCCATAAGCCGACCAACCTTTCCGTGCACATTTCAAGCGAACGGAGCCAGCTCGCCAACCGCGAGAAGGCGATGGGACTCCTCAAAGCGAAGATTTTTGCGAAAGAAGAGGCGGAGCGCGAGGCGACTGCAAAAGGCCGCAGTATCGCCGCCACGACCGCCAACGAGTGGGGGAGCCAGATACGCTCCTACGTCCTCCACCCCTATAAAATGGTCAAAGACCACCGCACCGAGCATGAATCAAGCAACCCCGATAAGGTCCTCGAAGGCGATCTGGACGCCTTTATCGACGCCGCAGATAAATTGACTTTTATAAAAGATTAGGTTAAATTACTCTGAAGTTCTTTTTAGATTGCGGTTTTTGCCATAGCAGACAGTGGTTTGTTGGAGAACCTTTGTCTGCTATGGCAAACCTTTTTCGAAGGAGCCCGCTGGCACGCGACGCAGTTCGAAAGAACACTGTCGCACCACGAGGAGACAACGATGAGCGAACAATTCATGCTCGATGTTGGACAAGCTAATGAACTGAAGTTGGCATTCCGCCGCGCAGGATGGACGAACGAAGACGTCGCGAAATTGATACACAAACAAAGTCTGCTTACTGACTTGAGGAGCGTCCTTCGCGGATACAGTTCCATAGTCTTGGACTTAACTATTGATTGTGATGCACAGCCTAGACCATTCGATCAGATCGTCGAACACCGTGCTGGCGGACTCTGGACATTCAACCCGAAACTCATCCGCCTGTACCAGTCGCCCATACAAAAGGATGAACGGATGAGCGGCTACCAAATACGCAAGGAACTTTCCGAGATGCGTCCCTTGAATGCCAATGTCCTTGATTTCCTCATCGAAAATCCTCAACTCATACCTAAGGAGTGGGAGGAAAAAGGGAAGGTTGCCTTCTGGGGAACGGTCTATCGCAGTACCAGTTCGGGACATCGAGGTCACGGCATTCTTATCGTCCGTTACTTGCGGTGGAATTGCTCCGGACGGAAATGGGAAGACGGCATCGAGTACGTTGCCGAGAAACCGGCGGATTGGGACACCACGTGGGATAGCTCCTATTGGCTGGCGATTCTCATTCAATGAATCAAGCATAAGGGCCCGGATTTGCCTGTAACAAGGCGAGTTCGGGTTCTTTTCTTGCTTATCCCCAGGTCGGGGCGGCCGTTTATGCCGTTTGTCTTTACGGCGGGGAAGGAACTGGGGTACAATAGGAAGCGAGCATGATTTATTTCGACAAGGTGACGAAACGGTACGGAGATACAGCGGCACTCGAAGGAGTTACTATCTCGGTCGCCCCCAAAGAATTCGTCTCCATCGTCGGCCACTCGGGTGCGGGGAAGACCACCCTCCTCAAACTGCTCCTCGCCGAAGAGCGACCCACCGAAGGGTCGGTTTTTTTTGAATCCATCGATATCAACGACCTGCCGAGTTCGGCGCTCCACCACTACCGCCGCAAGATCGGCATGGTCTTCCAGGACTTCCGCCTCATCCCGAACAAGACCGCGTATGAGAACATTGCGTTCGCGATGGAGGCCGCGGGGCGCTCCGACGACGAGATCAGGAGCGACGTGCCCTACATCCTCGAACTCGTCAATCTCGCCGACAAAGCGAAACATTTTCCCGACCAGCTCTCGGGCGGCGAGAAGCAGCGCATCGCCATCGGCCGCGCCATCATCAACCAGCCGGACCTTATCGTCGCCGACGAACCGACGGGGAACCTCGACCCCATCAACACCTACGAGGTCGTGGAAATTCTGAAGAAAATCAACGAGCTCGGTACGACCATCATCATCACGACGCACAACAAGGGCGTGGTCGACGCTATCGGGAAACGCGTTATCACCATCGACCGCGGGAAAATGGTGCGCGACGACGCCGGTGGCAAGTACGTCTTATAGTTGTAGTATGAAGACACTATGAAATGGATGCTGACGAAGAGGATGCTGGTCGCGGGCGCAAAGAACTTCGCGCGCGGCGGCGCCGTCTCGGCGGCCACCGTGCTCATCATGACCGTGACGCTCGGCATCATCGCCTCGCTCATCTTCCTCTCGGCGCTCCTCACCTTCACGCTGAACACGGTGAGCGACAAAGTGGACGTGTCCGTGTATTTCGTTACCACGGCGAGCGAGGGCGACATTCTCGCGGTGAAGGATCAGCTGATGAAACTGCCGCAAGTCGCGAGCGTCACCTACACGTCCGCCGACGATGCGCTCGCGGCCTTCCGCGCCCGCCACGCGAACGACCAGCTGACGCTCCAAGCGCTCCAGGAGCTCGGCGGCAACCCGCTCGACGCGTCGCTCGAAGTGCGGGCGAAGGACCCGTCCCAATACGAGAGCATCGTGAGCTTCCTCGAAGCCTCGCCCGCGCTCTCTTCCGGCGGCACCTCTATCGTCGATCGCATCAATTACGCACAGAACAAGGAGATCATCGACCGGCTCGCGCTCGCGATAGCGGCGACGCGCGAGATCGGCTTCGCGGTCATCGTGCTCTTCGCCATAGCGTCCATCCTCATCGCCTTCGCGACCGTCCGCCTCGCCATCTACACCGCGAAGGAGGAAATCGCGGTCATGCGGCTCGTCGGCGCCTCCAACATCTATATCCAGGGGCCGTTCGTCGTGACCGGCGTCATCACCGGCGTTATCGCGGCAATCGTCGTACTCCTTCTGCTCTGGCCGGCGACGTGGTACGCGGGGACCAAGACCGCGGGATGGTTCGGCGGGTTCAATATTGCGAGCTATTACGGCGACCACTTCGCGCTGGTTTTCTCCATCCTGATGCTTTCGGGCATCGTGCTCGGAGCGGTCGCCTCGGTACTCGCGATCAATAAGTACCTCAAGGTCTAGTTCGGTATGGCAAAAGAAGGTCACAAATACATATTCGTCCTCGGCGGGGTGATGAGCGGCGTCGGTAAGGGCGTCGTTACGAGCTCGGTCGGCCTCCTGCTCCAGCAGAAAGGGTATCCGGTCAATCTGGTGAAGGTCGATCCGTACTTGAACGTGGATGCCGGCACGATGAATCCGACCGAGCACGGCGAAGTGTTCGTCCTGCGGAACGGCATGGAGACCGACCAGGATATGGGCAACTATGAGCGCTTTTTGGGCCGCGACCTCACCGCGGAAGACTATATGACGAGCGGGATGGTGTACCAGTCGGTCATCGAACGCGAGCGTGCGCTCGGCTACGGCGGGAAATGCGTCGAGGCCATTCCGCATGTGCGCGATGAGATACTCCGGCGCATCGAGGCCGCGGCCGCGTACAACGGCAGCCGCATCTCGGTCATCGAGATCGGCGGCACCATCGGCGATTTCCAGAACGCGCTTTTCATCGAAGCGGCGCGCGTGCTCAAGATGAAGCATCCGGAGGACGTGCTCTTTGTCATGGTCTCCTACCTGCCGACGCCGGGCACGCTCGGCGAGATGAAGACGAAGCCGACCCAGACGGCCGTGCGCGACTTAAACAGCTACGGCGTCCAGCCGGACTTCATTATCGCGCGCTCCAAAGAACTCGTGGACGAGAAGCGCAAGGAGAAACTCGCTATCTGGTGCAACGTGCGCAAGGACCGCGTCATTTCCGCGCCGGACATCGACAGTATTTACGAAGCGCCGCTCAATTTTGAAAAGGACAAGCTCGGCGACGCGCTCCTCACCGCGCTGAATTTGCCCGAGAAGAAGCGCGCCTCGCTCGCCGCGTGGAAGAAGTTCGCGCTCGCGGCGATAAATACGAAAGCGCCTGAAATCAATATCGCCATTGTGGGGAAATATTTCGATACGGGCGACTTCGTGCTCGCCGACGCGTACCTCTCGGTCATTGAAGCCATCAAGTTCTCCGCGGCGAAGCTCCGCCGCCAGGCGAAGATCACCTGGGTGAATTCTAAGGACTTGGAGCACGGCGGAGCGAAGTCGCTCGCGGTGCTCAAGAAATTCCACGGCATTATCGTCCCCGGCGGGTTCGGCGAGAGCGGTATCGAAGGAAAAATGCGGGCGATACAATTCGCGCGCGAGAAGAAAATTCCATATTTCGGACTCTGCTACGGCATGCAGCTGATGGTGGTTGAGTATGCGCGCCACGTGCTCGGGCTGAGGGACGCGAATACGACTGAGATCAAGAAGACGGCGGCCGATCCGGTGGTCGACGTGATGCTGGAGCAGAAGAAGCACCTCGCCGACAACAAGTACGGCGGCACGATGCGCCTCGGCGTGTACCCGTGCTACCTCAAGAAGAACACGCTGGCGCGCGCCGCCTACAAGAAAGAATTGGTGGAGGAGCGCCACCGCCACCGCTACGAAATCAATCCGGCGTACGTGAAGCGGCTGGAGGACGCCGGCCTCGTCTTCTCCGGCACCAGCCCCGACGGCGTGCTGATGGAGATCGCCGAGCTTCCGCGCGACGTGCATCCTTTCATGCTCGGCACGCAGTTCCACCCCGAGCTCCAGGCGCGCCCGCTTGCGCCGCACCCCTTGTTCACCGAGTTCCTCCGCGCCGCCATGTCCCGCAAGCGCAAGAAATAATATGGCAGAGATTCACAAGAAGATTCTGCCGGAATATTTTGATGCGGTTGCATCCGGAGCAAAGAAATATGAATTGCGCTTGCCGGATGAAGATTTGATAAATGTACAACCTGGCGATGTACTGGTGCTTGAGGAATGGACCGGCCTTGGCCCCGATCGGAAGCCGACTGGCCGTAGCATTAAGAAGACAGTTACCTATGCACGCACTTTTACGCTCGACGATCTTTCAAAATACTGGCCGCGCGAAGAAATAGAAAAGAAAGGCCTCCTCATCCTATCTCTCGGCGATTGAATGCCGACATCCGATGAAATACTACGATATATCGTAGTATTTCATGAAAGATTATTTTGGTTCGAGGAAAAGCAGAAAATGAAGCGGGTACCGCTTCTTGAAACGATAGAGCATACTCGTTGCGTATTTCTTCTTGAATTCTCGTTTTCCAAATTCGTCCTCCAATGCCTGAATGGCATTTTCATAGCCAGGCATTTGATCTTGCAGCCATCGATCGACATTTCGTACCGTACCGGGGCTTGCTCCCAAGCGATCATAAATGCCGTCATAGGTTTCGCCTGAAAGAAGCAGGCGGGCGATGAGGATTCGCCGTCCAAGCATGATGCGTTCACTTTCAGTAAGCAGGTCGCGCAAGAAAGATTTCATGGCGGAGCGCCCGCGAATTGTAGCGGCGGCAGTGTAGAGCGAATCCAGCGTCTTTATTTGCTCATCCTTGCTCAATTCATGCATTCTCTTTTTCATGTATAAACACTACGATATATCGTAGTGTTTTGGATTGTTATCCACAGAGCGGGCGAGTAATCTCGCGGAGATTGACTCTTCACATAAAATCCTACCAATTCGCGCAAAAGAAAGAAATAAATTGATTGACGAAATCGTATTAACGCGGCATACTGCCGCTAGATTTAGAGCGTGGTACACCCGTAACACAACCCGTTAACGAGGAGGGATGTGATGAAAAAAGCTGCGATGAGGGCCAGGAATGCGAAACCCAAAGAAGCCAAACCTCCTGTCCCGGACAAGATCGGAGACAGGCCACCTCCGGGGATAAGCATGTCCTTGATCAATGCCGTTCCTATCGATGACGAAGGAGAAAATCCCGAAATCGAAAGGGACCCAAGGGCAGAATTCCTGAAACATCTGCTTTAAACCTTTCAATCCAAAAAGGCCGCACACGCGGCCTTTTTTAATGTAATTTTGCACCTGTCGTGACGGCAGGGTATAGTGAACGGAACACATGAAGAATATTATTGAGGTCAAGAATCTCACCAAGAGATTTGATGAGTTCGTTGCGGTGAAGGATGTCTCCTTTACGGTGGAGGAGGGCGGCATTTTCGCTTTTCTCGGTCCCAACGGTGCGGGGAAGTCGACCACGATCAAGATGCTCACAACCCTGCTCCGCCCGACGGCGGGGACGATTTCCATCAACGGTCACGATCCGGTTGAAGAACCGGATCTCGCGCGCCGCTCCTTCGGCATCGTCTTCCAGGACCCGTCGCTGGACGAAGACCTGACCGCACTTGAAAATTTGAAACTCCACAGCGTGCTCTACAGCGTGCCGAAAGAAACACTCGCGAAGCGCATCCCCGAAATGCTCGCACTCGTCGAGCTCTCCGACCGTCAACATGATTTCGTCCGCGATTTCTCGGGCGGGATGAAACGCCGGTTGGAGATTGCGCGCGGCCTCTTGCATCATCCGAAGATCATCTTCCTCGATGAGCCGACCCTGGGTCTCGACCCGCAGACGCGCAATGCACTCTGGGGCTACGTGCAGAAGCTGAATACCGAAGAAGGCATCACGGTCTTCTTCACTACCCATTATATGGAGGAGGCCGACCGCATCGCGAAGACCATCGCCGTCATCGACCATGGCGTCATCATCGCGCAAGGGACAAGCGAAGCATTGCAGAAGCAGACCGGTACCGCGACCTTGGAAGAAGCATTTTTGAAGCTGACGGGAAGCGCCATCCGCGATGAAGAAGGGAATTCGCTTGACCGGATGCGCCAAGCGCGCCGCATGCATGGCGGCGGCCGCCGCTAATATGTGCATATGAATGCTATCTACATCATGTGGCTTAGGGAAGTGAAGCGGTTTGTCCGCTCGAAGTCGCGCATCGTGGGTTCACTCGGCCAGCCGATACTTTTTCTCGTTGCGCTCGGCTACGGGCTCGGACCGGTGTTTGCAAAAGCGGGGCAGGGGAATTACCTGCAATTTATCGCGCCGGGCGTCATCGGCATGAGTATCATCTTCAGCGCCATCTTCAACGGCATGCAGGTCATCTGGGACCGCCAATTCGGTTTCTTGAAAGAGACCATGGTTGCACCGGTATCCCGTCTTTCCATCATGTTCGGGCGCACTATCGGCGGCGCGACCGTCGCAAGCGCCCAAGGGACGCTCGTCCTCATTCTCGCCATCTTCGCCGGTTTCCGTCCCTCCTCGTGGTTCAATATCATACCGGCGCTCGTCGTGATGCTTCTCGTCGCGCTCCTTTTCAGCTCGCTCGGCATCATGGTCGCCTCGCTGCTCCACGATATGCAGGGCTTCCAGCTCATTATGAACTTCCTCGTGATGCCGCTCTTCTTTCTCTCGGGCGCTCTCTTCCCGCTCTCCAATACCTCCCCCGTGCTTTTCTGGGTCGCTCGCTTTGACCCGCTCTCCTACGGCGTGGATGCGCTCCGCTATTTCCTCATCGGCACGGCGACCTTCCCGCTTGCGCTCGATATCGGCGTGCTCCTCGGCGTCACCGCGCTTTTCCTTGCGCTCGGCTCCTACTTCTTCTCGCGTATCGAAGTGTAAAAGGACATCGCAAGTCCTTTCTAAGGACTTGCGATGTCCTTTTTGAGAATCAAGAAGAAATACTGCGGACGACCTCGGTCAAACGGTCCACCTCTGCAAAGAATTTTTCGTGGCGCACCTCGCGCGGGCGCGGGAGCTCCACCGTGAGCGCCTTTGCGATGTGTCCCGGATGCGCGCCGAGGACGAGTATCTGGTCGGAGAGTTCGATAGCGTCGGGGATGAGATGGTTCACCATCAGTATCGTCATGCCGTACGAGCGCCAAATGTTCAAAAGATCGTTCTTGAGTGCTTCAGAGGTGATGGTATCGAGATTGGAGAATGGCTCGTCCATAATGAGAAGGTCGGGCGAGATCGCGAGAGCGCGTGCGAGTCCGACGCGCTGGCGCTGGCCGCCCGAGAGCGCGGCTGGATAATGGGTCTCGAGATGCGCAAGACCGACCTCCTTTAATTTCTCCCGCGCGACGTGCTCGCGCTCTTTGCGAGGCATACCCGTCATGCGCAGGCCGAACGCGACATTATCAAGCGCGGTAAGCCAGGGGAAGAGCGCGTAATTCTGGAAGACCATCGCCGGCCGGGAGAAGTTGCGTACGATGGTCCCGCTCGTGTGCGGCATGAGCCCGAGGATGACGCGCATCAGCGTGGACTTCCCGGCGCCGGAGGGCCCGATGATGGACAGAAACGAACCGGCGGGAAGGGAGAAGGAGATGCCCTCGAGCGCAAGCACGTCTTTGTCCATATCGGCGAACTTCGCGCTGACGCGCGAGAGGACGAGCGCCATGTTGTGGATTCTATTCAGCATAGCGTCGGCTGCTCTCGTCCAAGAGCGGCGCCCAGATGAGGCGATTGAC
Source organism: Patescibacteria group bacterium (assembly GCA_018968865.1). The sequence goes on along the minus strand of JAGWZP010000009.1, from coordinate 5,594 downwards.
GATGAAGACGATGATCAGGATGGCAAGTGTGCCGGCGATGGACGCCTGGCTGATGCCGGTGGCACTCGCGTCCTTGATGAATGAGCCGAAACCGGCAATGTTCGCGATGATCTCGGCGCCGATGACCGATTCCCAGCCGATGGCGATGCCCACAATGGAGCCGGTGAGGATGGCGGGGAAAGAAAGCGGCGCGAGATAGAAACGGATGCGCCGGAGTCCCGTCGCGCCGAAGATGGTTGCCGCGTCGTTGAGGTCGCTGTGCGCGCTCTTGATCGCAGTCAGCACGGCGAAGAGGATCGGCCAGACGATGGAGCTCACTGCGAAGAGGATGATCATCTGATTGGTGAAGCCGAGGAAGTAAATGAAGAGCGGAATAAGCGCGAACGAAGGGAGATTTTGTAAAACGTCGAAAACGGGGAAGAGGGCGTCGGCAAACGGGCTCCAGCCGACGATGAGCGCGACCGCAACGCCGAGAAGGAGCGCGATGCCGTAGGCGAAAGCGAGGCGGTAGGTGGTACGGAGCACGGCGTCGCCAAGCGCGGGCCACGAGACGTTTCCGAAATCGCCGAAGGCGCCGAGTAAAAATGCGATCCCCACGACGACGAGCATGATGAGCCACGACCGCCGATGGCGGATGAGATGGGAGCGATGCCACGCGCGCGTGAGCGGATGCGCGATGCTGCGGATCATAGGTGTATTCTAGCCCATTTTAGGCGCGGTATGCTGGCGCGAATGAACATCCACTCCCCGTTCGTGCATTTCCGGTGTGGAACTCCCGCCGCTGAAACAATTGTGCACCGAAAGGTGTAAGAACAGGTAGGGCAGGGTGTATAATGCTCAGAAGCATATTATTAATGTAAGGATAAAAAGATGAAAACACTTAGACATATAGCGATTGGAACGTTGTTTGTTGCGAGCTTTGTTCCCGTCCTCGCGTCCGCTCAGACTACGACGCCCATGACGAACGCGACGAGCGGTTCGACAACGACCCGCACCGCGTGCTTGGTAGCTGCCACGCAGGCGAAACAGGCAGCCACTGTAGCGGCGAGAACGGCAAGAGACACAGCTATGACTGCGGCTATGACCGCTCGGGATACCGCGAATGCTTCCGCAAAGGCCGCGTTGACGAGCGCCAAGACCGCCGCCATGACGGCGCGTGATACGGCTCTCTCTGCTGCAAACGCTATGACTGATCCGACTGCTCGCGCAGCGGCCAGAAAGGCGGCACGGACCGATTACGCGACTGCGGTGAAGACGGCAAATGCGGCCGCTATGACCGCACGCAAATCGGCGCAGGCCACGTATGCCGCCGCAGTCAAAACTGCCCGCAGTACATACACCGACGCAGTCAAGACGGCAACCGCTGCTGCAAAGACAGCTCGCGCCGCTTGTCCGAAAAAGTAGTGTAGTTGTGCGTGTTCTAAAAAAACCGCCTCGCATACCGCGAGGCGGTTTTTTTGTCTTGAAGCAGAAGAGAGACATGGTAATCTATCTGCATGCGGAAGACTTCGCTCCTTGTTGCCTCGGCGGTTCTCTCTACTGCGCTCCTCGGCATACTCCTCGTACGATTTCCGATTGCCAATCATCAGACGCTTGCCGCCGCGCTCGAGGCCGCGATGGGCATGCAAAACGCGACCTCCTCGCCGGAGAGCGCTATGGGCACCAGTACAGCGCCTTCGCTTGTTGATGTCCTCCAACAACTTCAAATCCAAAATCAACTTCTCGCCAGCGAAGTGGCGGATTTGCGCACAAAAGCAGAGGAGGTGCATTTGAAGGACGTTCTTCCTCGGACGCTGAAACGCGGCGATTCGGGAGATGATGTCAAAACGCTGCAAGCTCTCCTTTCCGGCGTTTCAGACGCAGCCGCGACCTCAACGACGGGATTTTACGGCGGAATGACCGAAAAAGCGGTGAAGGATCTGCAGGAGCAGGCGGGATTGAAAGGAACGGGGGTTTTCGACGCGCAGACGCGGGATGCGCTCGCGGCATCGATACAGGATCAGGCCGCCGCCGCTTCAGCGGATGTTCCGATTGATGTATCGTCGATTGCTGATCCTCAGCAAACGATGCAGAATCTTCAAGACCAAATATCCAAGCTGTCGTCGGCATTGTCGGATACGCAGGCAACCGTCGCAGATTTGCAAAATCAAGTGACTAACCTTGAATCGGAAATAGCCGTCATGCAAAACGCCGTCTCCCAACCGCTACCCGCAACCCCTACACCCCAGCCGCTTTCCATCTCAAACATACAGGTCGGTACGATCACCAAAACGTCGGCCGCCATCACCTGGACAACCAATAATCCGTCGACGAGCGAAGTCGATTACTCGCAGAACTCGAGCATGCCGGTGAGCCAAACGCTTACCGTAAAAGATGCCACCATGGTGACCGGCCATACGGCAACGCTCTCATCACTCAGTTCAGGAGTGACCTACTACTACCGCATCATCTCCGAGGACAACACCAACACCATCGCAAACAGCAGCAACCTGACCTTTACCACGCTGCACTAAATACGAATTGCTGGCAGTCATCGACGACGTTCGCACCTTTTTGAGTGCCGACGACGAGAATGTTAGACGTACTGTAGCAAACATTCGTGCGCTTAAAAGGCGCTTCGAAGAGGACGACCTGAAGCAGGCAGCCTAGCTTTTCTTTGGAGCGTCGGTCGGGCCAGTCGGTTCAGGCGGCAGCGGACGGGAAATGAGCTGATACAACTCGACCAGCTGATGAAGCCGTATGCTCGCTTCGCCAGCCGTCAGTTCTTCCCCAAACTCCTCCTTGTATGCCTCCTGGAACTCCCGGACGCGCTGTGCTTCTTGGTCGTCCATCGCGACAGCATAGGTATGGCGAGAAGGGCGTCAAAGAGGTGGAAATGTGTCAGCAAGGCACGTGGTTCCGCACTCATTACTACCTGTGTACAACCTTGCCGAGCCGCCGCTATCGTGTATACTTTCTACACCTGCCCGTGGATACGGGTTAACGATTCGCGGAACCTGGCCTTGCGCCAGGTTTTCGCTTTTTTAGCTGCACGATGTGTCTTTTTATGTTCTGGGCATTAACGATTTTGTCGGTTTCCCTTCTGAGGTCCGAAGTGATATGCCCGCCCTTGAACAGAATCACCTTCTTGCCATTTTTCCTTAGATACCGAGCAAGACTAAGAAAGTCTGCATCGCCGGAGAAAAGCGCCAACGTATCGTAGTTGTCCTTCAATCGTATTGCATCGACTGCTATCTCGACATCGAAATTGCATTTTGGAAGTTGTATATAAATACCGTCAGAGTCCACAAAGGTAGTCCTGGTATTGGTAGGTATCTCCTCGGCTCTGAGATGGTGGCGGACCTTTTGGATCGGTTTTGTGAAGACGCGGCTTTTACCGAAAATGTTCTTCGCGGCGATGATGAACTTCAATGAATCATTTTGCGGATCATGCCCATAATAGAAGCGGACATGGTCTGAGAAAAGGGACGTGAAGTCTTTTAGTTTTTGAAGGTCTATAGCGAGCTTCTCATCGTCTGGGATGGCGGTATTGTCGGCATCCTGCCTATCTTCTTCAAACCAATAGTCAACATTCCCGAAATCGATGATCGTTAGTATGCGTCCGTAACTTGCGTCAATGCCGAGCTCTTGCGCGATGAGATATTCTTTTTTGAGTTCAGATAGATCCACCCTGAAATACTAGCATCTCAATTAGGCGCGTAAACCCACCCTACTCAGCGCGCACATTTATCGCAGCAGTGATATAGCGGCGCAGGGCCTCACGAACGAGCTCGGAGCGTGTGCGATGCTCTTTCTTCTGAATGTCTTCGAGCTCTGCCGCCATTTCCGGCGGGAGCGAGACGGAGAACGTGACTGTTACGCGGGCCATGCGACCAGTCTCTCTCGCGAGACTGGTCCGGTAAAGACGTGGAAACGTGCCTGCGAGGCAACGACGTCAGCAGAACTTCTTCATGCGGACAAGAATACTGAGCCGTCGAACATTACGAGACAACGATCACAACTGGCTTACCATCGCCTATAGAGGACACTGATTGAGGGACAAGAGGTTATTGTTCCAATCGCCATCTGCGTACGTTTGAATATAAGCTCGCCGTCCAGCGGGTCGCTGCACTCCAACATAGGCAGTCTTCCCGTTTCGGGGGTCCACTACGTAGAAAGTGTCGACTCCGTTGTCGATGTTCTTTATCACTTGTTCCACAGTCAGCTTCCAAGGAACGCTCGGGTTGCCGACGTGAGTGATGTGCTCATGCGAGCTATTCACGTTGGGCTTGGTAATGCACGTAATTTGACAGTTAGCCATAGCGATAGTGTTAATCTTCGTTTTGCTTTCTCAACGCCTTGCGCACCGCGTCGAGCGAATCGACACCAAACTTCTCCTTGAGAGTGCCTAGCTTGGTGTTGCCATTAATGTTTTCGAACTCCGGGTATTCCTGTTTCAAGTTCTTCACGAGCGAATCCGAACGTTCACGACGAAAGGTGCCCTGACCGGTTCTTGTGTGTTTTCCAAGTGCCATAATTATTTCCTTAATGGAGGTCAGGAGGAAGCACTGTGATGACGACCCCCTGAATCTCACAGTTTTCTGTTAATACAATCGGCTTGTGCTCCGGGTCTGTAGATTTAGGACGGAGGATCACAGCATTTGAAGTCTTCTCGAAAATCTTGACGGTCGCTTCGTCGTTGATAAGCGCAACAACTTTGTCTCCGTTCTGAGCGCTGTTCTGCTGCCGTACCAAAACGATGCTTCCGTCCTCAATACCCGCCTTGTTCATCGACGTGCCCTTCGCCCGCAAAAGAAAGTACTTGCCTCCTTTTTTGGCCCAGGCAGTGGAAACAGGGATGTAGGTCTCTACGTTTTGCTCGGCCAAAATGGGTGCGCCACAGGCGACCGACCCAACCAAAGGAATGTTCACTGTGGATACTGAGCTTCTGCGATCGATAGCACCATCAGCGAGTCTGAATTTTCGTCCGGCCTTCTTGATCAAACCAGCTTCAACGAGACGTTCAACGAGGAGGCTTGCGGAGCGAGGGGATGATTTACCCGTGAACAGGTTAATCTCTCTGAGCGTCGGGCCTTCTCCGTGCCGGATGATCCAGTTGCGGATGAAAGCAAAAGCCTTCTTGTCGTTGTCGGTCAGTGTTTCGAGCATGGTATAAACCAGTATACAGTGCTAGTATAAACAATGCAAGTAGCAGGGAAACGTGCCGGCGGGGCAATTAAGTAAACATGTAGGCCGTTTTAGCCCCAGTCGTACGAAGTATGACTACGTAATACTCGGCTGGCATTCATCAACGACGTTCGCACCTTTTTGAACACCGACGACGAAAATGTTAGACGTACAGTAGCAAATGTTCGCACGCTTAAAAAGCGCTTCGAAGAGGACGATCTGAAACAGGCGGCCTAGCCTTTGCTCGGAGCGTCGCTCGTGCCGGGCGGTTCAGGTAGTAGCGGACGGGAGATGAACTGATACAACTGGACCAGCTGATGGAGCCGTGTGCTCGCTTCACTGGCCGTCAGTTCTTCCCCAAACTCTTTCTTGTATGCTTCCTGAAATTCCCGGACGCGCTGGTTCTCTTTGTCGTCCATCGCGACAGC
>JAGWZP010000008.1 GCA_018968865.1 Patescibacteria group bacterium | reverse complement strand
TATAGTACGACCCGATCGTTTTTTCAAAGGAGGCAGCGATGCCAACCAAAGTGTTACCGGATGCGGAAGCATTCGCGAGCTTTACCAGAGCTCTGGAGCGGCAAGGATTCCGGAAGCTTTCGTTAGCTGAATTTAAGAAAGACTTCAGACGGTTAGACCTCATCGCGCCATCTCCCCGCGAGGGAAGAGAAGTCGGGTTCAGTTACGCGGCGAACGGGCTTGAAGTACGGGTCTGGACAACGTTCCTGGCTCAGGAAGGCCGGGCGAGAGACGAGGATGCCGGATGGGTTCTCATCAAGGAAGACGATACCCCACGGTATTTCTCCCGGCCGTTTTCCAGAACGAAGAACTTCCTGCACACGCTGCTCTGGGCGGCATCCATAGCAAGGTGGCGGGTGGAACATCGCCCGCTGTGTCCGGCATGCCATGGCAGGATGAGTATCGCCTGTGGGAGCGGATTGAAGTCGCGTTTTTGGCGGTGCGTACGGCCCCTCTTTCACAGGGAACCCGTATTTTTGTCGTGGGATTATGAGCTCCCGCAAGAGGCACTAGACTTCTTAAGACCTCTTCGCAATGCGCGCGCACGATACAATAAAAGAGTTCGTGCCGAGGGCAAGGAACCGGGTGCCGCCCAACGGCGCCGTATCGGATGGAAGACCGGCCGACCCGAGAACATCGAGCCGAGACGGTAATGTGATTCTTGAGGCGGACTTCGGTCCGCCTTGTCTTTTATATAGGGAAATGCTATATTAAGCGGACTATGGAAGTGGCCGTAATCAAGACCGGCGGGAAGCAGTATGTCGTCTCCAAAGGCGACACTATCGCTATTGAGAAGCTCCCGGGGGACTTGAAGAAGGGTGACACGGTTGTCTTTGGCGAGGTGCTCCTCGTGGACAACGGCTCGGACACGACCATCGGCGCGCCGCTTATCAAGGGCGCGGAGGTCAAGGGCACCGTTGTTCTCGCCGGATTGGATAAGAAAGTCGAGGTGGTGAAGTACAAGCCGAAGAGCCGCTACTACAAGCGCCGCGGCCACCGCCAGCCGATCCTCAAGATCAAAATTGACTCAATAGGGTAACGCGCCAAAAACTCCAGATACTGCGTTACGGGAGCCCTGCAATTTCTTCCGCCGTACCTCAAAGTACGCCTGCAGAAATTGCTTTCCCGTGCCTTGTATCTGAACTTTTTGACAGCGTTCTCGTAAATTTGTGCGTAATAACTAATACACAATGCAAATAGGAAGATGGAATCATCAGTCAGCGGGGGGAAGCTCCTCGCATAGCAAAGGCGGGTCAAACCGGCCGTATTCGCCGCGCCCGGCTGCCGGGCGCGGCGGGTTCGGCGGACCGAGCCGTTTCCCGTCTAAGGGCGGCTACGGCTCACGCGGCGGCTTCGGCAGTCGCGGTCGCGCTCCGGCGCGCCGCGGAGGCTTCGGCTCCTTCGGCGAGACCGAAGCAGAAATCTCCAAGTTTATGAACAAAACAGTCGTGACGACCTCGGAGCCGGTCTTCGTGCCGGAGCACAAGTTCTCCGATTTTGACATCAACGCGCACCTGAAGGCGAACATCATCGCGCGCAAGTACGAGCACCCGACGCCGATTCAGGACAAGGCCATTCCGCACGCTCTGCTTGGCCAGGACGTCGTCGGCCTCGCCGAGACCGGCACCGGCAAGACCGCCGCTTTCCTCATCCCGCTCATTGATAAGGTGATGAAGCAGAAAGGGGAGCGCATCCTCATCATGGCGCCGACGCGCGAGCTCGCGGTGCAGATAGAAAAGGAGCTTGCCGGCTTCGCGAAAGGGCTCGGCTTCCGCGGCATGGTCGCGGTCGGCGGCGCCAACATCGGCCCGCAGATTTCCCAGCTTCGGCACGATCCGGCATTCGTCATCGGCACGCCGGGACGCCTCAAGGACCTGATGGAACGCAAGGCGCTCGTCCTCACAAGCTTCGGCACGGTCGTTCTCGACGAGGCGGACCGCATGCTGGACATGGGCTTCATCGACGATATGCGCATGATTCTTTCCAAGATGCGCAAGGAGCGCCACACGCTCTTCTTCTCGGCGACGATGGGGAAGGACATTGAGCGGCTCATCGGCGACTTCCTTTCAAGCCCCGTCATCATCTCGGTCAAGACGCGCGACACGCCGTCATCCGTGGACCAGGACGTCGTCCGCATCCCGCGCGGGAAGGACAAATTTGAGGTGCTCGCCGAGATGCTCAAGGACCGCGACTTCAGCAAGGTGCTCGTCTTCGGCCGCACGAAGTTCGGCGTGGAGAAGCTCGCCAAGGCGCTGTCGCGCCTCCACATCCATGCGGAGAGCATCCACGGCAATAAGACGCAGGGCGCGCGCCAGCGGGCCCTGGAGGCCTTCAAGGCGGGGAAGGTGAGCGTGCTTGTCGCGACCGACGTCGCGGCGCGCGGCATTGATATTCCCGCCGTCTCGCACGTCATCAACTACGACCTTCCGTCCACGTACGAGGACTATGTGCACCGCATCGGCCGCACCGGCCGCGCCGACAAGAAGGGCAAGGCGCTGACCTTCGTCCAGGAGCGGTACTAAACAAACCATTTCACAAAAGCAAAGCACCCGCGCGGGTGCTTTTGCTTTATGCCTCCTTGCGGTTGGTGAGCGCGGCGCGGAGCGTCTCGGCGTCGGAGTACTCCAGTTCGCTGCCGGTCGCGAGGCCGCGGCCGAGTATGGAAATTTTCAGGTGGTCGCGATAGGGCAGGAGCAGTTCGCGCACGCGGTCGGCCGTATGCTCGCCCTCGCTCGTCGCCGAGAGCGCGAGCACGACTTCGCCCAGGTTGTCTTTCAGGCGCTTCTCCACCGCTTTCACCAGTTCTTTCTCGCGGATGGCGCCCTTACCGGTGAGGGTCAGCACGCCGCCGAGAACGAAGTAGCGGCCCTTGTAGGTGCCGGCGCGCTCCACGGCCGCGAGGTCCTGGTCCTTTTCCACGAGCAGGAGCTGGGTATCGTCGCGCCGCGGGTCGGTGCAGTACTGGCAGAGCGCCGCCGTAGTGCCGTTGTGGAAACGAAGGCAGTCGGGGCATTGGCGGACGTCTTTGCCCAAGGAAAGGATGAGCTCGGCGAGTTTCGTGCGCTCCGCGGCGGGGGAGGCGAGGAGGAAATACACGAACCGTTTCCCCTGGCGCGGACCGATGCCGGGAAGGCGGGCGAGCGCGGTGGCGAGTTCGTCGATCTTATCCATACATTACGCGAGCAACACTATTTTGAGGTACGCGTCACTTGCCCAGCGGGCAAGTGCGCTCGCTCTCGGCTCGCAAATTTCAGCGCAGCTACCCCCCGGCGCCGAAATTACCATGCTGCTTCGCCTCCGAGAGCCCTCAAAATCGTGTACTCGCTTCATTTCTAGAATTCCTGCGCGAGCTCGCCGTAGCCTGCGGTGTCCACCGGCTGGAACGTGGCGCGCTTTTCATCAAAGTAGAGTTCGGTCTTCCCGGTCGGGCCGTTGCGGTGCTTTTCAATGAGTATCTCGGCGATGTTCGGCCGGTCGCTGTTGGGGTCGCGCTTGTCTTCGCGGTGAATGAACATCACGACATCCGCATCCTGCTCAATGGAGCCCGAGTCGCGCAGGTCGCTGAGGCGGGGCCGGCCGCCGCGCTGTTCCACTGCGCGCGAGAGCTGGGAGAGCGCGATAACCGGCACCTCGAGCTCGCGGGCGAGCGATTTGAGCGAGCGGGAGATCTCGGTCACCTGCTGCACCATAGAATCGGAGGCCTTGGTGGAGGTCGGCGCCATGAGTTGGAGGTAGTCCACGACGATGAGGCCGATGCCGCGCTCGCGCTTGAGCCGGCGCGCGACCGCGCGCATCGCGAGAATGTTATTGCCCGGCTTGTCGTCAATGTAGATGGGCGCCTTGGACAACGTCTCAAGCGCGTCGCGGATGCGGTTGAAATCCTCTTCGTCCTTCACCTGGCCGGTGCGCAGTTTCCAGGAGTTGACGAACGATTCCGCCGCGAGCATGCGGTCAATGAGCTGTTCTGAACTCATTTCAAGCGAGAAGATGCCGACGGGGACGTTGTGGCGCACCGCGGCGTTCCGCGCGATATCAAGTGCGAGCGACGTCTTGCCCATGCTCGGCCGCGCCGCGAGGATGACGAGGTCGGAGGGGTGGAAGCCCGAGAGCAGATTATCCAGGGAAGGGAAGCCGGAGGGGACGCCGCGGATACCGTCTTCTTTATGCGACAGCGCTTCAATGCGCTCCCATGCCGCATGGATTTTATCGCCGATGGCCGTGAACTTGTGTGCGGCGGAGGCGTTGCCGATGGCGTAAATGCTTTTCTCGGCTTCGTCCAGGACTTCCATCGTTTCGCGCGCATCGTCGTATGCGGATTCGCTGATGGTGTACGCGGCATCGATTAGGGAACGCATCAAATACTTGCGCGAGACGAGCTCGGCGTAGTGGGGGAAATTGCCGGGGGACGGCGCCGAACCTGCGAGCTCGGCAAGGTAGCTCCTGCCGCCGCTGCGCTCAAGCAGTCCCTGGTTCTGCAGCCGCTCCGAAAGGGACAGCTGGTCAATCGGCTCGCCGCGCTCGGCGAGCTCGCGCATCGCGCCGAAGATGAGCCGATGCTTTTCCGCATAGAAAGAGTCGGCGCTGATGAGGTCCGAGACGTCGTGGACGGCATCGGGCTTGAGGAGAAGCGCGCCGAGAAGCGCGCGCTCGGACTCAAGCGACTGGGGCGGGACACGATCGGCGGATGCCATTGCCGCTGATTGTATCAAAGAGTCGTCCGGGCTACTACGGGGCCGTTTGGCCCGTCATCCACATGATATCCCCCGTGCTCAATCTCGCTCCGGATGCGGTCGGCTTCCGCGAAATCCGAGGCGGCGCGCGCCGCTTCGCGGCGCGCGAGCAGATCCCGTATCTTCTCCGGCAGCTGCGCCTCGCTGATGGCGCCCTGCCCAGGCGGCGAAAGAAGGGAGAGGCCGAGATGCGCATCGGCGTCCTCGAGGAGCCCCCATTTTTCTTCGGGCGCATAATCCTCGCTCCGGAGTGATTCCCAGAGGACGCCGAGCGCCGCCGGCGTCGCGAGGTCGTCGCGGAGCGCCGCGAGGAAACGTTCGCGCGCTTCGGAAGCGGAGGCCTTGCGCTTGGATTCTTCGGCGATGTCGCGCGCAAGCCGCTGGAGCCGTTCAAGCGCGCTTTCGGCGCCCGCGAGCGCGTCCCACGAGAAAGAAATCGGCGTGTGGTAGTGCGCCTGGAGGAAGAAATAGCGGAGCGCGAGCGGGGAGAATCCCTTCGCGACAACGTCTTTCAAGTAAATGTCATTGTGCAGTGACTTTGAGATTTTCTGGCCTTCAACGGTGAGAAACGCGTTATGCATCCAGTAGTGCACAAACGTCCGCCCCGACGCCGCTTCGGACTGTGCGAGTTCGTTGTTGTGGTGGGTCGCGATGTGGTCCTCGCCGCCGGTATGGATATCAATCTCTTTCCCGAGAAGCGCACGGCTCATCGCGGAGCACTCAATGTGCCAGCCCGGATTTCCGCGGCCCCACGGAGAGTCCCACTGCTGGAGGTCGCCCGGCTTCGCGATTCGCCACAGCCAGAAATCCGACGGATGCCGTTTCTCGGGATCCGCTTCTACGCGCGCGCCGGCTCGCTGGGCGGACACGTCAATGTTTCCGAGCCTGCCGTAGCCCGGAAAGCGGGACGTATCAAAGGCGAGTCCGCCCGCGATGCGATACGCGAACCCTTTCTCCTCAAGCGTCTTGGCGAAGGCGATTTGCTCCTGGATGTAGTCGGTCGCGCGCGGGAACCGGATATCGTCCGTATTAATGTTGAGTTCGGAGAGATCGTCAATGAACTCTTTCGTGTAGCGGTCGGCGATCGCCTTCGGCGTCGTCTTCTCGCGTGCCGCGCCGATATTCATTTTATCTTCTCCAGAGTCGCCGTCGCCAGTGAGGTGGCCGACGTCGGTAATGTTAATGACGCGCTGCACGCGGTACCCTGCCGCGCTCAAGACGCGCGCAATCGTGTCCGAGAACACGTAGGGACGCAAGTTCCCGATGTGCGCGCTCCCGTAGACCGTCGGTCCGCAGGAGTACATGGTGACGACGCCGGGGCGCTGTGCTATGAAAAGCTCTTTAGTACTCGAGAGCGTGTTGGTGAAGAAAATCCGCGGCGGCGGCGCCATACCCTTGTGTTTTCCGAAGATGCGCGCGAGCCATCGCATACCCGGTTAGGACAACATGGCATTACTCCTCGTGTCAGACGTTTCAATCCGATTCATATTGTTCATAATGTACTGTTGGCGCATATCATGCAAATCACGGTTGGAGCAGGGACATGATGCCATGTTGACCTACCGGGCATACGCTAAAAGATCCAGCGCTTCCGCGCGAAAAAGAGCGTCATGAGGCCGACGATGCCGAGCATGACCGTTATGAGAACCCAGAACGCATTCGGACTTTGCTCAAAGGGCGTTCCCGGCAGGTGCATGCCGAAAATGAGGGCGAGGAGCTCCAGCGGCAGCACGCTGAACGTGATGACCGTGAGCGTCTTCATAATTTCGTTTTGGCGCGCTTCAAGGAGCGCGATGTTCGTCTCGCGGAGTTCGGTCACGATGGCGCGGTGAGTTTCCACGAGCCGCTCAATCTGCGTCCGTTGCGTGAGCATGCGCCCGCTACGCTCAAGGAACGGTTCGCCGAAGAATTCTTTCCGCGACAGTATGGAGAGGAAGTGGTCGAGCGGCTCCTCCTGGTCCGCGAGCGCGGTTTCCATATGCAGGAATTCCCGGGTGACCTGCAGGATGGAAAGTATCGTCTTACGCTCCGCGCCGTCAAACATATCCCGTTCGATGCGCGCGAGATGGCTCACGATGTGGTTCGTGTGGTCGTGTACGGATGTGTAGAGATGCGCAAAGAGGACCTCCAGCATGACGTCGGTTGTGACGGCGGCGTGTCCGGAGACCATTCTCTGGGCCTCGAGGAGTTTCTGCAGGTGATGGAGCGGCGCAATCACTTCGTAACGCACCGTCAAGATGAAGTTCGAACCCACGATGAAATCAACTTCCTGGTTTTCAGTAACGCCGTCTTCGGCGCCGTGGGAGGGGAAGTGGAGCACCAGGAGCGCCATGCCTCCTTCGTTCGCGACGAGCGGAGTCGGAGTGGGGGAGAGCAGTTCCTGCTCGAGGCGTTCATTGATTGAAAACTCCTTTGCGACTTGCCGTATCTCATCTGCCGTGGGCTGTTCAAGGTCTATCCAAACCCCGCCACGATACTCATGCCGAAATATCATAGATCTAGGATAGCATATGCTACACTCTGCAAGATGGAATCGGAACGCACGCACCGCCGCACCTCGGGCATCGTCACGCGCGGCATCTCGTTCGCGCTCGTCGCCGCGCTTTCCTTTGGCGCGGGACTCATCGTGGGCGGCGGCACCTCCTCCAGTTCGCTCGTCGCGCACATCCCGCTCATCGGCAATCAGCTTGACGCGACGCCCGACCAGAGCGCTGACCTCACCGATTTCTGGGAAGCATGGAACGCGCTTGACGCCAACTACGTCATCACGCACGCCTCGTCCACGCTCCCGTCGGCCAAGGACCGCATTTTCGGCGCCATCAGCGGCCTCGCCTCCTCCTACGGCGACCCGTATACCGTCTTCTTCCCGCCGACGCAGGCGAAGGCGTTCGCCGACAATATTTCAGGGAGCTTTGCGGGCGTCGGCATGGAAATTGACGTGAAGAATGACGTCCTAACCGTCATCGCTCCCCTGAAGGGAACGCCGGCGGAAGCGGCCGGCATCAAGGCGGGCGATCAGATCGCCGCCATCAACGGCAAGACGACGGACGGGATTTCCACCGACGCCGCGGTGGCCGAGATCCGCGGGCCGGTCGGGACGACGGTGGACTTCACCATTGTACGGAATGGGAAGCCGCTCGATATCAAGGTCGTCCGCGAGATTATTCAGGTACCCGAGACGGATGACGGTCTGGATGCGGCAAGCGGCGTCTACCACATCGCGCTCTACGAATTCACGTCTAATTCCGCGGACCTGTTTGACCAGGCCTTCGCGCGGTTCAAAGCCTCCGGTTCAAAGAAGCTCGTCATTGACCTGCGCGGCAACCCGGGCGGCTATTTGGATGCGGCGGTTGATATCGCGAGCCACTTCCTCCCGAAAGGCGCAACCATCGTGACGGAGGACTTCGGCGGCAAGGAACCTAATAACGTGCACACGAGCCTCGGCTATGACGATGTTCCGGCGGGGACGAAGATTGTCGTACTCATCGACGGCGGGTCCGCTTCCGCCTCCGAGATCCTCTCGGGTGCGCTTCAGGATAATCACGCCGCGACGCTTATCGGCACGAAATCGTTCGGCAAGGGCTCGGTGCAGACGCTCCTGGACCTTGATGGCGGCTCGCTCAAGGTCACGGTCGCGCGCTGGATTACTCCCGCGGGCCACTGGATTATGGGCAACGGCGTGACGCCAGACATCACCGTTGCATACAACGCTCCCGGCGCTACCACAACACCTAAAGTAGACCCGCAAATGGCGCGCGCCATCCAATTTTTGACGTATGACCGCTAGTCGCTCATAAACCAAGGCAGGTAGGGTTGCATTTAATCACCACCAGCTTACTGTCCTCTCGCTGCGTTCTTGGCGAACGTCTCTACGAACGAGGCACCGTCTTCTTGCTTCTTGTTGATAACGGCTTCACCTTACTGTCGCCTATAGGATACGATAAGGTAAAGTGGAAACAGAAAGGAAAAGACGGAAACGGAAACGCGTGCCAATGAAAAATTTGCTCCTGCGCTCGTTGGCGGCGATGGGGGTCGTCAGCGTGGCGCTTATCGCGCCGAAGATGACGCGGCTGCTGAAAGAACTAGACCGGCCCGCGAAAAATCGCGCCCAGCTCTATCGCCGTATTGCACAGGGAATCAGCCGATTGGAACAAGCCGGTCTCGTAGCAGTGTCCGGCGAGTACGCGAAACGCAGAGTCACCATAACCGGGAAAGGGCTGGAGATAGTACGGCAGATTGAATTTCAGGAGTATGCGATACCTGAACCGGCGTTCTGGGACGGTAAGTGGCGCGTACTTGTCTTTGACATCACTGAGCGGCGCCGGCGCATTCGCGTCCAGCTCCGGCGCCTTTTACAAGGTCAAGGATTTGTCCGTCTGCAGGATAGTGTCTGGATATATCCATATCCCTGTGACGAGTTTGTCTCGCTCGTTCGCGCGCATCTGAAGAGCGGCGTAGGAGAAATGCGTTATTTCGTCGCAGAAGCTCTTGAGTCCGACAAGGATCTTCGCGGACATTTTCGCATACCAGAGATTTCCTTACGATAACCTATAGGTTACACTAAGGAACAGTTGATTAATGCATTTGGATGCAGTAAGCTGGCCATACATGAAAATCATCCTAAACAAAGATGTAAAGGGGCTGGGGCGCGCGCATGACGCGCTTGTCGTTGCCGACGGCTATGCGCTTAATTTCCTCATCCCGAAAAAGCTCGCTATCGCGGCAACGCCGACGGCGATGAAAGAGGCGGAGGTGCGCCGCAAACAGTCGGCCGACCACGCGTTGATTGATGCCGCGCTCATTGCGCAGAACATCGCGTCGCTCGCCGCTGCAAGCATCGTCATCAAGGTGAAAGCGAACGAAAAAGGGCATCTTTATGATGCAGTCGGCGCACATGACATCCTCAAAGCGGCGCGGGAACAGGCGCATATCGAGCTTCCGCTGGACGCGATCAGGCTTGAACGGCCGATCAAGGAGCTCGGCGTGTTCGATGTCCCCGTATCCGCCGGCGAGGTGTTCGGGAAATTCTCCATCACGATAGAAGCGGAAGCATAGTTCATGAAAGGGAAACCGGAACTCGACTTTTTTCTTTCCTACATAACGACGATCGAGAACAGCATCGGTTCGCACCTGTTCCGGAACCTGTATTTCCGCATCGACGGCGAAACGGTTGACGTGCTCGAGGACGGCAACCTTTCTTGCGCGTCGTATGTCACGGGCATTTTATATTTGTTCGATCTTGTCCGGGAACGGCACGCCACCGTCGCCGGCATGCTGCGTGACGCGGAAGAATCAGGTTGG
Source organism: Patescibacteria group bacterium (assembly GCA_018968865.1). The sequence goes on along the minus strand of JAGWZP010000008.1, from coordinate 15,652 downwards.
TATGAAATTAAAGGGCCCCGCAAAGGGGCGCTGATGCTCTGGGATCGTGAGAGCCGGGGAGAACACCGGCATATCGGTTTTTGTCTGGGAAACAGCGCCATCAGCAACGACTCGATAACGCACGTCATCGCGCGGCATCCCTTGGTCATGCCGGGACGCGCCATCCTCGCGTATTACTGGAACGATAAATTGAATTAGAGAACGTCCGCGACTTTCTTGGCGATGATGCGGCCGGTGAAGTTGGTTTTGCGGCGCGTGCGGTAGGAGACGGTGCCGGTAGCGATGGAGAACAGCGTGTGGTCGCGGCCGACCCGCACGTTTGTGCCCGCCTCTATCTTGGTACCGCGCTGGCGGACGATGACCATGCCCGGGCGGGCGGCCGCGCCGTCGGCGAGCTTCACGCCGAGGTACTTCGGATTTGAATCGTTGAGGTTTTTTGCCGAACCGCCGGCCTTGGTTGATGCCATAAAACGAGTATAGTTACCGTATGACTATAGCAGAGGTGCGCGAAAAATGCAAAAGCCTTGCCGCCAGAATACCTCGGGATATGCTCATTATCGCGGTGCTCGTGCTCGCTTGCTCCGCGAGTTTCGGGCTGGGTTATGCGGCAGGGCAGGAGGGAAGTACGAGGTCTCCCGACTCCCCTCCCGCCGATATGTCAGACACGGGTTCAACCACTGGACAGATCGTCGCATCAAAGAACGGCACCAAATATTATTTACCGGGTTGCGCCGGTGCAAATCGCATCTCTGATGCGAATAAAATTTGGTTCGCTTCGGTTTCTGCGGCACAGGAGGCCGGTTATGCTCCTGCCGCGAATTGCGCCGGCCGCTGATCTGCTACAATTTGGGGAATGAATGAAGATCTGACGCGCGATACGTCGCCTCATCAACCGGCTCTGCACGAGGCGACCGAGCGGCTTGCGCAGATTGTCCATGAGGGAGGGCGCACGATGCCGAAAGAGCGCCCAGTCCTGGTCTGCAAGCCGAAGAAGATAGAATCGTGGCGCGTGTTCAAGATCATGTCGGAGTTCATCGAAGGATTCGACATCATCCGCCGCTACGGCCTCGCGGTGTCCTTTTTTGGCAGCGCGCGCGCTTCGCTCGGCGACGAGTCATACCAGCGCGCCGAAGAACTGGCGAGCCGGCTCGCAAAAAAAGGATTTGCCATCGTCACCGGCGGAAGCTCCGGCATCATGCAGGCCGCGAACAAAGGCGCGTACGAGGTCGGAGGCGCTTCGGTCGGGCTGAATATCAATTTGCCGGAACTGCAGAACTACAATCCGTATCTCACCGAGAAATTCGGTTTCGACCATTTCTTTGTCCGGAAAGTGATGCTCACGTACGCCTCCGAGGTGTATGTGTACTTTCCGGGCGGCTTCGGCACACTTGACGAATTCTTCGAGATCGTCACGCTTGTGCAGACCAAGAAGATCCGCAAGATACCCATCGTCCTTTTCGGGAAAGAGTATTGGCAACTCCTGCTCGACTTTATTGAAACAACCATTTATGAGGAGCACCATGCCATCGACAAGGATGATATGGCGCTCTATACCCTCGTTGATACGGTTGATGAGGCGTATGACTACATCATTGCGAATGTTACCTGCTGACTATGACGCTCGATTACAGCCAAAAACAACTCCTTGACATTGCGCTGCGCAACAAAAAGAGCAGGAAAGGGTATGGTACGATTTCCACTATGAGACGAAAGCAACATTTCATCAGCCGGCTTCAGATATACGCATTTTGGACGGGGTTCATGAGCACGCTCATCAGTTTGTGCCAAGTCATCATTATCGCGCTAAAGAAGTAGGGAAGACGAATGCGTACATGCGCTGGGCATGTTCGCAAAGCGATTGTGCGTACGCCTACGGGGCAGGGCGTACGCACAATCGCGACTATCTTTTGCGTACATGCACGAGGCATGTTCGCAAAAGATATATTGTGCGCACTATAGTCTTCCGCCTCCCCTTACGCTCCGGGCGGCCGGACCCAGAAGGTAGACCACTGCCAGACCTTCGCGGCTATATGCATAATCAGCTGCCACAGATGAGAGAGAACACCGAACACATACGTAAAGTTCTCCTGGCCGGCGGGAGAGTTGACAATGGCTTGAATGGAAATGCCGAAGAATGAAAGCGCGAGGATGAGGACGAGAGCCCAGAAAATGGTCCTAAGCATGGTAGGTGCATTATACAACAAGAATATGTCAATGCTAGAATCTCGGCATGACGAGAAAGGCAGATGCGCTCATGCATTTCAAACGCGTTGATCCGCACTTCCATAGAGCCACGCGGGCATACCACCCTGCCCTGCCGGAGCGGCTTTCTGCAAAAAATTCACGCGCACGGTTATTTGCATCGCTTGTCTCAACGGTCGTTTCGCAGCAGCTGGGGCTCGCCGCAGCCGACGCTATCTTCTCGCGCGTGAAGAAGGCCTGCAAAGGGCGCCTGACGCCCGAAGCGATACTGAAGCTCCGGCCCAAGGTTCTCCGCGCGGCCGGCCTCTCGGGCGCGAAAATCAAAACGCTCAAAGCGATTGCGACCGCGGTGCAGGGCGGCGCATTGGATTTGCTTGCATTAAAAAAAGTCCCAGAAGAAGAGGCCGCCGAAAAACTTATGCGCATATGGGGACTCGGCCCGTGGTCGGCCGACATGTTCCTGATGTTCGCGCTCGGCCGCCCCGACGTCTTCTCGCCGGGCGACCTTGGTCTTATCCGCGCGATGGAAGCTATCTATGGTTTGCCGAAAAATGCGCCCCGCTCTTCCCTTTTGGCCATTGCGGAAAAATGGTCGCCCCACCGCACCTACGCGAGCCTGCTTCTGTGGCGCACGCGAGATAAGGCTGGCGAATGACGTGTTCTGTGGTATAAGTAGCATTCAAGTTCTTTCACATATCATGGGGGGTCGAAATGCTGGACATACTGATTTATGCAACATTGCAGTTCGCATTCATCATTACAATTCTCGTCATCGTTTTTATCCTGTTTCTCGTGCTGGCGCTCTTGTTGTTCATCAATGGTGCCCAGCGCAATGCCGATAAACTAATGTTCGGTCTGCCGCTACTGAAGTGGGTCTCGCTCCGAGACGCAATAGAAATGGGCCATTCGGAGTACTGGTGTAAGAAGCTTCTGCCGGTATTCTACAAAAACGGTTACCTACAAATCCGCCCACATTCAAAACTTCCCGAGTCACGGCAGAAAATGATCGTAAAACTGGAATTCAATTCGGCCACCGTGGAGCTTTTTGATTTCAGGCTGATGAAGCAGGGCGGGAGACGAAAACGAAGACTCTGGCCGTTCTCCGTTGCGATGCGATCGGCGCCCGCATGAAGCGCCTCTCGCCCATCTCAACTTAAGGACCGCCCGCGTGGGCGGCCTTTTATTTATTAGAGATACGACAGCGGGTTGAGGTACGCAGAGAGCGTTGCGACCGGCATCGTCGCATTCGCACAACCGATGGTTGCGCCCCGGAATTGCCTCAGGGTCATGATCTGGGTTCCTTCCGTTGCGTACACGCCGAAGTGGATATGCGGCCCGGTCGCGTAGCCGGTCATGCCGGAGAGGCCCAAGAGTTGCCGTGCATCCACCTGCTGCCCTTTCGTGACGTCTATTTCGGAGAGGTGCGCGTACAGCGTGCTCAACCCGTTGCCGTGGACGACCATGATCCACTTGCCGAAGGAGTAGCACCCGCGCACGAGGTCGGTGTTCCCCGTATCGAGCACCACTCCGCCGAGCGCCGCGTAGACCGGCGTGCCGATCGGCGCGGCGATATCGATGGCATTATGGCCATGGCCGTTGTAGATCTGTGGATTCGCGGTCGAGAACGGCGTATTGCCGAAGTACTGCGTAATGCAGAAAAGATTGCCGAACACGTTTCTGCGCTGAGCGCAATTGAACATGAACGCATCGCTGAACGGCCACGAGAGCACACCCGAACCGACCTTCGGCAGGAGGTTCGGATGCACGATGAGATTCAACTGGCCCTGCAGATTGACGAGCTCCTGTTCGAACGCTTTTTCTGCGGCCTGCTTCTGCGCGATGAGTCTCTGGTAATTCGATTCCTGATTTTTCGTTTCGGAGAGCAGCTGCTGTTGCGCCGCTTTACTCGCGTCAACGGAGCGTTTTTGGATCGTTAGCTCTTTCTGGAGCGAGAGTAGCTGTGCCTTCTTCGCGGTTACGGCATCGCGGTTCGCCGCCAAATCGGCGCGAACGGTGCGCAAATTGTCGATATCGCCGGAGAGCGCCTGATTGAACTGCACCGCCTGGTCGATCGTTTGCCACGCGTCGCCGAGCGTGTCCGTGGAAATAAGCTGGGTGACGAGCGACGCCTGTTCGCGTTCGGCGATGCCCCGAAGCGCTTTGGCCACCGCGGCCTGGTCCGCGGCGATGCTCGTTTCCTTGTCGCCGATGGAGAGCGTGAGCTCCTGTATCTGCAGATTGGCCGAAGCGATCTTGCTCTTGGTGACTTCTATCTGCGATGCAAGCTGTTTTTGGGAGAGGGTGAGCGAGCTGATGGTCGACTGGAGCGTATTCTTCTTCTCGCCGATAGCGTCGAGCTGTTTCTGGTACGCGGCGATATCCGCTTCCAGCGCGGCGATTTGGCTGTTATTCGCGTCTATCTGCGCCTGAATGTCTGATGCGGCATCGGCAAATGCGATCCCGGGAATCCCGAGGATGACGCTGCAGAAGACGAGACAGAGAAGCGGAGGCCCGAAGCGAGTCATCCTTCGAGTATAGCAATAGCTTTCTCGACGCGCGAAGCGGATGCCGCCTTTCCCAAGATGGCAATGAGCGTAAAAGGATTCGGAGAACGTTCTTGCCCCGAGAGCGCGTAGCGTAAGGGCCAGAGCACCGCTCCCCTGCCCCCTTTGGCTTTTGCCTCCTCGGCATCGGCAAGCGGCATAATCGCCTCTTTGGCCGCTTCCTCGGAAACTCCCTCGGAAAGGGCTTGGAGGGGCTCCAAAAGGCTTTTGAGGGCGGTTTTGGTCATTCCTGGGCGCTCTGGAAGCTCTTTTGCGGCAAGCTGGCGGAGGTCGAGAGAGGGCTCCGTAAAGAGGCAGGAAAGCTCGCCCGCAAGTAGCTCTCGCGCTTCGACAAAAGTCCGGGAGCGTTCCTTCAGGAGCGGCACGATCTTTCGGAGCTTTTCGCTATCAGACTCGGTCGCCAAGTGAGACAGGAAGTCGTCGTCTGAAAGTGCGCGCATCCAATGCTGATTCACCGAAAGCAACTTCACTTCGTCAAAGACCGCGCTTCCCTTCTGCACGCGCGCAAGGTCGAACGCCGCAACAAGTTCGCCGCGCGAAAGATATTCGCAGTTGTCGCCGGGATTCCAGCCGAGGAATGCGAGATAGTTGAGGAGCGCTTCGGGCAGGAAGCCCTGGTCGCGGTAGTCGGTCAGCGCTTTCGCACCGGTGCGTTTGGAGAGCTTCTTGTGATTGTTGTCAAAGATGAGCGGCAGGTGCGCGTACAGCGGTTCGGCAAAACCGAGTGCGCGACCGATAAGCATTTGGCGCGCGGTATTCGAAATGTGGTCGCCGCCGCGGATGACGTGGGTCACGCCCTCGTCCGCATCGTCAACCACGACCGCGAAATGGAAGACGGGTTCGTCGAGTGAACGGGCAATGATGAAATCGCCGAGGTCGGTGACATCGGTCGTAATCGAACCGCGGATGACGTCGGTAAAGGTGACGGTGCCGCCCGGATTCCTGAAACGGATGACTTCTTCCCGATCGCCCGGAGCCTGCGGCGTTTCCTTCGACACATAGGCCGTGTTGCCGGCGATCAGCTTCTCCAGGAGTTCGCGGTGGCGCGGCCGGTGTTCGCTCTGCCGGTAGGTTTCGTCAGCAGGAAGCTGGAGCCAGTCAAGCGCGTCAAAAATGTTCGCCTCGTATTCCGGCTTGGAACGTGCAACGTCGGTATCCTCGATGCGCACGATGAATTTCCCGCCGGAATGCTTCGCGAAGAGATACGCGAATACCGCAGTGCGATAATTGCCGGCGTGCAAAAGGCCGGTCGGCGAGGGAGCGAAGCGCGTAACGACGGAGCTCATGATTCGTGAGAGAGCGCGATAGCGAGCGCCTGGCGGCCGATGATGCGCGCCGCATCCGGGTCGGTAAATCCGGCAGCGCTCTTCTCCATGCGCTTCATAAGTTCCGGATCATGAATGACGCGCCGTATCTCGGAGACGAGCAAATGAGGAGTCAGATTCTCTTCTTCGAGCACGATGGCGGCTCCCGTCCGTGCGTACGCGTACGCGTTGGTGCGTTGGTCGTGGCTCACCGACTCGGGTATCGGAATGATGATGGCCGGCTTTTTCCATAGGCCGATCTCGGCGATAGTGTTCGCGCCTGCACGCGTAACGACGAGCGTGGCGACGCTCGCCGACCTCTGGAGCGATATCTCGGAAAGATAATCGACCGGATGATAGCGGGACGCGTGCGGGTCTTTCCCGAGCACGACCTGCGCGACTCCCTGCACGGTCTTCAAGTGTGCGTGGCCCGTCTGGTGGATGATGTTGGCGAAGGAAACGAGGTCCGTAAGCGAGGACAGCACCGCCTCGTTTATCTTCACGGCGCCCTGGGAGCCGCCCAGAATCAGGATGGTGGGAATGTTTTTCTCAAGCCCGAGATACTGCTGTGCGCCTTCAACCTCTATGCGCGCAAGCGCCTTGCGGATGGGAATGCCGGTGCGGGCGATCTTGTGCTGTACGTTTTTAGGGAAATACTTCGCTGCGCTCTCGAACGAGATGGCGATCTTCTCCGCGAACTTCGCCGCGAGCAGGTTCGCCCTGCCGGGTTTCGCGTCCGATTCGTGAATGATGACAGGAATGCGCAATAGGCGCGCCGCAAGCACGGTCGGCACGCTCCCATAGCCGCCCTTGCTCACCACGACATCCGGATAGAGCCGAAACAGCGTATTCAAAGCGGAGAATATCCCCGCGAAAGTGACAAACAGGTCGGTGATATTTTGCAAAGAAGCATAGCGGCGCATCTTCCCCGCCGGGACGTGGACATAGGCGATGCCGTTCTCGAACAAGGCTTTCTCATCGAACGGGTCCGGCGCGAGATAGTAGAGCGTAGGGTCCACGAGGTGCTCTTCGCGAACGAGATCCCGTATAGCTTCGGCGATGGCGATAATCGGATAAAAATGCCCCCCACTCCCTCCCCCCGTGAATGCGATCGTCATATGTGCCGTAGTATACCGCGCCTACGCTCTCTGGTGGGCCGCGACGTTCAGGATAAAGCCGCACATGAGTAGGACGGCCATGAGCGCGGTTCCGCCGTGGGAAATGAACGGCAAAGGCAAGCCGGTGAGCGGAATGATGCCGAGCATCGCACAAACGTTGATGAACGTCTGGAGGATGATGATGAAGGAAAAGCCGAGCGCGATAAGCCCGCCGAAAAGTTCGCGCGAGTTCCCCGCTATCACAATGCCGCGCGCCGCGAGCGCGATAAAAAGCAGGAGCAGGAGCGTCGCCCCGATAAAGCCGGTTTCTTCGGCGAAGACGGCGAAGACGGAGTCGCCGTCGGGCTCCGGCAGGTAATTGAATTTCTCCACGCTCTGGCCGAATCCTCTGCCGAAGGCGCCGCCGCTCCCGATGGCGATCAATGACTGCTGTATCTGATACCCGCTGCTCAAAGAATTTTCCGAAGGATGTATGAAGGTCTTGATGCGCTCAAGCACATACGGCCGCACGAGGATGACAGCCCCGAGTACGACGATGATGCCGAGCGCGAGGATGCCGAAATCTCTTAGAGGAGCACCGGCGACGAAGTACATCACGCCGCCCGTGACCAGAAGAAGGAGCGTCGTCGACGTGTTCGGCTGGGCCAGAAGAAGCGCGGAAGGCACGATGAGCATGATGATGAAAGGAATGAGGCCTTTCCTCGGATCGCCAAGCTGCCGCGCGCGCGGCGAAAGCCACCAGGCGAGCGCCAGGACGAATCCTATCTTCAAGAATTCCGCCGGCTGGACGGTCGTGAAGCCGATATTGATCCAGCGCGTGGCGCCGCCGGAATGGAATCCGATTCCGGGCACGAACACGAGTGCGGTGAAGATAAGGGTGAGGAGGTAGAGATACGGTGCGAAGCGCCGTATTTGCGCGAGCGGAACGGCGCGTGCCGCAAGAAACACCACGAGTCCGAGCCCCAGTCCGAGGCCTGCCTGGAGCAGGATATCTTTCGAAACCGAACTGCTTTCGCGGGCGAGGAGGCCAAGCGCCGCCGAAGAGAAGATGGCGAGGCCGGCAAGCGCAAGCAGGAGCACGAGCATAAAGAATATGCGGTCGCCTGAGAACAGCTTCATATTATTTCAAGAGCGCCACGGTCATGCCGACGATGGCGCAGATGATGGAAATAATCCAGTACCGCATCGTGACCTTGTAGGACGGCCAGCCGATAGCTTCAAAGTGGTGGTGCAAGGGGGCGATGCGGAACACCTTTTTCCCGCGGAATTTCTTCGACGCGACTTGGATGATATTTGAAAGGACCGTGACCACGAGCGGGAACGCGATGATAGGAAGCGCCGCCACGCCGTAGCCGTTCCCGGGGGTATCGGTCATGAACGCGATGACCGCGAGCGTCATCGTGAGGCCCATCGTGCCGGTCTCGGTCATCCAGAAGCGCGCCGGCGGTATGTTGAACCAGAGGAAGGCGAGTATCGCGCCGGTGAGCGTTGCGGAAAAGGCCGCCAAGTTTATCTGATTTTGGAAATAGGCGATGCCGGCGTACGCCATGAATGCGGTGCTGAAGACGCCGCCGGCGAGCCCGTCGATCCCGTCGATGACGCCGCCGGCGTAGAGTCCGAGCGTGATGAGCACGAAAAGTGGAATGATGAGCGCGCCGAGCGCGAAGGTCCCGTCGCCGGGGATGCCGATGGCGGTGACGCCGAGCTTCACGAAGAACCACGAACCGATGAAGAGCGAGACGAGCGTCACGAACAGGAGCCGCGTGCGCAGCCGCACGCCCTTTTCGCCCGAAGGATGGATATCGAGGAGGTCGTTGATAAAGCCCATCAACGCGCCAGCGAGAAGAGCGAAGAGCGGTATCCAGGTCTGGCTGCGGCTCAAGAAATCAAGCTTCTCAAAAAGCGGCATGGGAACGAGCCGGGCGAGGACCCACAGTCCGACCGTGACGACCGTGACGCTCACCCAGATGAGGATGCCGCCCATGCGCGGCGTCGAGGTCTCGGTGCCGGTATGGACGGTCATACGGAGCTTTTCGAATTCAGTGGCGGCCGTGCCGTCGAGCGCGGTCTTCCCCACTACCTTCTTCCACACGCGGTGCTTGTACAGGTAATGCGTGAGGAGCGGCGCGAAAAGAATGCCGATGCCGAACGCGGCTGTCGCGGGGATGAATACCTTGATGATATTTGAGGCGAGCATGCCGGTCAGAGAGAGGCGACGCCCGCGAAGTGAGCGAGCGTGGCGAACACGAGCGCCGCGCCGTCGGTGAAGCGGGCCTTCTGGGTAGAGCCGAGGACGACGACGGCGATCGGGTGGTTCATACCGCTATCGAATACCAAGACGAGGTTGCCGCCGGCAAGGTCGGTGAAGCCGGTTTTCGATAGAAGCAGGCGCGGCATCGTACCCGTCATCGGGTCCGTGTTCTTCACGGTGAACGACGTACCGCCCGCCGACGTGGCTTGCGCGGAACTTTGCGTCGTTGCCGCCGCAATGGCCGGCGCCTGCGCCACGAGCGCGCCGGCGAGCCGCGCCAAGTCCCGGGCGGAGCCGTATCCGCCCGAGACGGCGGTGTTCACATCGAGACCGCTGCCGTTGACCGCGTAGGTCTGCGCGAGGCCGAGCGCGGCAGCTGCGCCGGCGAGGGCTTCGTTCTCGGAACGGTTTTGGCGCGCGGCCGTCGCTTCAATGATGGCGGCGGCGCCGTCGTTCAGCGAGGCAGTCAGGGTGAGGCGTGCAAGGTCGCCAAGCGAGAACGTCTGCCCCGCATTGAAAGCGCGCGGCGCATCTGTGCGAGTGGCATCGCTTGGGATGGTGATGGGCGTATTCGGCGAAAGCTCCGAGAGCGCGGCATACACGGTGAGCAGTTTCGTGAGCGAAGCGAGCGGGAGCTGGGCGTCGGCATTCTTCGCGTAGAGCGTTTGGTTCGTCACGAGGTCGTAGACGATGGCCGCTTTCGCTTCAAGCGGAACCTGCGCAAAGGCGTCGGGCGCGGTTGACGTTGCGACGGCCGCACTATATGCGGGCGCCGCCTTTTGCCCGAGCGGGAGGTACAGGAAAAGAGCAAGCAACAACGAAGCGATGATGAGCGCAAAGCCGGTTTCGCGCATGGAGCGGGAGTGCTGGGCAAGCTTTTGGAGGTCGGAGGAATCCATACACTAGGCGAGGGAATCGACGGCGTGCTCTTCTTCCTCTATGATTTTTGCGGCGCCGGTGCGCAATTCTTCCGCGCGCGGGAGTTCGTCCGTGCTCTTGATGCCGAGGTGCGCAAGCGCTTCGGTCGTGAGCGAGTAGCGGATGCGGCGCTTATCGCGCTCGTCTTCCCTCCCCTCAATGAGACCGCGCATGAGCAGGGTGCGGAGCGATGTCGAGGAATTCACGCCGCGCACCCAGTCTATTTCGCCGCGCGTCGCGCCCGTCTGGTACGCAACAACCGCGAGCGTCTCCAGACTTGCTTTGCCGAGGTCGCGCGCAAGCTCGCTCTCGCGAAGTTTCTTTACGAGCGGAGCGGCGTCGGGGGACGTGCGGAGTTCTACCGCGGTCTCGGTTTCAACAAGCGTCGTGCCGCTGTTTTTGAGCGACACGGAAAGTTCTTTGAGCACCACGGCAAGCTGGGCGCTTTTGATGTCTAGAAGCTTCGCGAGCTGTTTCTTTTCGAGTGGTTCGCCGGAAGCGAAGAGGAGGGCGTGGGCGGCGGCAGGGGGCGTAAGCATTGGCTCTATTGTAGCCGTGCCGCCCTCCCCTAGCAACGTATATCCTTGGGGAGATTTACCCGTATCGGGGAGTGGCGGCCGCGGCAGTGTGGCTGATGCGAATATCGCCGTAGGTAGCGTCCTGCTGCGCGGCGACGGCGCCCTGCTTCACAAGTTCCAACAAGGCAAGAAAAGAAACGATGACTTCCACTCGTTCCTTCGTTCCGGCGGAAAATTCATTGAATGAGAGAGTCATAGCGCTCTGGACGCGTTTCGCGAGACGCTCCATCATCTCTTCAATAGTGACGAGCGGCTTTACCCTTGCCGTGGGCAGTTCTTCCACCGCCTCGCGCGCGGAAAGGACGCGCGCGAGCGCTTCTGCAAGCGCCTTCGCCGAAAGGTCTCCAGAGGGCGCAAAGACGACTTCGGGCGGACGCTCCCCCACCGGCACCATCATGGTCTTCCCGAATATGCGCGCGAGCTCGCGCGAGGCCTCGCGCACTTTCTCATACGCCATAAGCCTGCGCTTCAGGTCCTCGACATCCGCATTCTCGTCTTCGGAGAGCGCGAGGTCGGGGATGAGCGATTTGGATTTGATGAGAAGGAGCGTCGCGGCGATCTGGATGAAGTTCGCCGTTTCCTCAACCGGAAATTTTTCCTGCGCGCGCACATGAGCGATGAAATCTTCGGTGATATTCGCGAGCGCGAGGTCGTTGACCAGAAGCTTGCGCGCTTCGATGAGGCCGAGGAGCACCTCAAACGGCCCCTCGAAGGTTTCAGTTTTTATCGAAAATCGCACTCTTGTATTCGTAGTCTCCATTTATTTAGTATCGATTTTGAGGCCGAGCTCTTTCAATTGCTTGTCGGTCAGGGGTTTCGGCGCCTTCATCACGGCCGTCTGGCCGCCGCGCGTCATCGGGAACGCCTGCACTTCGCGCAAATAGGTCTCGCCGGTGAGGTTCATGATGGAGCGTTCAACACCGAGCGCGATGCCGCCGTGCGGCGGCGTGCCGTAGCGAAATGCCCTCAGCATGTGTCCGATGCGCTCCTCCAGATCTTCGGCCGAGAATCCCATCACCTTGTACACCGCCTCAAGAATTTCCGGCTTATGGGCGCGGATGGAGCCGCCGCCCGCCTCGAAGCCGTTGCAGACGAGGTCGTACTGCGTCGTCAGTATCTCATCGATATGTTCGCCCTTCATGAGCCATTCGGTATGTTCGGGAATCGGCATCGAGAACGGATTATGCGTGAACGTCCACCCGCCTTCGGGCGCCTTCTCAAAGAACGGAAAGTTCACCACCCACGCATACGCGAGCACGCCCTTCAGTTTGTCTTCGTCGGTGCGCAGGTCAAATTTGTCCGCGCCGTATTTCTCCAGCGCCTCTTTGTAGGTGATGCGCGGGAACGGCTTCTGCTTGATGGTGTGGCCCATCGCTTCAACGACGGTGGTGATCATATCTTCGACCGCCGCCATCACGTCCTCCATTCCGACGAACGACATTTCAATATCCACTTGGGTGTGTTCAAACCCGCGGTCGGCGCGGAGGTCCTCGTCGCGCACGGCGCGCGCTATCTGGAAGTAGCGCTCAAAACCGGCGGTCATGAGAAGCTGTTTGTACTGCTGGGGCGACTGCGGGAGCGCGTAGAACTTGCCCGGCTGGAGCCGCGATGGCACGACGAAGTCGCGCGAACCCTCGGGCGTGGACTCGGTGAGGAGCGGCGTCTCTATTTCGGTGAAGTCGCGCGCAAAAAGATATTCGCGGCACCGACGGATGAATTCGCTCCGGATCTTCATATTCTTGTGCATCCGCTTGGAGCGCAGGTCCAAGTAGCGATACCCGGCGCGGACGGTTTCGTCGATACCGCTGGTATCATTGGAAATATCGAACGGCATTGCTTCCGATGGGTTTAAAACCTCAATCGCTTTAATCTCAAGCTCAATATCGCCGTTCTGCCGGTCGGCTTGGACGTTCTTCTCCGGACGCTTGTTCACGATGCCTTCCACGCGGACGACATATTCATTCCGGATATCCTTCGCGGCGTCCATCGCGAAGCTTCCCGGGAGCACGACGCCCTGCACGAGTCCCGAGCGGTCGCGGAAATCAAAAAAGACCATTTTTCCCTGGTCGCGGCGGACATCCACCCAGCCCGAAATAGAGACCGTTTCGCCGATATGCTTCCCCACTTCCCCGATAAGCGTCCGCTCCATACCTGTATTATGCCACGCCGATGGCTTGGCGGACCTGTTCCATTTTCGCTTCGCTGATGGCGCGGGCTTTGTGCTTGCCTGTGAGAAGAACTTCGTCCACGATGCTGGAATCGTTCTTGAGTTCTTCATATGTCGCCCGCATCGGCGCGAAATACGCATCAAGATCGTCAATAAGCATCTCTTTGAGCTTTTTATAATTACCGGCGTTACTGCCATATATGGTAGTAAGTTCTGATTCACTGCGGACGAGTTTGTGAATGGCGAAAACATTTTCAGGACGGTCGCCGGACGAGTCGGTCACGATGCTCATGACTGCTTTTGCAAGCTCGTCTCTTGAAGCGAAGAGCGGGATGACGTTCCCGTAGCTTTTGCTCATCTTCTGGCCGTCGGTGCCCGGCACCACTGCGACCTCCGGCATGATGTACGGTTCGGGAAGTTTGAATACTTCTGTTTTGAAAACACGATTGAACTTTTCCGCCGTATCGCGCGTTATCTCAATATGCTGTTTCTGGTCGGCACCGACCGGCACGATAGCGGCATCGTAAAGCAGGATGTCGGCGGCCATCAGCATCGGGTAGTTGAACGTGCCAACGTTGATCTCTTTATTTTTCGCTTCTGCATCCTTGAACGCATGCGCGCGCATCAGGTACGGCATCGTGGTGATGGCGTCGAATATCCATGCGAGCTCGGTGTGCGCGGGCACGTCCGACTGCTTAAAGAAGACGACCTCCTTGGGGTCGAGCCCGACGGCGATATACGCCATCACTATTTCTCGCGTGCGGCGCCGCATCTCCTCGGCGTCCTGCATCGTGTTCAATGCATGGTAATCGGCGACGAAGATGAAGGGGCGGTACTTCCCTTCTTTGGTCAATTCAACGAACTGGCGCATCGCGCCGAAGTAGTTGCCGATATGCAGGTCGCCGGTCGGCTTCACGCCGGAGACGAGGACTGGTTTATCACTGCTCATGAGTTGTACGATACCACAAAATTATTGGTGCGCCGGGAAGGATTCGAACCTTCGTAGGGCTATGCCCGACAGGTTTACAGCCTGTTGCGATTGACCACTCCGCCACCGACGCAATATGGCAACTATAGCCGATTACGGCCTTTATTTCAAAACGAGAACGAGGACGCCCTGCCTGCCTTTGCGCACGAGCGCATAGCCGCCCGAGAGATCGGCCGTATAGATTTTCTGGTCGGGATTCTCGATGGTCTGTCCGGAGAGCGTGATGCCCTTCCCGAGGATGAGCCGACGCGCGTCGCTCTTGGACGAGGCAAGGCCGCCGGCGACGAGCGCTTCGGAGAGCAAAGATCCTGTTTCGAGTTCCTTTTTTGAAAAAGCGACTGAAGGAGCTTCTGCGATGGCGACCAGCATTTCTTCCCGTGTAAGAGAATCGAAAGCTCTGTCGCCAAATAGCGCGTCCGTTGCTGCTACCGCCTGTGCGGTCGCGGCGGGGCCGTGGACGATCTCGGTCACGAGCCGCGCGAGCGTCTCTTGCGCCTGGCGCTCGCCCGGATTGCGCTTGTGGAGCTCCATGAGAGCAGATATCTCGTTCATAGGAAGGAAGGTGTAGACCTTGAGGTAATTCTCGATGTTCGCATCCGGCAGATTCATCCAGAACTGGTAGAAGCGGAAGGGCGACGTCTTCTTCGGGTCGAGCCAGATAGCGTTGCCTTCGCTCTTGCCGAACTTCTTGCCCGAAGCGTCGGTGATGAGCGGCACGGTGAAGGCGTACGCGTCTTTGCCGAGTTTCTTGTGGATGAGGTCCACGCCGGAGAGGATATTCGTCCATTGGTCGGTCGCGCCCACTTGCAGGTCGCAGCCGTATTTCTGGAACAAAGTGAAATAATCGAATCCTTGGAGGAGCGCATAGGTGAACTCGGTATACGAAATGCTTTCATCCGGCGCATCAAGGCGCTTCTTGATGATGTCGCGCTTCACGAGGTCATTGATGGTGAAATATTTGCCGATGTCGCGGAGAAACGGGATGAGCTTCACGCCCATGAGCCAGTCGGCGTTGTCCACCATCTTGAACGAGGCCTTGCCGAGGATCTTTTTCAATTGCGACTTGAGCGCACGCGTATTCGCCGCAACGGCCTTTTCATCCAGCATTGGACGCTCGCCCTTCTCCTTCGGGTCGCCGATCATGCCGGTGCCACCGCCGACAATGAAAATAAGCTTGTGCCCTGCGTCGCCGAGGCGCTTCATCAAAAGGACTGGAACGAGGTGGCCGACGTGGAGCGAGTCGGCGGTCGGGTCGATGCCGAGGTACACGGTGCGCGGCGCCCCAAGAATGACTTCCGGCGCCGTAGACGAATGTTCAATGAGTCCGCGGTTTTTGAGTTCTTCAGCGAGCGTCATGCTTGAAAATATACCACGGAACATAAGGACATCCGATGTCCTTGGCAGACTTGGACATCGGATGTCCAGCCCATATCACCGAGCGAGGAAGAAGAGGCCGATGGCGGGCGCCGAGAACCACCAGAAGAAGTAAGCCTTGGGCGCAAAGAGTGCGTCGACGGCGGGTGTGAAGCGGTACACATCCGCCACGGGGAACACGTGGTACG
>JAGWZP010000030.1 GCA_018968865.1 Patescibacteria group bacterium | reverse complement strand
TCGGCACCTATTTGCCCAAAGCGCGCGCCGTCGCAACGGCGGCGCAGGACGCATTGCCGAAAGAAGCATTGATCGAATTCACGACCGGCGCTTACATCGCGGCGTCGCTCGCGCATGAAGGGAAGGGCATTGCGGTCTATGGATTCGCCGATGATGCTGTATTGCCGAAGATGGCGTCGCCGGCTCTTATCGCCTCGAGCGACTTGAAACTCGGCGAGACCGTGCTTGCGCTCGGTGCCGATGGTGCCGCCTCCACCGGCATCGTTGCGCGCGTGAGCAGCAAGGGCGTGTACACCACGCTGCCGGACATCGGCACGGGGAGCGCCGCGGTCGATCTCTCGGGCAATCTTATCGGCATCGCCGAAGGCGCGACGCCCGGCCTTCTCATCAGCGCGAGCACTATCACTGCACTTCTGACCGCAACCTCCACGGCCGCAACTTCGACCGCCGCAGTGAGGTAATAGCTTGTATCCATACCCATGCCTCCTTTTAACAATTTCACCACCAAAGCCAAAGAAGCCGTGCGGCGCGCGCACGAGCTCGCGATAGAGCGCGGACAGAACCACGTTTCGCCGCTCCACCTCTTGGCCGCCCTCGTCCTCCAGGAAGAGTCGCTGGTCTTCTCGATGCTCGACCGCATGGAAGTGGATACCATCATGCTCGCCGACGCCGTGCTCGAATACCTCGAGGCGCCCGAGAGCGCCTCGGTGCTCTCGCCTTCGTATCAGATCTACCTCACGCCCGACCTCGCGCAGGCGCTTGAAGCGGCGGGGAAAATCGCCGCACGCATGAACGATACATTTGTCGGCACCGAGCATCTCTTCCTCGCGGTTATCGAGCACCCGGGGCCGGCAAACGACCTTCTCGCGCGCTTCTCCATCAGCCGCGATGCGGCGCTCGCCATCCTCAAAGAGCTCAAGAGTTCGAAGGACGGCCAGGGCGGCGAGCCGAAACGCTTCCGCGCGCTCGCCAAGTATGCGCGCAATCTCACCAAGCTCGCGTCGGAGAACAAGCTCGACCCGGTCATCGGCCGCGACATCGAGATCAATCGTGTCATCCAAATTCTCGCGCGCCGCACTAAGAATAATCCGGTGCTCATCGGCGAGGCCGGCGTTGGCAAGACCGCCATCGCCGAAGGACTCGCCGCGCGCATGGCGCAGGGCGACGTGCCCGAATCGCTGAAGGGCAAGGAACTCCTCTCGCTCGACCTCGGGCTCATGATCGCCGGTACGAAGTACCGCGGCGAATTCGAAGAGCGCATGAAGAACGTGATGAAGGAGGTGGAGCGCGCGGAAGGGAAGGTCATCCTCTTCGTCGACGAGCTCCATACGCTCGTCGGCGCGGGCGGCGCCGAGGGTTCCTTGGATGCGTCCAATATGCTGAAGCCCGCGCTTTCCCGCGGCGAGATACGCGTCATCGGCGCGACCACGCTGAAGGAATACCAGAAATACATCGAAAAGGACGCCGCGCTCACGCGCCGCTTCCAGTCGGTGTTCGTCTCTGAACCGACCGTGGAGGACGGCATCGCCATCCTGCGCGGACTGCGCGATAAGTACGAGCTCTTCCACGGCGTACGCATTACCGACGGAGCCATCGTCGCCGCGGTGGAGCTCTCAAGCCGCTACATCAGCGACCGCTTCCTCCCCGATAAGGCCATCGACCTCATCGACGAGGCCGCGAGCGGGCTACGCATCGCGCTTGAGAACAAGCCGCCGCTCTTAGAAGAGACCGACCGCAAGATACGCCGCCTTGAGATAGAGAAGCAGGCGCTCCAGAAAGACCTGGAGGGCGAACACGCCAAAGAAATCAAGGAGCGCATCAAGGTTATCGATAAAGAAGTGGCCGATCTCAAGGAGAAAACGAGCGAGCTCGAGCTCAAGTGGAAGAACGAGAAGGAAGTACTGACCGACATCCGCGCCGCAAAGACCGAACTCGAATCGCTCAAGGTGCAGGCGGATAATGCCGAGATGGCCGCCGATCTCGGCACCGTCGCGGAGATACGGTACGGCAAGATACCGCACATCCAGAAAGATCTGGAGACGAAGCTGAAGCGCCTGAAGACGCTCCAGAAGTCGCGCCGCGTTTTGAATGAAGAGGTTGCCGAGCAGGACATCGCCTCGGTCGTCTCCCGCTGGACCGGCATCCCGGTCGCGCGCATGCTCGAAGAGGAAGCGGCGAAGCTCTCGCGCATGGAGGAGTCGCTCAAAGCGAATATCATCGGTCAGGACGCGGCGGTCAAGAAAGTCACGGACGCGGTGAAGCGCTCGCGCGTCGGCATAAGCGATCCGAACCGTCCTATCGGCTCCTTCCTCTTTTTGGGCCCGACCGGCGTGGGGAAGACCGAGCTCTCGCGCAAACTTGCAGAATTCATGTTCAACGACCCTGACGCGCTCGTGCGCGTGGACATGAGCGAATTTATGGAGAAGCACTCGGTGGCCAAGCTCATCGGCGCGCCGCCGGGCTACGTCGGTTATGAAGAGTCCGGGACGCTCACCGAGCGCATCCGGCACCGCCCGTATGCAGTGGTGCTCTTCGACGAGATCGAAAAGGCGCATCCGGAAGTATTCAACATCCTGCTCCAAGTGCTCGATTCGGGGCACCTGACCGACGGCAAAGGACGCAAGGTCAATTTCAAGAACACCATCATCGTGCTGACCTCCAATATCGGCGGAGAATTCATCGACCGGCTCGCGCATATCGGCTTCGGCGCGGCGGGTGCGACCGACGCGAACCGCTATGAAGAAACCAAGGAGAAGGTGCTGGATGCGCTCAAGGAGCACTTCCGTCCCGAGTTCCTCAACCGGCTCGACGACATCATCATTTTCGACGTGCTCGCGAGGGAGGCGCTTGCCAAGATCGTCGATACGCAAGTTGAAGAGGTGATGAAGCGGCTGACGCAAAAACGCATCGCGCTCGTGATAGAACCCGCAGTACGCGAATGGCTTGCGGAGAAGGGATACAATCCGCAATACGGCGCGCGCCCCTTGCGCCGCACGATACAGGACACAATACTCACTCCGCTCGCGTCATTGATGGTCGACCAGGGCCTTATGGAGGGGGGTACCGTCACGGTGTCTATCAGGAATGATGAGCCGCATTTTGACGTGAAGAAACGCGCAGCGAGGAACGGCAAGAACAGTACGAAAAAAGAAGCCGCCGTTGCCTAATTCGCCCGTTTCTGTTAGATTCTCTGCATGTCACAAGACCGCCTGCTCCGGCTCAAGTCCACGAAGTCCAACCACGTCATCTGGACCCGGAAGAATAAGAAGACCGTCGAACGCAAGATCGAGGTCACGAAGTTCGACCCGACGCTTAGGAAGCGTGTCGTTTATAAAGAAGCGAAGCGCTAATACTAAAACGAAAACCGCCCGAAAGGGCGGTTTTCGTTACTGGGGTGGAGGAGAGTGTGTGATAACTTGACAAATTATATTGAGAGAGTATAATCGAGAGCGGGAGTATGCACCCAAACATGCGTACGACAACAAAAGGAGTTCGCTCATGAGTTCTGATGTAATCGTCGTAACATTGCCTCGCGAATGTAGCGGGCAAGAGATTCTGGACGCATTCCGCGCCGCGGCAACGTTTCAGGAAACGTCAACGCGTAAGTGGGAGGCTCATGGCCATACCGTCCCTTCGGGGGTTGCGACTGGTCTAGATACATTTTCGCAGAAACGAGGGTATTATGCGACGCCGGCATATTTACGGGAGCAAGGTCGTATCAGTCGCTTGTTTCGCGGTCGTCGTAATCCCACGTGGAAGACTGTTCCTAGTCAGAAACAAGAAGTGGCCCCCTTCGAGACGCAGATTAAACTGCTTGCCATACAACCAGAAACGAAATGTACGGCAGTTGAAATAGCCGTAACGCATCTGGTGATCTTAGGCGGAGGGTACGTTGACTACGTCAAGGTTGTTCACGATCCGAACGATGAAGAATTTGCCTCGTTCCGGTCGGCGTATGACCGCATCATTCGAGAGTTCCTACGAAGACTCGAACGTGCATAGCAAGCATCCTCTCTTGCACCCAAGCCGAAAGGTTTGGGTGTTTTTATTTGGCGGGCTTACGAAGCCTGGGATGGAACACAATCGAGGAGACAGTATTGAAGTGGAAGAGAGTGTTTGAGACGAACATCATCGCTGTATAGAAACGAAAGGCCCACGAGAAGCGTGTGGGCTAATCGTGGGCGGGGGCGACTACTCAGACGGTAATGTTGGCCGAACGGGCGTCGCGATGGAGCTTGGCGAGGATGTTTTCGCCCACCGGTCCGCATTGCCCGCTAAGCGTAACCGGGATGCCGGGAAAGTGCTCTTTGAGTTCTCGCATCTTTTTCTCGCCGAGGAGCATCAGCTTCATCGCGGCCTTGCCTCTGTCATCGGCGTCTGCGAATAGGCTACTGCTCCCAAATCGCTTGAACGGAAACTCTTGATAAACGACCGGTCTGCCGCGAGATACCTCAGCAGTGATCTCGAGCGTATAGGTCGACTCGCCGATGACGTTCGTTATGGGCGGTGGGTCGTAGATGCAGCTCGGGTACTTTACCAGATCCACGACGACCGACTTGATGCCCCTCTCCTTCGCGATTCGGATGAATGCTTCCTGCGTCTTGACCACCTTGTACCGCAGATGGAACTGCACGAAGTTGAAGAAGCGGGGGATTGTTAGCATGGAAGCGAGAACAACAGCGATTAGCAGGATAAATTCGGGTGCCATAGGACCTCCTTGGTTGTGTGCAACGGAAAGAACTGTAACGAGTCGCAGATGATGCTCGTCTTGTTCTGTTATATATCACGATTGACAATCATTGTCAATGATATCATTTGCTCAAGACCTTTGAGAGTGCAAAATATATTCCAGTTCCTTAATCCATCGATTGAAATTAAATTCTCGCATTCGTCCCATCACATGTCGCTCAAGGAATTGTCGCTTCGGATCAACACGCTCATCGGCATTCACTCCGGTGTCAACGAAAAATACGCGCTGACCGTTTTCGTCTGGAGAATCACTAATCAAAATATTGGTCGTGTAGCGCGAATTACCGAGGGTATTTCCATATCGTTGGGCATCAGTATTGGCTGTTCCTGCCGTCCCGAAG
>JAGWZP010000007.1 GCA_018968865.1 Patescibacteria group bacterium | reverse complement strand
ATCGCTCCGAGGCGGTCGAGTTCGGTGTAGTAGATGGCGCGCTTCTCATACACCCAATCATGGATGAGCGTCGTACCTTCCGCCTGTGTGGCGATGACCGCGAAGAAGGGGAGGTTATCAATATTGAGGCCGGGGTACGGGCGCGCATGTATCTTTTCCGGGAAGGCGACCAGTTTGGAAGGCTTTAGCTTGATATCGACGAGTTTCGTCACGCCGTTTTCGGAAATGCGCTTGCGGGAGAGCGAGAAATCAAGCCCCATTTTCTCAAGCAATAGCAGTTCGACTTCAAGGAATTCTATGGGCGCCGCGGCAATGGTGATGGCGGAGCCGGTAACGGCGGCGGCACTGATAAAGAACATCGCATCGGTCGGGTCCTCCGCCACGCTGTATGACATATGTTTATTGATGCGGGGAGCGCCCGTTATCGTAAGGGTGGTCGTACCGATGCCCGCAATGCCGACGCCGAGCTTTTTCAGGAACCCGCACACTTCTTGCACCTGATAATTCGCCGAAGCGTACTTGATGACCGAGGTGCCGCGCACGCGCGCGGCGGCGAAGAGGGCGTTGATGGTCGCCGTATCGCTTGATTCATACAGAATGACTTCCGCCGGGGCGAGCTTCCCGTGCGTAATGCGGTAGCGGTCGGAGAGCGCCTCAATAGCGACGCCGAATTTCTCGAGCGCGAGGAGGTGCGGACGGACCGACCGCAGTCCGAGCGTGCATCCGCCCGACTGCGGCAGCTCGAATTTTTTGAAAAGGTGGAGCAGGGGGCCGATGAACATCAGGATGCTGCGCGTGCGCGCCGCCGCCGCGCGGTCGATGGTGGCGAGGGATAGGTTCTTCGGCGGCGCGATGACGACGCTCGTTCCTCGCCACTCGACCGAGACCCCGAGCGACCGGAGCACTTCGATGAGGCGGTTGACCTCCTCGATTTTCGGCATGTGTTCGAGCGTCGTCTTTCCGGCGTTCAGGAGGGAAGCGGCCAAGAGGGCCACGGCGCCATTTTTGGAGCGGCTGGTCTCGACCCTGCCTGCAAGCTTTCTGCCGCCCTCGATGACGAAATTCATTTCCCCGTGCATACGGGGTATCGTACCACTTCACGCTGGAACTTTGCATGGGGACGACTCAAGCGATACTATAGCGGGAATGTCCCTCTTTTCTCCCAAACTCGGCATTGACCTCGGGACGACGAATGTGCTCGTTTTTGTGCCCGGCAAGGGCGTCATCATCAACGAACCGTCGGTCGTCGCCGTGGGCAAGGCGCGCGGCAAGCGCGGCGGGAACTCGATACTCGCCATCGGCATTGAGGCGAAAAAGATGATCGGGCGCACGCCCGATGACATTGTCGCGTACCGTCCGATGAAGGACGGCGTCATCGCGGATTACCGCGTGACCGAAGCGATGCTTCGTTATTTCATAAAGAAAGCGCTCGGCCACAACCCGTTCAAGCCGACCGTGCTGGTGTCGGTCCCCGCGGGCGTCACCTCGACCGAGAAGCGCGCCGTCATCGAGGCGACCATCAAGGCCGGCGCGAAGAACGCCTATGTGGTAAAGGAGCCCATCCTCGCCGCTATCGGCGCCGGCATTCCCATTCATGAACCGATGGGGCGCATGGTCGCGGACATTGGCGGTGGCACCATCGATGTTGCCGTGATATCGCTCGGCGGCATCGTCGCTTCAACGAGCGTCAAGTGCGCGGGAGACCGCCTCGACCGCGCGGTCGTTGATTACGTGAAGAAGCAGCATAACCTCGCGATCGGCGACAAGACCGCGGAAGAAGTGAAGATAAAGATAGGCGCCGCCGTGCCGATGAACGAAGAACTCACGATGTCGATCAAGGGGCGCGACCTCGTGAGCGGGCTTCCGCGCACCGTCGAACTTTCGACCAATGACCTCGTGCAGGCGATGGCGAAAGAATTGCGCGAGATGACGCAGGCGATACGCAAAGTGCTGCAGGACACGCCGCCCGAGCTTGCCGCCGACATTATTGATAATGGCATCATCCTCACGGGCGGCTCGTCCCAATTGCGCCAGATGCCCGAATTGGTATATCGCCGTACCGGTGTGGTCGCAAAACTTGCGAACGATCCTTATTACTGCGTCGCGCGCGGCACCGGCATCGCGCTCAAGCATTTGGATACGTACCAGAAAAGCATCCTGGCGAAACAATGAACCGACACCACGCGTTTGTGATAGAGGCGGACCCGGAGGAAGGTATTGCGGTTGCGCAGGCGTGGGCGGAAAAGGAACTGGAAATGCGGATAGAAAATAACCCCGATGTCGTCGTCCAGCGTTACGGACTGCTCTCGGTCGCCGATGCCCGCCGTATTACCGATACCGCCGCGGGAGCGCCTTTTGCCGGCACGCATAAAGTCGTCATCATTACGGCGAACCGCGCCTATCACGAAGCGCAGAACGCGCTCCTGAAGCTCTTCGAAGAACCGCCACCGGGCACCTACATGTTTTTGATTATGCCGTCCTTGGGCGGTCTCCTCCCGACACTCCTCTCCCGCGTCCAACTCCTCGCTGCAGAAAAAGGACATCGCAAGTCCTTTGCGGCGGCGGAACAATTTATGAAGGCGAACAAAGAAAAACGGAGCGCAATGATCAAGAAGCTCACGAGCGGGAAAGATGAAGAGGAGAAGCGCGAGAACCGGGAGGAAGCCATTGCCATCGTAAACGGCATCGAGGCGGCGGCGTACGGGAAGCTCAAGCGCGGCGACGGAGTCGCCGCGCTCCTCTCCGACATTGCAGTCTTGCGGAATCATCTTTACGACCGTAGCGCGCCGGTGCGGATGATCCTCGAGCACCTTTCACTCGTTATACCGAAAGATTTGATATGATAGGAGCACTATGGCCTACGATTTCGCACCGCTGAAGAACAAAATAAAAGAGACCGAAGAATGGCTCACGCGCGAGCTCTCCGGCGTGCGCACCGGCCGTGCGACGCCGACCTTGCTCGATGCCGTGAGGCCCGAGGCCTACGGCACGCGCACGCCGCTTAGGGAACTGGCGAGCGTCTCGACCGAAGATGCGCGCACGCTCCGCGTCATTCCGTGGGACAAGGGATTGCTGAAAGCGATCGAGAAGGGGATTACGGACGCCGACCTCGGCGTCGGTGTTTCGACCGATGACCAAGGCCTCCGCATCTCGTTCCCCGAACTCACCAGCGAACGGCGCGAGCAGCTCAGTAAAATTGCGGGCGACAGGACCGAACAGGCGAAAGTGACTCTGCGCTCGCACCGCACGGACGCGCTCAAAGCGCTGGAGGCCGCAGAGAAAGCGGGCGGTATGGGAGAGGATGAAGTCAAACGCTTGAAAGGGGAGATACAGAAATGTATCGACGCCGGCAACGAATCGCTCGCCGAAATTTTGAAACGGAAAGAAGACGAGATAGCCCAATGAGCATCGTCATTTTCATCGTCGTCATCGTCATACTAATCGTCGTGCACGAGTTCGGGCATTTTGTCGCGGCGAAGCTCTCGGGCATGCGCGTGGATGAGTTCGGGCTCGGCTATCCGCCGCGCGCCTTGACTCTCGCAAAAGTGGGGGAGACATCGTATACGCTCAACTGGCTGCCGTTCGGCGGGTTTGTGAAGATCTTCGGCGAGGACGGGAAGGAAGGAAGTCCGCGCGCATTCTCGAAGCGCCCGCGCATCCTGCAGGCGCTCGTGCTTATCGCTGGCATCGCGATGAACCTCTTCTTTGCCTACGCGCTCATCACCGGCGCGCTGCTCGCAGGAACGCCGCGGGCGCTTTCGGAGAACGAGCTCGCCACCGCCCGCAATACGGAACTCATGGTGGCGAGCATTCTTCCGACCTCGCCCGCCGCGCTCGCGGGATTCCTCCCGGGCGACGCCATCGTGAGCGCAAAAGATGCGAACGGAGAGTGGCGCGCCATCGACCCGAAAAGTTTTTCGGCGTTCGTTGCCGAAAGCGGCGGGGGCGTGCTTACTTTCGACATCAAGCGGAACGGAAAGGAACAAACGATGACCGCAACGCCGAAGGAGGGCATCGTGACGAACGACCCTTTCCGGTATGCGCTCGGCGTTGAGGTCGCCACGGTCGGCGTCGTGCCGCTCTCGCTTCCTGCCGCAATCACCGAGGGCGCATCGCTCACGTGGAGCGCAACCGCTCTCACCGCCGTCGGACTCTTGCATTTCTTTTACAGCATCTTCACGCTTTCAGCCGACCTCTCGCAAGTCTCGGGTCCGATCGGCATCGCGGGTGTCGTGGGCACCGCCTCGGCGCAGGGCATGGGCGACCTGCTCTCCATCATGGCGATCATCTCCATCAATCTCGCGCTCATCAACCTCATCCCCGTTCCGGCGCTCGACGGCGGCCGCCTCCTGTTCGTTATCGTCGAGAGCGTCATCCGCCGTCCCATCAAGGCGAGCGTGGCGCATGCCATCAACACCGCCGGTTTCATTTTCCTCGTCCTTCTAATGGTCGTCGTCACCGCCCACGATATCTTCCGCATTGTCGGATAGCCCTTTTGCCGGCGCGGCGAGGTGGCGTATACTGTGGCGCATGAGGCAGTCAAAACTGTTCACGAAAACCCGCCGCGAGGCACCCGCCGACGAGGTCGCGAAGAACGCCCAGCTCCTCGTCCGCGCGGGCTATATCCATAAGGAGATGGCGGGCGTGTACTCCTACCTCCCGCTCGGTTTGCGTACGTTGAATAATATTGTACAAATCATCCGCGAAGAAATGGATGCGATCGGCGGGCAAGAACTCGTGATGACGGCGCTTCAGGACAAAGAGCTCTGGAGCCGCACCGACCGCTGGGACGATAAAAAAGTCGATAACTGGTTCAAAACCACGTTCAAGAGCGGCGGCGAGACGGGACTCGCTATCACGCACGAAGAGCCGCTGACGCGCATCATGACGGAACACATCTCGTCGTATCGCGACCTGCCGGTTGCCGCGTACCAGTTCCAGAACAAGTTCCGCAACGAACTGCGCGCGAAGTCAGGCGTCATGCGCGGCAAGGAATTTTTGATGAAGGACTTGTATTCCTTCTGCAAAGACGAAGCCGAGCACAAAGCGTTCTACGACCGGGCGCGCGTGGCCTACGTGAAGGTATTTGAGCGCCTCGGCATCGGCGAGCAGACGTACGTTACGTTCGCCTCCGGCGGCATCTTCAGCGAATTTTCCGAGGAATTCCAGACGGTCTCGGAAGCGGGCGAAGACACTATTTATATAGATGAAGCGAAGCGCATCGCGGTCAATAAGGAAGTATGCACCGATGAGACGCTGGCGAAGCTCGGGCTTGATAGAAAGCAACTCGTTGAGAAGAAGGCGATAGAAGCGGGCAATATCTTCAGTCTCGGGACGCGATTCTCCGAACCCTTAGGTCTTACCTATACGGACGAAACCGGAGCGAAAAAGCCGGTTGTCATGGGCAGCTACGGCATCGGCCCTACGAGGCTTTTGGGCATCATCGTGGAAGTGCTCGCTGACGAAAAGGGATTGATATGGCCCGAAGCCGTCGCCCCGTTTGCCGTGCACCTCGTCTCGCTCGGCCGCGCAGGCGATGACCTTTCCAAGACCGCGGATGCGCTGTATGACGATTTGATGCAAGCCGGCGTGGAGGTGCTCTATGACGACCGAGATGCGCGCGCCGGCGAAAAGTTCGCCGACAGCGACCTGCTAGGGCTTCCGAAGCGCATCGTGGTCGGCAAGGATGCGGCGGCGACCGGCATGTTCGAAGTAGTGGATCGCGCGACCGGCGCGCTTACCAAGAAATCGCGCGCCGAGCTCCTCGCGAAGTAGGTATGGCACGGTTTTCAAAAAACGCATTTTTCAGCAGCGATATCGCGATTGACCTCGGGACCACGAATACGCTCGTGTACGTGCGCGGCAAAGGCGTCGTCATCAACGAGCCCTCCGTCGTCGCAGTCAACGACAAGACGCATCAGGTCGTCGCGGTGGGGAAGGAAGCGAAGATCATGCTCGGCAAGACGCCCGCGCACATCCGCGTCGTGCGGCCTCTCTCCCACGGCGTCATTTCGGATTTTGAAGTGACCGAGGAGCTTCTCACCTATCTCATCAACAAAGCGCAGGGCGGCCGTACGCGTTTGTTCGGCCCGCGGGTCGTCATAGGCGTTCCTACGGGCGTGACGAATGTGCAGAGCCGCGCGGTCCGCGACGCGGCGAAGAACGCCGGCGCACGGGAAGCCATCATCCTCGAAGAGCCGGTTGCGGGCGCTATCGGTGCGAAACTGCCGGTAAGCGAAGCGGTCGGCACGATGGTGCTTGACATCGGCGGCGGCACGACCGACATCGCCGTCATCGCGCTCAAGGGCGTCGTGGCGTCCAAGAGTTCGCATGTCGCCGGCGATCGTTTCAATGAGAACATCATCGACTTCGTGCGGAACGAATTTAAACTCGGCATCGGCGAGCGCACCGCCGAAGACGCCAAGATAGCGATCGGCGCCGTCATGCCGCTCTTTGAGACGCTCTCGCGGAGCGTGCGCGGGCGCGACTTCGCGACGGGGCTCCCGCGCGAGATAACGCTGACCGATGCGCACGTCCGCGAAGCGATCGCACCCTCGCTCGATGCCTTGATGGAAACCATGAAGGAAGTCATTGAGGCGACGCCGCCCGAACTGCTCTCCGACGTGCTGCAGCACGGCGTGACCGTCTTCGGCGGCGGTGCGCTTCTGCGGGGGTTGCCGCAGATACTCGCAAAAATGCTCGGCGTGCCGGTCCGAGTCGCCCCGGACCCTTTGACGGCGGTCGTGCGCGGTGCGGGCATCGTGACCGAAGACCCCGCGCCGTACGAAGATTTTTTCGTCGATGAAGAAGACATCCTTAGCGAAGCGTAACGCCCTGCTCACGTCCACGAATATTTCGTGGGGCGCGCTCGCGCTCGGCGCTGTCATAGTGCTATTGCTCGTACGATTGATCGCTCCGAATATGTTCTGGCAGGCGTTTGCACCGGTGTTCCGCAGTGCAAATGTGGTTGCGGAAAAGAGTCATGCGTTTCTTTCCAGTTTCGGCGATACGGCGTCCCTCACTCTGCAAAATGAGCGTCTCGTGAGCGAGAACAACGCTCTCGCAAACGAGAATCAGGCGCTCCTCCACAAAGAGGCGAGCATCGGCGCGCTCGCCGCTCCGGGAGGCATCGCGGAAGGCATTATTGCCGGCGTTGTCGCCCGTCCACCCGCAAGCCCCTATGATACGCTCGTGCTTTCGTCCGGCACGAACGCGGGCGTCGCGGTCGGGCAAGAAGCCTTCGGTGAAGGAGGCGTTCCGCTCGGCGTTGTCTCGTCGGTTCTGGATGATTTTTCTCGCGTGACGCTTTTCTCCTCACCGACCGTGGTCATGCAAGGATGGGTGGGGCGCTTGCATGTCCCGCTCGCCGTGTTCGGCTCCGGCGCCGGAACGATGCGCGCCTCACTCGCGCGTTCCGCGGGTATCTCGGTGGGCGATACAGTATTTACAAGCGGTCCGGGCATGCTCCCCGTCGGCAGCGTCGTGCGCATCGAAAGCGACCCATCGTCGCCCGCAGTCGTCCTCCACATCCAACCCGCGGTGAATCTCTTTTCGGTCGCGTGGGTGACGCTCCGCGCTACCGGCATGGCGTTTACTCATACGCTCTCGTGGGCGACGTCGACTTTGCCATGATGCGCGGCATCTTCACGTTTTTCACGCTCGCCTCCGTCATATATTTCCCGTGGCTGCTCACAGCCCTGCTTGCCCTCGCCGTTTCGTCCGTAGAGCCGCTGATTCCGCTTGCGGCCGGCTTGTTCGCCGATACGCTCTATTACACGCCGCAGGCGGGAGTGCCGTTGTTCACGCTTTTCGGAGCCGGTTTCAGCGCCCTGGCGCTCCTCGTGCGTAGTCGGCTCCTCGCAGGTACTATGGGGTGATGAAGTGGCGGCGTCGGCGCAGGCAGGATCCGGAAATCGCTCCGGATGAGATATTTCTTGACGCATCGAATATGCCGGCATTCGACCGCGCGCGTTTTGAAGGACGGCTCGAGAAACCGCTCTCGAACGGAACGTTCTTCTCGCTCACGGGGATGCTCGCATTCCTCCTCCTCATCCTCGTCATGCGCTCGTGGAATCTTGAAGTCACGAACGGCACCGCTTTTGCCGCCGAGAGCGCGCACAACAGCCTCGAAGTGAACATGATCTTCGCGCCGCGCGGCATCATCACCGACCTGCACGGTACGGTGCTCGCCGAGAATGTCGAACGGTCCGACGGCACTATCGGCCGCTCCTATCCCATACCTTCGTTGAGCCAGGTCATCGGGTATGTGTCGTATCCGAAAAAAGACAGCAATGGAGTGTATTACGACGTGAACGAAACGGGCATTACCGGGCTTGAAGCCGAATACGATTCGCTCCTCGCCGGGAAGAACGGACAACTTCTCACCGAAACGGATGCGCTCGGGCACGTCCGCTCCGAGGGCACCGTTGTTCCGGCGCAGGAAGGCGGAGTGCTCCGCCTGTCGATCGATGCCAACCTGCAGCGGCTGTTTGCCCGCGCGATCGCGGATACCGCGAACAACGCGCATTTCATCGCCGGCGCCGGAGTCATTCTGGATGTGCAGACCGGTGCGGTGCTTTCGATCGTCTCGTATCCGAGCTATGACTCGAATGTCATGGCGGAAGGCAGCCCGTCCGGAACGATCGCCGGATACAATGCCAATCCGGGACGTCCGTTCCTCGACCATGCCGTGCAGGGAATGTATGTGCCCGGTTCCATCGTGAAGCCCTTCGTTGCCTCCGGAGCGCTCACGGACGGGCTCATTACGCCCTCAACCGTCATCGACGACCCCGGATTTCTTTCCTTGCCCGACCCGTACCATCCAGGCAAAGAGTTTATCTACAAGGGATGGAAAGCGCTCGGTCCCGTGGATGTAAAAAAGGCGATCGCCTGGTCCTCGGACGTCTTCTTCTATACGGTCGGCGGCGGCTTCAAGAGCCAGAAGGGCCTCGGCATCGACCGGCTTGCGTATTGGTATCGGGCGTTCGGCCTCGGAAGCTCGACAGGCATCGACGTGTCGGAAGAAGCGAGCGGGCTTATTCCGACCCCCGCATGGAAAAAGGCGACATTCAACGAACCGTGGTACCTCGGCGATACCTACTTCACCGCGATCGGACAGTACTCGATGCAAGTGACGCCGATACAAATGGCGCGCGCCATCGCCGCGGTAGCGAACGGCGGGAAACTCTTCACGCCGACCTTGCTCGCAGGACAGGCGCCGTCGTACACGACCGTGCCGGCCGATCCGGTCATGCTTGCGGTCGTGCGCGCGGGCATGCGCCAGGGCGTCACGTCCGCTCTCGCAAACGCGCTCAACGTCCCGTATGTGACGGTCGCGGCGAAGACCGGCACTGCGCAGACGGGCGTGCGCAATCAATACGACAACTCCTGGGTTGAAGGATTTTTCCCCTATGAGCATCCGCAGTATGCGTTCGCCGTCGTGCTCGAACGCGGGCCTTCCGGTGCGGGGGAGCAGTCGGTGAATGCCATGCAAGAACTTTTTAATTCGCTCTATCTGGAACATTCTCCGTATGCCGGCGGTACCGCAACCACGACTAATTAATGTGGAGGTGAAACCTCCACATGACGGACGCTTGCGCAATAATGGTACTCGCGTACAATGCCCTCACTTAGTATGCCCGATGCACAAAACACCGTCGTCTCGCAAGAAAAATTTGACGAGATGATTAAAGAGCTGGAACACCTGAAGACGGTCCGCCGCACCGAGATCGCCAAGAATCTCGAATACGCACGGTCGCTCGGCGACCTTTCGGAGAATGCCGAGTACCAAGAGGCGCGCGATTTGCAGGCGGCGACCGAAGAGCGCATCAAGAAACTCGAAGAACTGGTGAAGTACACCACCATCGTTACCGACGGAAAGAAGAAAAACGAAGTATCGTTCAACTCAAGAGTGACCATCAAGAAGGAGGGGAGCAATGACGTGCACGAATACATCATCGTCGGGAGCGAGGAGGCCGATATGCGCGTCAAGAAGCTCTCGCACGTCTCGCCGCTGGGCGCCGCCCTGATGGGCAAAAAGAAAGGCGACGTATTCACGTTCGAGACTCCGGGCGGCAAGCAAACCTATACCATCGAGAAGGTGGCTTAACGAAATAATGGTACGATAGGCCCATGCTGTGGGCTGACCGCATAGCGGGCGAGATACGGGATACGCGCACGCCGCGCGACGGGAAAGCGTTCCTTATCCGCGACGAAAAGACGATTTCCGGCCGCGTGCACATCGGAAGCATGCGCGGCGTCGCCATCCACGGGCTCATTTCCGAAGTTCTCGCGGAACAGGGCAGTGCGAACGAATATCGCTTCGAGATCGGCGACTTTGACCCGTTCGATTCCGTGCCGGGGTACCTCGATGCGGGGAAGTTCGCGGAACATCTGGGGAAGCCGCTCTATGCCGTGCCGAGCCCCGAACCGGGTTTTGCGAATTACGCTGAATATTTCGGCACCGAATTCATAGAAGTGCACAAGAAGGCGGGCTTCACGCCGAATTACTATCGTGCGACCGAACTCTACCGGTCGGGGAAGATGGATCCGTTCATTACCACCGCGCTCAATCGTGCGGCGGATATCCGCCGCATCCTTAAGGACGTATCGGGGAGCGAGAAAGATGAGTCCTGGCTGCCGGTCTCGGTCGTGTGCGAAAAATGCGGGAAGATGATGACGACGCGCGCCTCCGACTTCGACGGCGAGACGGTGGCGTATGCGTGCGACCGCTCGCCGGACGAGTGCGTACCCTGCGGATACACCGGCCGCGTTGCACCGTGGAAGGGAACGGCGAAGCTGTTTTGGAAGGTGGACTGGGCGGCGAAGTGGAACGCGCTCGGCGTGGACATAGAAGGCGGTGGGAAAGATCATTCCACCCGGGGCGGTTCGCGCGATGTTGCAAATCACATTTCGCGCGACATATTCGGTACCGAACCTCCTTTTGATATGCCGTATGAATTTTTCCTCGTCGGCGGGAAGAAGATGTCTTCGTCGAAAGGGCGGGGGAGCAGCGCTAAAGACATGTGCGATCTCTTCCCGCCGGAGCTCTTCCGTCTCGCGCTCATCGGAAAGGATATCCGCGAGCAGATAGACATCGACCCTGCGGGCGAATCGGTCCCGCGCCACTACGATTGGTACGACGAACTCGCAGAGGGCGTGCGGGAAGGGAAGGCGGACGATTACTCGCGGCTTTTTTCGCTCTGCGAACTCCCCCAGAATCGGGCGGCGGCTTCGGCTCCCTGGGAGATGCGATTCCGCGAGGTGGCGTTCATCGTGCAGATGGCGCACCTCTCGCTCAGAGATGAAGCGGCGCAGGCGAAAGGAAGTCCGTTGACCGAAGACGAGGAGCGCGCGCTTGAGAAGCGCGCCCGCTACGCCAAATTCTGGCTCGCCACCTACGCTCCCGAAGAATTCAAATATGAACTGCAAGAAGACCTGCCGAATGTCGAACTTTTGGAAGCGCAAAAGCGGGCGCTCGGGGCGCTTGCCGACTATTTGCAGGCGAATGAGCGGACCGGCGAAGAACTGCACCTGCGCCTTCACGAGCTGAAAACCGAAATTCCCATACAACCCAAGGAACTCTTCCAGGCGATCTACCGCATCTTCCTTAATCGCGACTCCGGTCCCAAGGCAGGATGGTTCCTCGCCGGCCTCCCGCGCGACCTTGTGATAAAACGCTTGAACGAAGCCATACTATAGGCATAGCTGTCCGCTTCCGGCGCGGCCATAGGCCGCGCCGGTTTTTGCTTGAAAGGGGTGGGGATAACCCCCGTAGGGATGTGGGGGAAAGTGGAGTACTATTTATCACTAGTGGGATGAAGTGGAAAACGGGAGTGGTGGCCTGTTTCCTCGGTTCTTCCACTTATTTTGACAATGTTCATCGGCGAATACCTGCACACGCTCGATCCAAAAAATCGCATCTCGCTTCCGGCAAAATTCCGGAAGGATCTCGGCCGCGTTGTCGTCATGACGCGCGGCCTTGATCATTGTCTTTCCGTGTACCCAAAGAAAGAATGGGAGAGGGAAGCCGAGAGCCGCGCGGCGCACGCGGGCGGGACAGCGGCCTCGCGCGGCCTCGCGCGCCTGTTTCTCGCCGGGGCGATGGAGGCGGAGGTCGATGCCGCAGGGCGTGTGCTCATACCGAACCATTTAAAACATTTTGCCACACTGAAGAGCAAGACAGTCATCGCGGGCGTTGCGAACCGCGTTGAGATCTGGGATGAGGCGATGTGGAAGAAATACACCGCGGAGATCGAACGCGATGCGAACGCTTTTGCCGAAAAGCTCGGCGACTCCTGATATGGAAGCCCGACACGAAAGCGTGTTGCTGGATGAGGTGCTTGAGGCACTTGAGGTGCAGCCGGGCGACACGGTCGTCGACGCGACCCTCGGCGGCGCGGGTCATTTTGCAAAACTTCTCGCCGCCCTCGGAGAGGGCGGCGTTCTTGTCGGCATCGACGCCGACCCCGCGGCGGTCGAACGTGGGCGCTCCGCGTACGCGAACGACCGCCGGCCCGAACGGCCGGTAGCGCATCTGGTCAACGACAATTTCCGCAATCTCGCGCGCATCCTTGAGCGCCTCGGCATCGGCACCGTCGATAAAATGCTTTTCGACCTCGGCTGGAGCGGGTACCAGATTGCGGCGCCGCGCGGCTTCTCCTTCCAGAACGACGAACCGCTTCTCATGACGTACGGCGAGGGCGGCGAGACGGCGGCCGACATCATTAACAGTTCTTCCGAAGCGGATCTCGCCGATCTCATTTTTGCGTACGGCGAAGAACGTTTCGCACGGAGCATCGCGCGCGCTATCGTCGCAGCGCGCGCTAAGGAGCGCATCCTCACGACTGGCGCGCTCGTCGCCGCGATCAAGGCGGGATGCCCGCGCTGGTATCAGCAAGGAAAAAATCACCCGGCGACGAAAACCTTCCAGGCGCTCCGCATCGCCGTCAACGACGAAATCGGCGCGCTCCGCGAAGGGCTTGCGGCCGCGCTTTCTGCGCTCGCTCCGGGCGGAAAAGTGGCGGTCATTTCGTTCCATAGCATCGAGGACCGTGTCGTGAAGACGCTCCTGCGCGATGCGGCTGAAACGGGACTGGGGACCATGAATCCGAAGAGACCCATTACGCCTTCGCGCACGGAAATCCTTCATAACCGGCGGGCCCGGAGCGCGAAACTACGCGTATTTGAACGGGTTGCCGCCGCTCCGCATCCGGAACCGGCCGGCCGCCTGCGGGCCATGTTTTCCTATGTCTAATTTCCGTTTTTCTCTACCATTTTCAGTCCTATCGCTATGTTATGGCGCCGTGGGAATTCTTGTCGTCGCGTATATCGGCCTTATCGCCGTCGTGATGAGCTATGCGGCACTGACCGTGGAGTTCTCGCAGTCGGTCCGGAACGATGAATCAGCGGTTGCCGCGCTCGAATCCGCATATCTCGCCGGCGTCGATCGCGTCACGAACACGGATTATGCCGCGGCGGGATATACAAAGCCGCTTGCCCAAGTGTTCGTCCGAGCGGAAAGCGCGACCGCATTACGCTAGTATGCGCGCACAGTTCCGCTCTCGCATCCGCATTATTCTTTTCCTTGTCGTCCTCGCCGCGCTCCTCGTTCTTCTGCGTCTCTACTTTGTCCAAATCGTGCACGGCGACGAGTATGCGCAAAAAGCCGATCGCCAATTCTCTTCAGGAGCGAGCGGGCTCTTCGATCGCGGGTCCATCTATTTCACCCGCAAAGACGGCACGCTCATTTCTGCGGCGACGCTTGCCACCGGATTCCTCGTCGCTATCAATCCGCAGACGATGCAAGACCCCGAAGCCGCCTATGCGGCGATAACCGCCGTCGCCTCGACGACGCTCGCGCATGACGCATTCCTCGCCGCGGCCGCCAAGACGAGCCAGGCGTACATCGAAGTTGCGCACCACCTTTCGAATGATGCCGGGCAGGCACTTGCCGCAGAAAACATTCCCGGCGTGCAGGTGCTCCGCGAACGCTGGCGCTATTATCCGGGCGGCTCTCTCGCCGCGCAGTCGATCGGCATCGTGACCTACGGTTCGGGCGACACGCTCGCCGGCCAGACCGGCCTCGAGACGACCTATGACGGCACGCTCTCGCGTTCAGGCGACTCGCTCTACAAGAATTTTTTTGCAGAGCTCTTTTCGAACGTCGGCAATCTGCTGGTGAACGCGCGGGACGCGCGCGAAGGCGACATCGTAACGACCATCGAGCCTGAAGTGCAGGCGCGGCTCGAGCACGACCTTGCCAAAGTGACCGAGCAGTATTCAAGCAAAGAGTCGGGCGGCATCATCATGGATCCTGCGACCGGAGCCATCTATGCGCTTGCATCCTATCCGTCATACGACGAGAATAATCTGCAGAGCGTCGACCCGACTCTGCTCGGGAACCCCCTTGTGGAGCACGTATATGAATTCGGTTCCATCATGAAGCCCCTGACTATGGCGTCGGCCTTGGATGCGGGGGTGATTACGCCGGAGACGACGTATGACGATACTGGATGCATCACGGTCAGCACGGCGAAGATATGCAACTGGGACCTGAAGGCCCGCGGCGTGATACCGATGAAGCAGATTATCCTGCAATCGCTCAACGTCGGCGCGGCGTGGGTGGCGACACAGCTCGGACAGGATAAATTCCGGAGCTATTTCACCACGCTGTTCGGCGTCAAGACGGGCATTGACCTGTCAAGCGAAGGCCATGCGCTCCTCAGCAACCTTTCGAAACCTCAGCAGATCGGTTACGATACGGCGGCCTACGGGCAGGGCGTTGCGGAGACGCCGATACAAATGATTCGCGCGCTCGGCGCGATAGCCAACAGCGGCGCGATGGCAGAGCCGCATCTTGTGAGCGCCGTGCGCCTTGATTCCGGCATCACGCGCACGCTTGACTGGAGCCAGACGACGCCGGTCTTCTCCGCGACCGCCGCGCGCGAGACGACGGCCATGATGACGGCGCTCGTCGACCAAAAACTTGAAAACGGAAAGGCCATCATTCCGACCATGTCGGTCGCCGCGAAGACCGGTACCGCCCAGTTGACCAACGGGCAGGGTGGGTACTATACCGATCGTTTCTTTCATTCATTCGTCGGTTTCTTCCCATCGTATAATCCGCGCTTCATCATCTTGCTCTATACGAACGACCCACAACACGTCGAATATGCGTCGGAGACGCTCGATACGACCTTTCTTGACCTCGTGCACTTCTTGATTGACTATTACGCAGTGCCGCCCGACCGCGGGTTCGCCACATCCACAAACCCGATACCGTCATGAAAAAAATCCTGAAATACATCGCCGTTTTCCTGCTCGCATTCTTCGCGCGCGCGGTGGTACGCCGCTATCATCCGCGCATCGTGATGGTGACCGGTTCGGTAGGGAAGACTTCGACGAAAGACGCGGTTGCGGCAGTGCTCTCCACGCGCTTTTTCGTCCGTAAGAGTGAAAAAAGTTTCAATAGCGAGCTCGGCGTTCCATTCACCATCCTCGGTGTTTCAAATCCATGGAACAACCCCTTTGCTTGGATTTCCGTGGTAAAGAGTGCACTCGCACTTCTGCTTCTGCCGAACCATTATCCGAATCTGCTGGTGCTTGAAGTGGGAGCGGACAAGCCGGGCGATCTCGCCCGCATTCTGCGCATCGCGACGCCGAACGCCGTGGTGGTGACCCGCCTGCCCGAGATACCTGTGCATGTCGAGGCATACGCGTCGCCCGAAGCGGTGCGCGAAGAGGAATTTTCCCCCGCCGTCATGCTTGCCGCCGCCGCGCCGCTCATCGTTCCTGCCGACGACTCGTATGCTCTCACAAGGGCATCGCGTATGCCTGCGCGCGCCATTTCCTACGGTATTGCCGATGACGCGACGGTGCGTATCAGCGGTATTGGTTTTTATGAAAAGGAAGGAGAGGTTGCCGGCATGACGGCAACGATGCGCGTGGATGGCATTGAGAGAAGCTGTGTCGTGGAAGGTTCGGTCGGAAGGGCGCAACTCCTTCCCGTCGGCGCGGCTGTTGCGGCGGCGCACGCATTCCATATACCGCTTCCCGAGGCGCTCAAGGCGCTCGAAAGCTATGAACCGCCGCCCGGCCGCGGGCGGCTCTTTGCGGGGAAGAACGGTTCCACCATCATTGACGATTCCTATAATGCGTCGCCGGTCGCGGTGGAGGAGGCACTCGCGACACTCAAAGCATTTCCGCACGCGGCGCGCCGCATCGCTGTCCTCGGCGATATGCTTGAGCTCGGCCGCTACTCGGTGACGGAGCATGAACGCATCAGCGTGCTCGCAGAGGAATCGGCCGATGTTATCGTCGCTGTCGGCATCCGCGCGCGCACCTTTGCCGCCGTATCCGGAAAAACTGAAGCCATGGCGTTCAATAATGCCCGCGATGCCGCGGCGGCGCTTGTCGGCTTCGTGCGCCCCGGCGATGTCGTTCTCGTCAAAGGATCGCAGTCAGTCCGCATGGAGCGTATCGTTGAAGCGTTGCTCGCCGACCCTTCCGACGCGGTGCACCTCGCGCGCCAAGAGAAGAAGTGGAAGCAGAAAGCGTAGCGCACTAAGTAGAAGTCTGGTATAAAAAGCTCACACGGCCTCATCGTCTAACGGTTAGGACAGCGCCCTCTCACGGCGTAAATCGGGGTTCGATTCCCCGTGAGGTCACCGACTTGTTCAAATAGCCACCTCGTTGTCAGTATCTCCTGTCTTTTGAAAAAGTTTTTCGGCAAAATTGTGCTGAAGAAACTCGAGTTCTTTTTTGGATTTCTGCAAATCCTCTTCAGCGTTACTTACGTTGGGTATCGTCCTTTCACCGATAGCACGCTCAAGTGCGGAAACCTTGGTTCTCAGCGTTTCGATTCTTTCAAACATGTTGTGTTGAAGATAGGCGAGTTCCGGTCCCGAGAGTTCCACACCCGTATGTTTCTTATTCCGCAGTTCGACCTCCTCTTCGCTCAACAGATGGTCAAGTTTATTGTGCATCGCGACAGCCATATCCGCCCTGTTTTTTAAGGCTTGTTTCTCAAAACCAGAATGAAAGTACGGGAAAGCCATTAAGTAAATGCTACGCCCGTTTGCCGGAGAGTCAACTGGAGCTTTTGCATAAAAACAAAGTGGGCGGACCGCAGAATACTGCAATCCGCCCACAACGAGTATCAGACGTTAGGTCACGGCGACTTTCCGATGGCTATGGCTCACACTGCGCTCTCCCAGCATCTTCGCGATGGCTTTGACATACGCGCGACGCTCGGTGAAGTTTATTCCCCCAAGCACTTCTCCCGATACGTGGCAAAGGCGCATCTGGGGATTCCGCTTCAACTTCTCGAGCGCGAGAGTCGCGCTCTTGCGCAGGTACTCCTTGTCGATGGTGAACCCGAAGACCGAACGGGCATAACGAACTCCCATCTCGGCCTCTGCTTCTGAGAATTCTCGCATTTCCGCTTCCAAGGAACACCTCCTTTTCTGTGGATCGAACGGGCGGAATATAGCACGGTTCTCTTAAAAAAGCAAGTTATCCACAGCGGCGGTTGCTAAAATAAAATCGGCACCCGGAGGTGCCGTTTTCTTTTACGCCAAGTGGCTTTTCTAGCCCCTCCGTATCACGTCCAGGACTTTGGCGCTCGAGGTGACAGGGCAGAGTCCTGCCTTCACTCCGAGGCCTTTCAAAATCACAGACCGGATCCTTTTGGCGAGTTTGTGCATTGCCACCTTCTCGTGCAGTTCGGGCGGCACGTCGACTTCTATACGCAACGTGCCAAGACGATATCTCGCATCCGCGAACGAAGGAAGCAGGGAGTTCAACTTCTTCATCTGGTTTCCGGTTACGTCCTTAGCACCGATAACCAATGCTCCAATTTGCGATTCACCAGCTTCTGTAAATCTTGGGAACAGCAGTTCTGCTATCATTTGAAACTCCTTATGATTTGGTTTAGGTGGAGATGTTTGGCCGATGCCGTTAGACGCGTAAAGAACACACGCACAGGAAACGACCGCAAACACAGTACCACAGGGAACACAACCTGGCAATTCTTAGGAGAGAAGGGAATCTACAACCGCTTTGACGTCGCCGCCGTCGGCTTTAC
Source organism: Patescibacteria group bacterium (assembly GCA_018968865.1). The sequence continues at coordinate 9,743 of JAGWZP010000007.1, read as the reverse complement.
CCTTCAGTTCTTTCATTAAGGTTCCGGTAAACTTGCCCGCGTCAGCCTTGCTTGAAATGCCCAGCTCCGCCATTTTCGCCTTTGCGATAGGGATAATATCTTCACGGCTCATCATAACGGGCAGATACGACTCAATAATCGCGAGCTCGGCCTCCTCTGGCACCGCAAGTTCGGGTCGGCCGCCTTTCAAGAACTGTTCAATAGAATCCTTGCGCTGGCTCGCGGCGCGCTTCAGGACCGCGAGCGCCTCCTCGTCGGCGAGGAGTTCGTCGGGCTTGCGCTTCTTGGCGACGACCTCGTTCGTCATCGCGGCGACCAAGGACCGCAAGGTCCGCAACTGTACTTCATCATGTGCCCGAAGCGCATCCGGGATGGATTTCTTCAACGTTTCGTGCAAGCTCATGCCGCCAGTGTAGCACAACGGTGTCCTTACGGGCGGGAGGTGATGCGGTAATGATCGTTTAAATACGCCAAATCCTTGCGTGTCGCCCTGATCGCTTCGAGCTGGATGGACAGGTCATCCTGCCCATGGTTCCCATCCGCGAGCGTCTCTTCAACGAAGCCGAGAAGCGTCGAAAGAAAACGGAAATAGTCGTCGGTCTCGATATGATAGATGAGTTTATTGAGGCGCGCATAGTCGCCGAGCGGTTCAGTGTGCGGCGAGATATTCGTGGTAACGGGAACGGAAGAAAAATTGAAAATACTGTCGATCATAGTCGTTGTGATTAGACGCACGGGTTGTAAGGCGCTTTCGGACGGGAAGAAACTTAAAATGTGTTCAGAATAGGATTCTGAACACATCAGTGCGCCCAAACGCTGGTGGAGAGGAGTATCATTGACCTTAAAACTAGGGTACGACTGCCTCTTCGGATTTACTATAGCATCAGTATCTCGATGTCAGGTGTGGATAAAGGAGCGCGAGGTATACTACAGGCATGGAATCGGCCACCTTGCTCATCCTCGTCCTGATCGCGGTTCTTATCGGCGGATTCGCGCTCGTTTTATATACGCTCAAGCGAGCACAGAAACCCGAGGAGGGAAGCGGGATGGTGCTCCTGCAACAGCAACTACAGAATCTTGAACGGACGCTCGACGCGCGCGTCTCGGAATCATCTAAGGCGATGCAGGAGAATGCCCATCGTCAATTCACCGAATCGTCACGGCTCATCAAAGAGATAACGCAAGAAGTGACATCGGTCAAAGAAATCGGCCGGCAGACGCAGTCCTTCGCCGAACAGCTCCAGTCGCTCCAGGACCTGCTGAAAAATCCGAAACAGCGCGGTATTCTCGGCGAGTATTACTTGGAGACGGTACTCAAAAATGTATTGCCGCCTGGTATGTATCAAATCCAGTACCCCTTCAAGAACGGCGAGATAGTGGACGCCGCTGTCTTCGTGAACGATAAGATCGTCCCCATCGACTCCAAGTTCTCGTTGGACAACTACAACCGATTCGTGAGTACGCAGGTGGGGAGCGCGGAGCGCGCCACGGCGGAGAAGGCGTTTGTGAACGACCTCAAGATGCGTATCCAGGAAACGGCGAAATACATCCGTCCCGAGGAAAACACGATGGACTTCGCCTTTATGTTCATTCCGTCCGAGGGCATCTATTACGACCTGCTCACCAATCAGGTGGGAGGGGGAGAGGAGGAGAACCTCATTCAGCGCGCATCCAGCAAATACAAAGTCATCATCGTTTCGCCGACCTCATTCCTCGCGTATCTCCAGACGGTGATGCAGGGGCTCAAAGCGCTCCAAATCGAGAAGAAGGCCGTGGAAATACAGCAAAGGGTAGGAGAGCTCGGGAAGCACATTGGTTCATGGCAGGAGTTCTATCGCAAGCTCGGCGTTTCGCTCGGCACTTCGATTTCTCACTACAACGCTGGCTATAAAGAGCTCGGCAAGATAGACAAGGATGTCTACCGCATCGCAGAATCTAGAATAGGCATCGAACCCGAACTCCTCGACAAGCCAACGGCCTCGGATGAGTAAAAGCTTGTCTTTTATATAGGGAAATGCTATATTGCAGGGACTATGGAAGTGGCCGTAATCAAGACCGGCGGGAAGCAGTATGTCGTCTCCAAGGGCGACTCAATTGTTATTGAGAAGCTCCCCGGGGATTTGAAGAAGGGTGACACGGTTGTCTTTGGCGAGGTGCTCCTCGTGGACAACGGCTCGGACACGACCATCGGCGCGCCGGTTATCAAAGGCGCGGAGGTCAAGGGCACCGTTGTTCTCGCCGGATTGGATAAGAAAATTGAGGTGGTGAAGTACAAGCCGAAGAGCCGCTACTACAAGCGCAAGGGCCACCGCCAGCCGATTCTCAAGGTTAAGATCGACTCAATCTCCTGACTCCTCGTTTTCGGGAACAGACTTCAACGCAAAAAGGCGTTTCGCCTTTATTTTTAGGTATCTAACAACAATCACTATATGCAAATAGGAAGATGGAATCATCAGTCAGCAGGTAGTTCGTCAGGCAGTTCTCGAAGCGGCAGTAGCCGCCCGTATTCGCCGCGCCCGGCTGCCGGGCGCGGCGCAAGCCCGAGTCGGTACCCGTCTCGTGGCGGTTCAAGCTATGGCAGTCGGGGCGGTTACGGCGCGCGCGGCGGCTTCAGTAGCCGCGGTCGCGCTCCGGCGCGTCGCGGCGGCTTCGGCTCGTTCGGCGAGACCGAAGCCGAGATCGCCAAGTTCACGAACAAGACGGTCGTCACGACCTCGGAGCCGGTGTTCGTCCCCGAACATAAGTTCTCCGATTTCGATATCAATCCGCACCTCAAGAAGAACATCGAGGCGCGGCACTATGTGTCCCCGACGCCTATCCAAGACAAGGCCATTCCGCACGCACTCCTCGGCCAAGACGTGGTTGGGCTCGCCGAGACCGGCACCGGCAAGACGGCGGCGTTCCTCATCCCGCTCATCGACAAAGTGATGAAGCAGAAAGGGGAGCGCGTGCTTATCATGGCGCCCACCCGGGAGCTCGCCGTGCAGATTGAGAGGGAGCTCGCGGGCTTTGCCAGAGGGCTTGGGTTCCGCGGCATGGTCGCAGTCGGCGGCGCCAACATCGGCCCGCAGATCAGCCAGCTGAAGCACGATCCGGCGTTCGTCATCGGTACGCCGGGCCGTCTGAAGGACCTCATGGAGCGCCGCGCGCTCGTGCTCACGGAGTTCGGCACGGTCGTCCTCGACGAAGCGGACCGCATGCTCGACATGGGTTTCATCGACGATATGCGCATGATCCTTTCCAAAATGCGCAAGGAGCGCCACACGCTCTTCTTCTCAGCGACAATGGGGAAGGACATTGAAAAGCTCATCGGCGATTTCCTCACGAGCCCGGTCATCATCTCGGTCAAGACGCGCGACACGCCGTCGAGCGTTGACCAGGACGTCGTGCGCATTCCGCGCGGGAAGGATAAGTTCGAGGTGCTTGCCGAACTGCTCAAGGACCGCGAATTCAGCCGCGTACTCGTCTTCGGGCGCACGAAGTTCGGCGTGGAGAAGCTCGCGAAGGCGCTCTCCCGCCTCCACATCCACGCGGAGAGCATCCATGGCAATAAGACCCAAGGAGCGCGCCAGAGGGCCTTGGAGGCCTTCAAGGCGGGGAAAGTGAGTGTGCTGGTGGCGACCGACGTCGCGGCCCGCGGCATTGATATCCCCGCTGTCTCGCACGTCATCAACTACGACCTTCCGTCGACCTACGAGGACTACGTCCACCGCATCGGCCGCACCGGCCGCGCCGCGCTCAAGGGCAAGGCGCTGACCTTTATTCAGGATAGATAGGTCTTCATTCAGGGTTGTTAAACAATTTTACAGAAAATAAAAGCACTACGATATATCGTAGTGCTTTTATTTTGTATCAAGCCTCTTTGCGGTTTGTGAGTGCGGCGCGGAGCGTTTCAGCGTCGGAATATTCGAGTTCGCTTCCGGTGGAAAGGCCGCGGCCGAGCACGGATGTCTTCATGTGGTCGCGGTAGGGCGCGAGGAGTTCGCGCACGCGGTCCGCGGTATGTTCGCCTTCGCTTGTCGCCGAGAGCGCAAGCACGACTTCCTTCAAATTATTTTTCAACCGCTTCTCGACGGTCCGGAGCAATTCCTTTTCCCGGATCGAACCTTTGCCCGAAAGGGTCAGCACGCCGCCGAGTACGAAGTAACGGCCGCGCCAGTTGCCCGCGCGTTCTACCGCGGCGAGGTCCTGGTCTTTTTCCACGAGCATCAAAAGGGTATCGTCGCGCTTCGCGTCGGAACAATACGCGCAGATGTTTGCCGCGGTGCCGTTATAGAAACGCAAACATTCGGGACACTGGCGGACTTCTTTGCCCAGCAAGGCGATGAGTTCGGCAAGCTTCGCGCGCTCGGGTGCGGGCGCAGCAAGGAGGTAATAGACAAAGCGTTTCCCTTGGCGCGGACCGATGCCGGGGAGTCGAGCGAGGGCCGCGGCGAGTTCGTCAATCTTATCCATTAAATTCTGTGGCGAGCTCGCCGTAGCCGGTCGTGTCAACCGGCTGGAAGGTGGCGCGCTTCTCGTCGAAATAGAGCTCGGTCTTGCCCGTCGGGCCGTTCCGGTGCTTCTCGATGAGGATTTCCGCAATGCCCGGCCGGTCGCTCTCGGGGTTGCGCTTGTCTTCGCGGTGGATGAACATCACCACGTCGGCGTCCTGCTCGATGGAACCCGAGTCGCGCAAATCGCTCAACCGAGGCTTGCCGCCGCGCTGTTCCACCGCGCGGGAAAGCTGGGAGAGCGCGATGACCGGTACTTCGAGTTCGCGCGCGAGCGATTTCAAGGAACGCGAGATTTCCGTGACCTGCTGGACGAGCGAGTCCGAAGACTTGGTCGAGGTCGGCGCCATGAGCTGGAGGTAATCAACGACGATGAGCCCGATGCCGCGCTCGCGCTTCAGCCGGCGCGCAACGGCGCGCATCGCGAGGATGTTGTTGCCCGGCTTGTCGTCGATATAAATGGGCGCTTTGGAGAGCGTTTCAAGCGCGTCGCGGATGCGGTTAAAGTCTTCCGCTTCCCGCACCTGGCCGGTGCGCAGTTTCCACGAATTGACGAAGGACTCCGCGGCGAGCATGCGGTCGATGAGCTGTTCCGAACTCATTTCGAGCGAGAAGATGCCGACGGGGACGTTATGGCGGACGGCGGCGTTCCGCGCGATGTCGAGCGCAAGCGACGTCTTGCCGACCGAAGGGCGCGCGGCGATGATGACGAGGTCGGAAGGATGGAAACCCGAGAGGAGATTGTCGAGCGCGGGGAAGCCGGAAGGGACGCCGCGGATGCCGCCGTCTTTCTTGGAGAGCGCTTCGATGCGGTCCCACGCTTCGTGTATCTTATCGCCGATCGCCGTGAACTTATGCGCGGCCGAAGCGTTGCCGATGGCGTAAACGCTTTTCTCGGCTTCGTCCAAGACCTCCATCGTCTCGCGTGCGTCATCATACGCGGATTCGGTGATGCCGTAGGCGGCGTCGATGAGCGAACGCATCAGGTATTTGCGCGAGACGAGTTCGGCATAGTGGGGGAAATTGCCCGGCGCCGGCGCGGAGCCCGCGAGCTCGGCGAGATAGGAGCGGCCGCCGCTGCGTTCAAGCAACCCTTGGTTCTGCAGCCGCTCGGAGAGGGAAAGCTGGTCGATCGGCTCGCCGCGATCGGCGAGCTCGCGCATCGCACCGAATATGAGCCGGTGCTTCTCTGCGTAAAAAGAATCGGGATGAATGAGATCCGAAACGTCATGAATAGCATCGGGCTTGAGGAGGAGGGCGCCAAGGAGCGCGCGTTCGGATTCAAGCGATTGGGGAGGAATGCGGTCGGCAGCCATTGCCGCTTGATTGTATCAAATTGTGTCCTTGGACAACACCGGCCCGTTCGGCCCGTCATCCACACGATATCCACTGCGCTTGATGTCGGCCCGGATGCGGTCGGCCGTCGCATAATCCTTGGAAACGCGCGCCGCTTCGCGCTCGGCGAGCAATTTCCTCACATGGTCCGGCAGGTCCGCCTCGCGTATGGCGCCGCCTGCGGTTGCGGTCACAAGGGAGAGGCCGAGGTGCGCTTCGGCGTCTTGAATAAGCCCCCATTTCTCTTCCGGCGCATAATCTTCGCTCTTGAGCGAGTCCCAGAGGATGCTGAGCGCCTGGGGCGTTGCGAGGTCGTCGCGCAGTTCCGCAAGGAAGCGGTTGCGCGCTTCAGAAGGTGCTTCTCTATGTTTCGATTCTTGGCCGACGTCGTACGCAAGCTTCTGGAGCCGCTCGAGCGCGCTCGCCGCTCCGGCAAGCGCGTCCCATGAGAAGGAGAGGGGCGTGCGGTACTGCGCTTGCAGGAAAAAGTAGCGGAGCGAGAGCGGGTGGAATCCTTTCTCAACGATGTCGGACAAGTAGACGACATTCCCGAGCGATTTTGACGCCTTCTCTCCGTTCATCGTGAGGAACGCGCTGTGCATCCAGTAATGCACGAACGTGCGGCCGCTCACCGCTTCGGATTGGGCGATTTCATTATTATGATGGATCGGCGAGAGATCTTCTCCGCCGGTATGGATATCGATCTCCTGACCGAGGAGCGCTCGGATCATCGCCGAACACTCAATATGCCAGCCCGGATTGCCGCGGCCCCACGGGCTGTCCCATTGCTGGAGGTCGTTCGGTTTCGCGGTTCGCCAGAGAACGAAATCGGCGGGATGGCGCTTCCCCTTGACGACGTCGACGCGCGCGCCGGCATTCTGCACGACGCCGGAGAGCCCGCCCAGCTTTCCGTAATTTGGGAATTTTTGCGTATCAAAGTAGAGGCCTTCGGCAAGATAATAGGCGAATCCTTTTTCCTCAAGGGTTTTCGCCATCGCTATTTGCTCTTTGATGTAGTCGGTCGCTTTCGGAAAAAGGATATCGTCCGTATCGATATTCAAGTCGCCTATGTCTTCGATAAAAAGCTTGGTGTAGCGCGCTGCGATCATCTCGGGCGTCGTGTGTTCGCGCACGGCGCCGACCGCCATTTTATCTTCGCCGCGGTCGCCGTCGCCGACCAAGTGGCCGACATCGGTGATATTGATGACGCGCCGCACATGGTAGCCGGCCGCCATAAGCGCTCGCGCGATGGTGTCCGAAAAGACGTACGCGCGCAAGTTGCCGATGTGCGCGCGGTCGTAGACGGTCGGCCCGCACGAATACATCGTCGCCAGCCCCGGCCGCTGGGAAATGAACAGCTCTTTCCGGCCCGAAAGGGAATTAGTGAAAAAGACCTGCGCCGGCCGATGATGATCCTTGTCCCGCTTCTTGAAGATGCGCGTAAGCCATTCTGTCATGGTTTTAAGAGGTTCACGAAGGCCAAAAGTAAAATGGATACTTCCACGACGAACGTGATGACGGTCAGCGTCTTCATGATTTCATTCTGCCGCGCTTCGAGGAGCGCGGTGTTGGTTTCGCGCAATTCGGCCGCGACCGCGCGATGCGTCGTCGTGAGCCGCGCGAGCTGGGTGCGCTCCGCGAGGATGCGTTCGGCGCGCTCGGGGAACGAGTCGTCGAAGCCGCCGCGCTCGGTGAGCGTTTTGAGGAAGCGGCCGAGCGGTTCTTCCTGATTCGCGAGCGATGCTTCCATGTGCAGGAATTCCCGGTTCACGTTGGAAATCGCGCGCACCGTTTTGCGTTCCTGGCCGTCGAACATGTCCTGTTCCACGCGCTCGAGGCGGTTCGCGATATGGTTCGTATGGTCGCGCACCGAGGTGTAGAGATGCGCGAAGAGCACCTCGAGCAGAACGTCGGTTGTAACGGCGGAGCCTTTTCCGGCAATGAGCTGCTGAGTCTCGAGGAGTTTCTTCAAATGGTACAGAGGCGCGATGATCTCGTAGCGCACGGTGAGGATGAAACGGTCGCCGACGATGAAGTCTATTTCCTGATTGCCGGTATCGCCGTCTTCCGCGCCGTGCGACGGGAAATGCAGGATGAGAAGGGTGACGCCGGCATCGGCCGCGACCAAGGGGGTCGGGGTAGGAGAGAGTATCTCTTTTTCGATGAGCTTGCTGATCGAGAATTCGTCGACGACCTGCCTGATTTCCTCTTCACTCGGCTGTTCGAGGTCAACCCATACGCCGCCGCGATATTCATGCCGAAATATCATGACTCTAGAATACCATGTGCTACACTCTGCAAGATGGAATTGGGTACTGACTATCGCAAGCAAAGCATTGTCGCACGCGGGATCTCGTTCGCGCTCGTGGCGGCGGTTTCCTTCGGCGCCGGCATCGTCGTGAGCGGCAGCGGCTCCGCGCCGGCCGTCGTCTCCCATATCCCGCTCGTCGGCGACGGCCTCGACCCGACGCCCTCTCAAAGCGCCGACCTTTCTTCCTTCTGGAAGGCGTGGAACGCGCTGGAAGCGAATTACGTCATCACCCACGCCTCGTCGACCATGCCGACGGTGAAAGACCGGATCTACGGCGCTATCAGCGGCCTGGCCTCCTCGTACGGTGACCCGTACACCGTATTCTTCCCGCCCGTGGAGGCGAAAGCGTTCGCCGACAATATTTCGGGAAGCTTCGCGGGCGTCGGCATGGAGATCGATGTAAAGAATAATGTCCTGACCGTCATCGCGCCTTTGAAAGGCACTCCCGCCGAAAAAGCCGGGATTAAAGCGGGCGACCTCATCGCCGCCATTGACGGGAAATCAACGGACGGCCTTTCGATCGACAAGGCCGTCGCCAAGATCCGCGGTCCCATCGGCACGACCGTCGACTTCACCATCATTCGCGACGGCACATCGCTTGATATCAAGGTTGTCCGCGACACCATACAGGTGCCTGAGACCAAAGACGGCCTTGATGCCGCAAGCGGCGTGTACAGTATCGCGCTGTACGAATTCACGTCCAATTCTGCAGACCTGTTCGATCAGGCGTTCGAGCGGTTCAAGGCCTCCGGTTCAAAAAAGCTCGTCATCGATCTGCGAGGCAATCCGGGCGGCTATCTCGATGCAGCGGTTGATATTGCGAGCCACTTCCTTGCGAAAGGCGCCACCGTCGTGACGGAAGACTTCGGCGGCAAAGAGCAGAATCAAGTCCATACCAGTCTCGGCTACCTCGACGCGCCGGCGGGAACGAAGGTCGTCGTGCTCATTGACGCCGGCTCCGCTTCCGCCTCCGAGATTCTTGCGGGCGCCCTGCAGGATTCCCATGCCGCGACGCTTATCGGCACGAAATCGTTCGGCAAAGGTTCGGTGCAGACGCTCATCGACATCGACGGCGGGTCGCTGAAAGTCACCGTTGCGCGCTGGATAACGCCCGCCGGCCACTGGATCATGGGCAACGGCGTAACGCCGGATATCACCGTGTCGTATACCGCTGCAGATGCCGCGGCGAAAAAGGACCCGCAAATGGCGCGCGCCATCCAGTTTTTGACGACGGGAAAGTAACCATGACCGCCAGTTGCTCATAAACCAAGGCAGGCAGGATTGCATTTTTAATCATCGCCAGCCGTCCCCTCGCTACGTTCTTGGCGGACGTCTCTACGAACGAGACACCGTCTTCTTGTTGATAACGGCTTCACCCTACTGTCACCTATAGGATACGATAAGGTAAAGTGAAAACAGAAAGGAAAGGACGGAAACGGAAACGCGTGCCAATGAGGAATCTGCTCCTGCGCTCGTTGGCGGCGGCGGGGGTCGTCAGCGTGGCGCTTATCGCGCCGAAGATGACGCGGCTGCTGAAAGAACTAGACCGGCCTGCAAAAAATCGCGCCCAGCTCTATCGCCGTATTGCACAGGGAATCAGCCGA
>JAGWZP010000006.1 GCA_018968865.1 Patescibacteria group bacterium | reverse complement strand
GTGGGCGCTTCCGGTGCCATCCCCACCTGCTAAAATGGGGGCATGAGCACCTACACCATCGAACAGTCCCGCTTTATCCATTTCTTCACCGCCGACACCAAAGCCGCCCCGTTCTGGCTCCTCGTGCGCCTGTACCTCGGCTACCAGTTCCTCATGGCCGGGTGGGAGAAAGCGCTGAACCCGGCGTGGTTCGGCAGCGGCGCCGGCGCGGCGCTAAGCGGGTTCGTGAACGGTGCGGTCGCGAAGACCGTCTGCGCGCCAGGAGTCGCGGCAGCGGCCTGCCACCCGGACGTCCAGATGTGGTACGCCTCGTTCCTCCAGAGCACCGTGCTCCCCCATCTCGTCGTGTGGTCGAATGCCGTCGTCATCGGCGAGCTATTCATCGGCCTCGGCCTCATCGTCGGGCTCTTTACCGGCGTAGCCGCCTTCTTCGCTTTCTTCATGTCACTAAATTTCATGCTTGCCGGCACGGTCAGCACCAACCCGATCCTCATCGTGCTCGCGCTCAGCGTCTTCGCCGCCCGCCGCGTCGCCGGCCACCTAGGCCTTGACCGCTACGCGCGGCCGCGCCTCGGACGGAGATTCTACTCGCCCGGAACACAATAACTACTACTGTGGAAACATGGATTAAAAAATTACCGCGGTCGCGTGTGGCGTACCCCCGCTCATCCGGCGACCAGCTGAAATACTGGTTCTGGAAGATATATACGCCCTTCCATGCGCCGGTACGCAATACGTCGCTCGCGCTCGGTCTCGTGAGGCACGAGGGGCGGCAGGATTTTCTTCTTGGTACGCTCGACCCTGCGCGTTCCGTGCCGGAATTCGTCTCATTCCTCGTCGGAGAGGGCTTCGGGAATCACTTCATCGCGTGGAAAGAGGACGGCGAGCTCGTCAGTCTCCGGCGGGCGATCGGTTTCAAATACCAATACCACGTGCGCATCTTCACCGACGGCGAGGTGCGCTGCCACTATGAATACACGCCGGAGTGCCATCCCCTCCTGCACCTGCGGGAGATCGGCGTTGAGGATAGGACGGAAGAATTCAAAAACCTGTTGCGAGACTGGCTGGTTTAGGACACCCTAAAGTTCTCGAACTGCCACGGGTCGTCGACGTCGAACGCCTCGGGGAAGAGCTTCCCGCGGCCCGCTATCGGCGTCCAGTCGGTGTACACGCCGACCATCTCGCCCAAATATGGGCGCGCAACCTTCATGAGGAGCTGATGATCTATTTCGTCGGCGTCCACAATACCTTGGGAAGGATTCTGCATCGCCCAGACCATCGCGCCGATGATACTCGACGTCACCTGGAGCGACGTTGCGTTGTTGTGCGGAGCGACCTTGCGCGCTTCGTCGATAGAAAGGCGGGAACCGTACCAGTACGCGCCCTTTGCGTGGCCCATGAGGAGGACGCCGAGTTCGTCCACGCCGCCCGGTAGTACTTCATTGTTAATGAGCCGCTGTTCCTTCTGCAATTCGCCGTTGTTGGCCGCGAGCTCGTCGAGCGAGAGCACCGCACCGTCGCAGGGGTGGTACGCGTAATGCACGGTCGGCCGGTACACCGCCTGCCCGTCCTCCATAAGCGTGAAATAGTCGGCGATGGAGATGGACTCGTGATGCGTGACGATCCAGCCGTGCTGGGCTTTCGCGGTGGGCGTCCAACTGCGCGTCTTCACCATGAAGCTCGGTTTCTCCAGATAGATAGCGCATTTGCTACCGAAGTCATGTTCGCGCCCGTCGGCCGGAACCGTCTTCTCATGCGTGCCCCACCCCATCTCGGAGGGCTGGCAACTCTCGGAGTGGAAGCCGTCGATCGACCAGGTGTTCACGAACTCGCCGATCTTCTTCGGGATCGGCGACACTTGCGTATCGCGCTCCGCGATGTGAATGACCTTGATGCCGAGGTCTTTTGCGAGGCGCGCCCACGCCTCGCGCGTCTTCGGCACTTCCGCCGGATGACCGGTGTCCTTCGCGACATTCAGGATCGCCTCCTTCACGAAGTGCGAGACGAGGCCGGGATTCGCGCCGTGCGCGATGACGGCCGTGGTGTGCGGACCGTCGAGCTCGAGCTTACGGAGCGCGAGAGCCTGCTCGCGGAGCGCGTAGTTCGAACGCTCGGAGACCGAGAGTGAGGGGTCGGTGTAGTAGCCGAGCCAGGGTTCCACGACCGTGTCGATGTAGAGGATCTTATTGCGCAGGCAGTACTCAATGAGCGCCGCCGACGAAACATCCACCGAGACATTTACGATAAAATCGCCCGGGCCGACGTACCGCTTCACGATGTCCTGATAGTTGTGCTCGAGCAAGGGGTCGATGACGAAAGTGATGCCGTATTCCTCGGCGACGTCCTTGCCTCGTTCGTCGGCCGTCACGATCGTCATCCGCTCCGGAGTGACGGTGAAATGCTTCAAGAGGAGCGGCAACACTCCCTGTCCAATACTTCCACACCCTATGACGAGGATGTTGCCGTTGAATGCGTACTTTTCCATTTCTTTCCAATGTCTCTCGACGAACTAGATGCTAATAAGTATCTCGTGAATATACCGACCAATATCTATGAAGTCAATGCACGCGTGTGTATAGGGACTTCACTACCTCCTCCGCCGAGGTACTCTCTAAAGAGTGAGCCATCTCATACAAAATTTCGAAGCGCTCGCCGAACATACCCTGCGCTCTGACGCGCTTGGCATCGCGGAAGCGGGATATGCGGCTGTCGATGCCGGCGCAGCGCTCCGGCGCACGATGCGGATGATAAACGGCGAGCTGCACATCGGCGAGAAGGCATATGCGCTCGCGGGGCGGCGCGTCTATTTCGTCGGCGTCGGCAAGTGCGCATTCGCCGCGGCACAAGCGGTTGAAAATCTCCTCGGCGATGCGCTCACCGCCGGCATCGCCCTTGGCGTTTCCTCGATCGAGGACCATATGCCGTCCCGGATCGAGACCCACATCGGCACTCATCCGCTCCCGAGCGAGACGAACGAGACCGCGACGAAGCGCCTGCTGGCCTTCCTTTCCGGCCGTGAGGCGACCGACCTCGTCATCATGCTCATCTCGGGCGGCGGCTCGGCACTCCTGTGCGCCCATGACGCCCCGATGACCTGCACCGATGAGAGCGTGCTCTTTAGCGAACTCACCGCGCGCGGCGCTTCGATACAGGACATCAACACGGTGCGCAAGCATACGTCGCGCGCGCGCGGCGGTGGACTCGCGGCGGCGGCCTACCCCGCCGAGGTGGTCTCGCTCATCATCTCCGACGTGCCGGGAGACGACATCGCGTACGTCGCCTCCGGTCCGACCGTGCTCGATTCGTCGACGGTCGCCGATGCGAAAACGGTTCTTGCGCGGTATGACGGTTTAACAGCACGCATCGAGCTCCTCGAGACCCCGAAAGAGCCGAACTATTTCGAGTGCGTGACGAATATGCTTCTTCTCACGAAGCATGACGCGCTTGCGGCCATGCAGAAAGAAGCTACCGCGCGCGGCTATGCCGCAGAGGTCATTGACGACCGTTTCGCCGGCGAAGCGCGCGAGGTCGGCCGCGCCGTTGCGGAGAAATTGCACGCCGTACCCGCAAAGACCGCGCTTCTCTACGCCGGTGAGAGCACGGTGACGCTGGGGAGCGAGCACGGCACGGGCGGGCGCAATCAGGAACTGGCGCTCGCCGTGCTTGGTGTGCTCCGTGACGGCGAACTCATGCTTCCCTTCGCCTCCGACGGGCACGACAACACCGACGTCGCGGGAGCAATCGCCGATGCAACGACCCGCGCGCATGCGCTCGCGCACAATCTTTCCGCGGAAGAGTTTCTCGCCGGCCATCGCTCCTATGATTTCTTCAAAACGACCGGCGATGCACTTTGTACCGGGTATACTGGTTCTAATGTGTCCGACCTTATCATTGCTCTTAAAAAATAATCCATGAAAAATCCGCACATACTTTGGATGCATGCCATCGGCATGGAGGATGTCGCCCAAGTGGGTGGCAAGAACGCATCGCTCGGCGAACTCATCCGCTCGGTGGCCAGCAAGGGCGTGCGGGTACCGAAGGGTTTCTGCGTGACCGCCGAAGCCTATTACTATTTTTTGAAAGAGACCGGGCTGGACACGCTCATTGCAACAACGCTCGACGGGTTGAACACGCGGAATTTCAAGGAACTTGCGCGGTGCGGCAAGCTCGTGCGCGACGCGATACGGACGACGCCGCTCCCCGTCCGGCTCGAGCGGGCGATTATCGATGCGTATGAGAAGATGGAGCGCGAATACGGGAAGCATGTGGATGTCGCGGTGCGCTCAAGCGCGACCGCCGAAGACTTGCCGGGCGCCTCGTTCGCCGGCGAGCATGAGACCTATCTGAACATTCGCGGCGCCTCCGACGTCGTACGAGCCACCGTGTGGGCCATGGCATCCCTCTTCACCGACCGTGCCATCTCCTATCGCGCCGACAAGGGCTTCGCACATACGAAAGTCGCGCTTTCGGTCGGCATCCAAAAGATGGTCCGCTCTGACAAGGGCGCCTCGGGCGTCATGTTCACGGTCGATACCGAAAGCGGCTTCCGCGACCTCGTGCTCATCAATGCGGTGTGGGGACTCGGCGAACTCATCGTGCAGGGCCACGTCACGCCGGACGAATATCTGGTGATGAAGTCGAAGATCGGCAAAGCGAAGAATCCCCTCATCAGCAAGGCACTGGGCGTAAAAAATAAGAAGATGCTGTATGCGCACGGGAAAACCGGCGTCATACAGACAAGGACGGTGAACACGTCCCTAAGCGAGAAGACCCGCTTCGTCCTTACCGAAGAAGAAGTCATCACGCTTGCGCGCTGGGGCGCACTCATCGAAGAGCACTACTCCAAGCGCGCAAAAACGTGGACGCCGATGGACATGGAATGGGCGAAAGACGGAAAGACGAACGAGCTCTTCATCGTCCAGGCGCGCCCCGAGACGGTGCAGGCGTCACGCGACTTTTCAAAACTCATCGAATACAAAGTTTCCGGACAAGGGAAGGAACTCGTGCACGGCATCTCGGTCGGTTCCAAAGTCGCGACCGGCGTGACGCGCATCATCATGGACCCGAAAGAAATAAAGCAGTTCAAAGAGGGCGAGATACTCGTCACGACCATGACCGACCCCGACTGGGAGCCGATCATGAAGATGGCGTCCGCCATCGTCACTGACCGCGGCGGCCGCACGTCTCATGCCGCGATCGTCTCGCGCGAGCTGGGGCTCCCGGCCATCGTCGGCGCAGGCGATGCGACGCGTATGCTTGCCACCGGTACGCTCGTGACCGTGGACGCGACCGGCAGCGTCGGCGTCATCACGGCGGGAAAAGCGACAATACACGTGCGTGAACACAAGCTCGGTGCGCTGCCGGAAACGAAAACGAAGATCATGGTGAACATCGCCTCGCCGGACATCGCATTCGAAGAGTCGTTCCTGCCGGTAAAAGGCGTCGGACTCGCGCGCGAGGAATTCATCATCGCGACGACTATCGGCATCCATCCGCTCGCCATCCTCAACTTCAGGAAGCTCGCTCCGCAGCTGCGCGCCGCCATCACGAAGAAGACGGCCGGATGGAAGGACCCGGTCGATTTTTATATTGATAATCTCGCCTACGGCATCGCGAAGATCGGCGCCGCGTTTGCGCCGCGGCCGGTCATCGTGCGCTTCTCCGACTTCAAGACGAACGAGTACGCCACCCTGCTCGGCGGCGCTTCCTACGAACCGGCGGAAGCCAACCCGATGATCGGCTGGCGCGGCGCTTCCCGCTATTACGACCCGAAATTCAAGGACGCGTTCGTCCTTGAGTGCCGCGCACTCGTAAAAGTCCGCGACGAGATGGGGCTGACGAATGTCATTCCGATGCTTCCCTTCTGCCGTACGGTAGAAGAAGCGACGCAGGTGCTCGGCATCATGGCGAAGCACGGCCTCGTCGCAAAATCATTCGCAAAAAGCAGACAGAAAACGACGCCGGTCTACATGATGTGCGAGATACCCTCCAATGTGCTCCTCGCCGAGGAATTTTTGGACCTCTTCGACGGCATGTCCATCGGCAGTAACGACCTGACCCAGCTCACGCTCGGCCTCGACCGCGATTCCGGCATCGTGACCCATATCGCGAACGAGAACGACGAGTCCGTGCGCGCGCTCATCAGCATGGTCATCCGCAAGTGCCGTGCGCGCAAAAAATACCTCGGCATCTGCGGACAGGGACCTTCCGACCTTCCCGACTTCGCCGAGTTCCTCGTGAAGGAAGGTATCGAAAGCATGTCGCTCAATCCCGACTCGGTGGTCAAGACGCTTGAACAGATCGCGGAACTTGAAGAAAAGCTTTCCCGCTAACATGCGCATCGATACCGTCGCCGCCCGCTCGATCTCCGACACGCGCGTGCGCGCGACAGTTGAGACCGTGCTCACCTCCGGAACTCTTTCGGCAACGGCATCGGTGCCCTCCGGCAAAAGCACCGGCTCGCACGAAGCGGTGGAGCTTGAAGCAACAGCGGCGATAGGAAATATACACGGCGAAATCAGCGCCGCATGTACCGGACGTGACTTCACCTCGGCGGACGAACTTGATGCATTTCTCATCGAGCTCGACGGTACGCCGGATAAATCGCGCCTCGGCGCTAACGCGCTCCTTTCGGTCTCCATCGCCGCACAGCGGCTCTTCGCTCTTGCGGCGGGCGTGCCGCTCTGGAGCGCTATCGCAAAGCGCGTCGGCACGACGCCCTGCGCGCCGCGGCTCTTTATGAACGTCATGAATGGCGGGGCGCACGCCGGTTTCAAACTCCCCTTTCAGGAATATATCCTCGTCGTCGAGGGCGCAACAAGTGACGCGCTCCCTATCGCGCAAGAAGCATTCGCAACATTGGGCGAACGCCTTGGAAAGGTCCCGATGGGCGATGAAGGCGGATACGCGCCCTCATGTGAGACGCTTGACCAACCCTTCGAATTGCTCGCCGAGCTTGTGAAAGAGTTTCCGAATACTTCTATCGCTCTCGACGCGGCCGCGAGCGAACTTTTCCATGGCGGCCGCTACCAACTCCTCGGAAAATCTTATTCGGCCGATGAACTCACTACCATATATGGTAGTATCGTCGACCGCTTCCCTATTTACAGCATCGAGGACCCGTTCACTGAAGATGCGGCGGATGATTTCACTCGGCTCACGGCAACGCTTGGAAAGAACATGCTTATTGTCGGCGATGACCTTACCGTCACGAACCCCGCACGCATCAGAGACGCCGTCGCGCGCAAAGAAATAAATGCTGTGCTCATCAAACCGAATCAGATCGGCACGGTGCAGGAAGCGCTCGAGGCCGTGCAGGCGACCTACGCCGCCGGCTGGAAGGCCATCGCCTCGCACCGTTCGGGCGAGACTTCCGACACGTTCATTGCCGACTTCGCGTACGGCATCGGCGCGTACGGCATCAAGGCCGGCGGCCTCGGCCAGAAGGAGCGCGTCCTCAAATATGACCGCCTCCTCGCCATAGAGCAGGAAGCGGGGGTGGTATAACACAGGCTCGAAAGTCCTCTTTGTCTTGTTATACGCGATCTGGTATCCTCGCTGAGGATCAAGGTAGCCAGGAAGAGAGCTTAGTCATTTGCTGCGATCCTCATGCAGATGTAGAAAAGCAGTAAACCAAAGCAGAGTAGATTGTTATTAGTAAAAGTCTGTCATAGTAAGCCCAGACGCTTGGGTATGGTGGCAGATAGGGGCGTTACAGCCCCTCATAGCGCAATCTATTGGCGCTGTGACCTCATAGAGATCGCGGCTTATGCTTCGATTTCCATGGACCGGAATGGTGTGAACGTCGGCCGGGCAGGATGAAGCCTCCCCCAGACCCGCACAGGCCGCCGCCGCGATCGCCCCCGGTCGTCTAGAGCAGTGTACCTAGCAAGTGATTTCTTCCTGGCAACGCTAGACGAAGTTCTTTTTAAACCCATATCACCTTTTGGAGGGCCGTCATGCGACACGTACGTTCTGCGGCTCCCCAAGAGCCGCCTGTAGAAAACTGGGATCCGCTCCACTTCGCGACCATGGTTGGCGGGCATCCGCAGATACACTTCCATTGGAAAGAAGAGGGTGGAAAACGTCGGTTGATTGGTAACCCTAATAAGCCGATGCGGAAACTCCATGAAGTCTTCGGACAATACCTGAGGAAAGGAATATACGCGATGGGGAATGATAACTACACATTGCGTCGACTTCCCTCCTCTGCGGCCTTCGTCAAAGGCTCTAACCCTCTCAAGAACGCGCAAAAGCACATTGAGGGAAGATTCTTCTACATCACCGATGTCTCGAATGCGTACCCGAGCATTGATCTGGAAAGGTTAGCCATTCTCATCGTATACATCAAGAAATACTATGAGTACGGCCCTAACTTCTCACTTTCTGCATTCGGACAAAACGCATCGTTCCGTGACCAGGTGCGTCGTGATTGGCTTTTCCCTCCGGTCCATGCCTTCCTTGAATCCTTCTGTTCGGGAATGCACGGCCAAGGACTCGCGGTTGGTGGGCCATTGTCACCGTTCCTCTTCAATCTCTATTGCGAAGTGTTCATGGACGCGCAGGTGCGGAAACTGTGCGAGAGGTACGATATCACTTACACCCGGTACGCTGATGACTGCGTCTTTTCAAGACACAAACCAATCATCGGCGACATCCGAAGGAATGTGCGTGAATGCATCGCTCGCGCCGGGTTCGAAGTAAATCACCGCAAGTCGAAGGTTCTTTCCCGCGAGATGGGGGCGGTATTTGTCACGAAAATCGGCTTACGAAATCGCACCGGAAAAGAAGACGGGAGTGAGACAGCGAAGATTGTATTCTCCCAGAAAAAACGACGGCGCCTGCATGGGATAATCGGAAGTTACCTGACCATGCAGATGGATTGGCCGGAAAAGGTAAGCGGACTTATTGCCGAGTTCATCCACTATTACAAAAATGTGGATGAGTCGACGGCCACTGACCGTAAAACTTTCGCGCTTTGTAAGCTATTCGAAGCCGAGTGGGCCAAACATCGCTGAATCGCTAGCAATGTAGTTTGTTGCTAGCGATTTTTTTGTCCGGAGCGAGTTTAGGCATCCTCTATCGGCATAGTGCTAATATGCATGTATGAAGATCCATTATTTCTCGGGCGAGGCGTGGGAAGAGGCGTACGTGAAGGCGAAACTCCCGAACGAGGAGATTATTTTCCACGAGGGCTCGCTTGCCGTATTTCCCGACCTCGCTGACCCCGACGCGGCGGTGCTCTGCACGTTTATAGAAAGCCATATCGGCGAAGCGGAGATGAACCGGTTCCCTGTCCTGAAGCTCATCGCCACCCGTTCCACCGGCTTCGACCACATTGATCTTGCGGCGGCAAAAGCGCGCGGCATCGCGGTCGCAAACGTGCCGTTCTACGGCGAGAATACGGTCGCCGAATTCGCCTTCGCCCTTCTCCTCGCGCTCTCGCGCCGCGTCATCGACGCCGACGAGCGCGTCCGCACGGGCGTTTTCTCGCCGGCAGGGCTCCGCGGCTTCGACCTCGCCGGAAAAACCATCGGCGTCATCGGCTGCGGGCATATCGGCATGCACGTTATCCGCATGGCGAACGGTTTCGGCATGAAAGTTCTCGGCTTTGAGACGCGCCCGGACCCCGCGCGCGCGCAGGAATTCAATTTTTCCTACGCAACGCTTCCGGAATTGCTTGCGGCCTCCGACATCATCACGCTCCACGTCCCCTACAACGAGCACACGCATCATCTCATCAATGCGGAAAATATCGGCACGATGAAAAAGGGCGCGTACCTCATCAACACCGCGCGGGGCGCGGTCGTCGAGACCGATGCGCTCGTCGCGGCGCTCAAGAGCGGCGTGCTCGCCGGCGCCGCGCTCGATGTGCTCGAAGAGGAGGGCGACCTGAACGAGGAGGCGTCGCTTCTCACCGCGCCGCACCCGAACGCCGACGCGCTCCGCATCACGCTTGAGAACCACTACCTCATCAATCATCCGCGCGTCATCGTGACGCCGCACACGGCCTTCAATACAACCGAAGCGGTGGAGCGCATCCTCGATGCCACGATCGAGAACATCCAGCACTTCGCGGCCGGTTCCCCCGCGAATATCGTTTCTTAAAAAGAAAAAGGACCGGGCTTGCGCTCGGTCCTTATTAAATGATTGCGCACCTTTACCGGTACCCGCCGTCGACCATGATGTTCTGGCCGTAGATGTACGAAGATGCCGGACCGAGCAGGAAGAGGACGACTGAAGCGATTTCTGCCGGGTCGGCCCACCGACGCGCCCATATCTTTTCCGTCTCTTTCTCCCGCTCGCCGGGCGGCAGCGTTTGGTTCATCTTGGTCTCAACCCAGCCCGGAGCGACGCCATTGATCCGTATGTCCGGCGCGTATTCTTCCGCCAAGATGAGCACCTTATGCCACTGCGCCGATTTTGAAGCGTCGTACGGTGCGGAATAGCTCGCCTGCGAGTTGATGCCGTTCGTGCTGGTGATGACCACGATGGACCCTTTGACGGCATGCTCTTGCATCCGGTTCGCGATGGCGCGCGTTGCGATGAAGCTGCCCACGACGTTAATGTCGTAGAGTTCGCGCCATAGTTCCACCGTCTGCTCCTGGAGCGGAACGTTCGGCGAAACGCCCACCGTATTCACGGCATGGATGATTTCCTCGCCGATGGCAGCAACCGCCGCCGCTAGGAACTGTTTCACCGCTTTTTCATCGCGCAGGTCGAGCTGGGCATAGTAGGTCTTCACGCCGAGCGCTTCAAGATCTTTTGCGAGTGCATCAGCTTCGGCCTTGTTCCGGTTGTAAGTGAAGCTTACGGCCGTTACGCCGTTTGCTACCAATGCCCGGACTATTTCCGAACCGATACCGCCGGATCCGCCCAGAACCAGGGCGTGCCCGTTAATGCGATTCGTATACTTTTTCATAAGGGTCTCCATGGTGTGGTGTTGAGAGAAGGAACTCTGAAAGAGCCATTATAGCGTAGTACAGCAGTAAATGAGGAATATTTCAACTGCGGCGCTATACTGGGGGCACATGGACGAAAGACTGGACCAGACAACCGACGAGGAGCTTGCTCGCCTCGTGCAAGGAAAGAATGAGGCGGCGTTCGGTGTACTTATGAGTAGGTACCAGCCCAAACTGCTTCGCTACGGGAGACGGTTTTTGTCGGACAATGCCCCTATCGAAGACGTCGTGCAAGAAGTGTTCATCACCATGTACCAGAATATCCAAAGCTTTGATGCCACACGACCCTTTTCACCCTGGATATACCGCATCGCGCACAATATGTTCGTGAATGCGCTCCGCAGCCACAGCCGCCTCCCGTTCGTCACGGTCGACCTCGACCTCTTCTCGGTGCACGCCGCCTACGAGATCGACCCGGCGGGAGACGAGGAGCGGGAGGAGATGCGCGCGCTCATCGACCGCGGACTGAAGGAGCTTGCCCCCATCTACCGCGAAGTTATCATTCTGTATTATCTCGAGTACCTTAGTTATCAGGAAATCGCCGAAGTGCTCCACGTGCCGGTCGGCACGGTCGGCATCCGGCTCCGCCGCGCGCGCGAAGCGCTAAAAAAACATGTTACAAGAAACTGACATCCAGAAGAGCGTGCTCGAAAAGATCCATGCGGGTGCTGTCACTATGCATTCCCGGGTCTTTTTCGTGCTGCGCACCGTCCTCGCCGGCGTCGTTGCTCTCCTCATCCTGGCCGGCGCCCTTTTCGCACTGAGCTTCTTGTTCTTCCATATCAACCAAAGCGGCGCGCGGTTCCTTCTTGGATTCGGCAACCGGGGGCTCATGACCTTCATCGCGCTTTTCCCCTGGGCCTCCCTGCTTCTCGCTCTCGTCCTCCTGGTCGCCCTTGAGCTCGTGGTGCGCCACTTTACGCCGGTGTACCGGTTCTCTCTCATTCGTATTTTCTTGTGGCTGGCGGGCATCGGTATTGTCGGTAGTGCGCTCATCGGCCTCACACCGCTTCATGCTTCCCTGCTCTCTGCGGCAGACAACAATCAGCTTCCGCTCCTCGGACCGATCTATACGCAAGTCCACCGCTCGCACCATGCCCAGGGCGTGTATCGCGGCTACGTCACCTCCGTTGCCGAATCGACCTTCGTCATGTCGCATAATGATACCGACCGCGATTCTGACGAAGGAACCTGGACTGTCCAGCCACCGCAGGGATTCAACCTCGCCACGCTCTCCGTCGGCGAGAAGATGTATGTCGCCGGCCGGCTCCAGAACGGAATCGTCCACGCATACGGCGTACGGCGCGTGCCAAATTGAGCGTGAAATAATCCCTGCGCCACCGTGTATCTATAGTACGCATCATGAACGCATCATCTCCACACACCAGCAGGAAGCTCATGCTTTCTCTCGGGTTTATTATCGTCTCGGCCGCATACGCCATGTGGCAGAACTCGGGCGGACAACAGTCCGCATCGGTTCGGAATACGCCGAGCCAGGAATTCCAAACGGCAAATCAAGAATTGCAGCAAACGCTTGCTAACCTTGGCGCACCTGCGCCGGCCGCTCCCGCGCCAAAACCAACTCCGGCACCCGCGCCCGCAAAACCCGCCGGGCTCTATGCGAATGGCTCGTACACCGGCAGTCCCGCTGATGCGTACTACGGCACCGTCCAAGTAAAGGTTGTCGTACAGAGCGGAAAGATCGCCGACGTGCAATTCCTGCAGTATCCGAACGACCGCAGTACATCGCTCTACATCAACGGCCAAGCGATGCCGATGCTCACGCAGGAAGCCATCCAGGCGCAGAGCGCGCAGGTGAGCGGCGTGTCCGGCGCGACCGCGACGAGCGATGCGTTCGTGCAATCGCTTGCGTCGGCGCTCGCGCTCGCGCAGAACTAAATGGCCCTCATCGATTCTTTCCTCAACAGGATCACGATGTACCGCCTCGTGCTGTACTATCTCGTCGTGCTCCTCGCCGCGGCGGCGCTCTTCGGCTTCTTCGGGATCCTGCCGCGCAATCCGGCATACCTCGCTTTTTCCACGCTGCTCATTCTCGCGACGTGCTGGGTTACAAATCTCATATTCGCGAAGAGTTTCGGCGCGACGCCGAACATCGAGTCGGTGTACATCACCGCGTTTATCCTCGCGCTCATCATCGCTCCGGTCGCTCCCTCGAATGGAGCGGGCGTCGGCTTCCTCATATTCGCATCGGCGTGGGCGATGGCGTCTAAATATATCTTCGCGCTTGGCAAGAAACATCTTTTCAATCCGGCGGCATTCGGCGTCGCGCTCTCGGCACTCGTGCTCAACCAGTCGGCTACGTGGTGGGTTGCCGGGAATCTGCCGCTCCTCCCTTTCGTGCTCGTCGGCGGACTGCTTATCGTGCGCAAGATACGCCGCTTCGACCTCGTCTTCGCTTTTTCAGCCGCCGCGCTGGTCACCACCGCGCTGACCGGCGGCAGCGACTACGCGACTTCCCTTGCGCAAACCCTGCTTCACTCGTCATTCTTCTTCCTCGCATTCGTGATGCTCACCGAGCCTCTGACCATGCCGCCCGGCCGGTTCTCGCGAGTCGTGTACGGAGCAATCGTCGGCTTCTTCTTCGCGCCGAATATCCACTTCGGTTCGTTCTATGTCACGCCGGAACTCGCGCTCCTCATCGGCAACCTCTTCGCGTATATCGCGAGCCCCAAAGGGCGCTTCGTGCTCACGCTCATCGAGAAAAATGAGATCGCCGCAAACACCTTTGAATTTTTGTTCGCTCCGGACCGCGTATTTTCTTTCCGGCCGGGACAGTATTTGGAATGGACGCTCGGGCATGCTCCCTCCGACAGCCGCGGCAACCGCCGCTTTTTTACCATCGCATCAGCGCCGACCGAGGATGCCGTGCATATCGGCGTCAGGGTGAATGAGCCGAAAAGCTCCTTCAAACAGGCGCTGAACACCATGGACGTGGGCGCTACGATATCCGCTTCGCAGCTCGCGGGAGATTTCACCCTGCCGAGGAACAAAAAGAAAAAACTCGCCTTTATCGCAGGCGGCATCGGCATCACGCCGTTCCGGAGCATGGTGCAGTATCTGGTCGATACGAAAGATACTCGCCCTATTACCCTGCTGTACTCAAATAAGACGGCGTCCGAAATAGCTTACAAAGACCTCTTCGATAGCGCCGCGAGAACGATCGGCATGAAGACCGTGTATGCGCTCACCAACGAACCGAACCCGGTGCCCGGCACCTACGCCGGATTCATCGACCGCGCGCTCATCGTGCGAGAAATCCCCGACTACCGTGAACGCACGTTCTATATCTCCGGCCCGAACGGCATGGTCGAAGCGTTCAAGAAAACGCTGCGGGACATGGGCGTCTCCCGCTTCAACATCACAACCGATTACTTCCCCGGCTTTGTCTAATATATACTTACCCCAGTATGACTATGTCCAAATCATGGTTCTCCGTTGCAAAGAATTATGCCGTCGCTCATAAGGTCATCGCGACGATAGTCGCGCTCGCCGTTCTCTACGGCGGCTACTATGCCTACGGCGTTATCACGGCTCCCTCAACTGCGACTCGTTACGTCACGACCACAGTCGCGACCGGCACGGTGGTTGCGACCATGACCGAAACGGGTCAAGTTTCCGCAAGCTCTAATATCGATGTGCAGTCGAAATCCGCCGGCGAAGTGCTTTCCTTACCGGTGACCGCCGGACAGCATGTCTTTGCCGGCGCGGCGCTCGCCTCCATCGACCCGACGACCGCCCAGCAAGATGTCGTGAGCGCCCGCCAAGCGCTCCAATCGGCGCAGATAGCGCTCGCCAAGCTTCAAGAACCCGCTACCGCCTCGACGCTTACTTCCGCGCAAAATGCACTCGCTTCCGCGCAGGCAAATCTCGTACAGATACACCAGACCGGTTATAACGATATTTCCGCCGCATTCCTCCTTACCCTGCCGGGCGCCATGAGCGGATTGGATGCCGTCCTCCATGGCGATACGGTTCCGGGCCGCACCAGCGAACAGAACGAGAATGCTTATAGCGACATGGTCGTGCCCTATGACAGCACCGTAGTGCAATATCAAACGGCGGCCGAATCTGCGTATCAGACCGCTTATGCGGCGTATACCAAGACGCTCGCCGACTTCAAGTCGACGCCGCGCGATGCAAACGACGCCGCGATGGAAGCGCTCATTACCGAGTCCTATCAGACCGCCGCGAGTATCTCTGATGCGTTCAAAGCCGCGACGAATTTCCTTAATTTCGTGAATACGACGCTGACCAGCCGCAACCTCGTGCTCCCCACCACGCTCGCCGCCCATATCAGCACGCTGACCGGCTATACCACGACGACGAATAGCAGCGTAGCGACGCTCTCGAACGATGCCGTCACCGTCACGAGCAACGAGCGCGCCGTCGCGGCTGCACAGGCATCGCTCGCCCAACTCCAGGCGGGCGCCGATCCGCTTGATATCCAGTCGAGCCAGCTCTCGGTCCAGATGAAGCAGGATGCGCTCGCCGTGGCGCAGCAGGCGCTTGCGGACACGACGGTGCGCGCGCCGTTTAGCGGCACCGTTGCGAAACTCAACGTCCAACAGTATCAGACTATCGGTAGCGGTACGTCAATCGCAACGATGGTGAGCGATAACCAGAGCGTTGCTATTTCAGTGAACGAAGTGGATGCGGCGAAAATGAAGGTCGGACAGAAAGCGACCATCACCTTTGACGCGCTCCCGAACATCTCGATCGCCGGCACGGTCTCCTCGGTCAACACCATCGGCACCGTCACTTCGGGCGTCGTCTCTTACGGTGCCACCGTCACCTTTGACACGCCGAATGGAAGCGTGAAGCCCGGCATGAGCGCAACTACCAACATCATCACCGGCGTTGAAACCGGCCTTCTGGTGCCGCAAAGCGCGGTCAAGGTCTCCAATGGCCAGAGTTACGTGCAAGTATTTGATCCGCCGCTCGCGAACAGCAGCTCGAGCACCGGAGCACCTTCAACGATCGCGCCGGCAAAGATGGCTGTTGTCACGGGCCTGACCGACAATGCGAATATCATCATTGAAAGCGGCCTCACGGCGGGGACGCAAGTAGTAACCAAGATGGTTTCCGACACAGCAACGGCGATTTCAAGTGCGGCACAAAGCACTTCGATCTTCGGCGGCGCCGGCATCCGGACAACGGGAAGCGGAGTCATACGCACCACGGGCGGCGGCGGTGCAGCCCGTCCGCCCGGACAATGATCGAGTTCAAGAACATCACCAAGACTTATAATCCGGGAACTCCTGAAGCGTATACGGCGCTTCACGACATCTCATTCTCCATAGAGGAGGGGGCGTTCGTCGCCATCATGGGTCCTTCGGGCAGCGGCAAATCAACGCTGATGCATATCCTCGGCTGTCTCGATACGCCGACAAAAGGCACCTATAAGCTCGATAAGAGGGACGTGTCAACCATGACAGACGACGAACTCGCTGATATTCGCAAAGATAAGATCGGCTTCGTTTTCCAGTCCTTCAATCTCTTGCCTCGCACGACCGTGTTGCGCAATGTCATGCTTCCGCTCGTCTACGCCGGCATGGAACCCGAAGAACGGGAGGAGCGGGCAATCGCCGCGCTTCAGTCAGCCGGACTGACCGAAGAACACTTCTCCCATCTCTCCAACCAGCTCTCGGGCGGGCAGATCCAGCGCGTCGCCATCGCCCGCGCACTCGTGAACGATCCGGCGCTCATCCTTGCCGACGAACCGACCGGAAACCTCGACAGCCGCACGAGTCTTGTGGTACTCGGCACGCTTCAGGAACTTAATCGCCAGCATGGACGCACTATCGTCCTTATTACCCACGAACCGGCTATCGCTGAACACGCCGACCGCATCATCCGGCTCCGCGACGGCGCTATTGTCTCCGATGAAAAGAACCATACGCCGCGGAACGCTCTGCGCGAAACAAAGCTCTATGATGGAGCAAAACAGGTATGAGAAACCGCGACCTTATTGACGAAACGTATGCCGCCCTTTCGGCAAATAGAGTGCGCTCAAGTCTCACGATGCTTGGTATCGTTATCGGCATCGCCTCCGTCATCGCGCTCACAGCCATCGGTCAGGGAGCGCAAGCCTCTATACAAACCTCTATCCAATCCATCGGCTCCAATCTTATCGAGGTCCTGCCAGGCGCCGCACGACAATTCGGGTTCGGCGCTTCAGGCGGACGCGGAACTGCACGTTCGCTCACAATCGGCGACGAGAACGCGATTGCCCAAGTCGCGAATGTGGCGGCTGTCTCCGGTGAAGTATCGGGACGCTATCAGGTCGCGGCGGCCGGCGCGAATACGAATACAACCGTTAACGGCGTGGACGCCGCATACGCCGTCATCCGCAATCTGGTGATAGACCAGGGTTCTTTTATCACGGACAATCAGTCGATGTCGCTCGCCAAAGTGGCGGTCGTAGGACCAACCACGGTCACCGACCTCTTTGGGGCGAGTGCGGTTGCGAGCGATGCGATCGGCCAAAATATACGGATCAACAATATCCTCTTCACCATCATCGGTGTCACCAAATCAAAAGGGTCGTCTGGCATCGGCAATACGGACACGACGGTCTTCATTCCGATCGGTACCGCAATGCAGTACTTCGCCGGCAACAGCAATCAATATCTCTCGGTCATCGATATTCAGGCGACCGATCAGAGCACGATGACCCAGGTGCAAAACGACGTCACCGCCCTGCTTCTCACCCGCCACAATATCTCTGATCCGACCAAGGCCGATTTCAGCATCCTCAATCAAACCGACCTCGTTTCGGCGGCCTCCAGCGTCACCTCGACGCTCACGATGCTTCTCACCGCCATTGCGGGCATTTCGCTTATCGTCGGCGGTATCGGCATCATGAATATGATGCTCACGACCGTCACCGAGCGCATGCGCGAGATCGGCTTGCGCAAAGCGATCGGCGCGACCAAGCGGGATATTAACAATCAGTTCCTCGCCGAGGCGATCGCACTTACCTTCGTCGGCGGCGGTATCGGCATCGTGCTCGGCTGGGGCATCTCGTATGCCGTAACCTTATCCGGCCTTATCACCTCGCAAGTAACACTCTCATCCGTCTTGCTCGCCTTCGGCGTCTCGGCGGCTATCGGCATCATCTTCGGCTGGTACCCTGCCCGTCGCGCTGCGAATCTCAACCCGATTGATGCCCTGCGCTATGAGTAATAAAAAGCGAGGCGGGGTGTATTAAAAAATGTAACAACATACATAACATACTATGAACAAAAAAATAATGAGTACCGCGGTCATCGCACTCGCCGTCGGTTTTGGTGCAGGATATTTTATCCATTCGTCTCCGGCACCGGTGCAAAATACCGCGGGAAATTTCGGGGGTCGTAGCGGCATGATGCGCGGCGGTAATGGAGGAAGCTTCCTTTCCGGCACCGTCGCCGCAAGAGATTCAGGAAGCATGACAGTCAATACACGAGACGGCAGCTCGCGTGTCATCCTCATCACCCCCGCCACGAGCGTCTCAAAGAGCATCAGCGGAAGCATGAGCGACGTCTCGGTTGGCTCGACCATTATCGTCTCCGGCACGACTAACAGCGATGGTAGTGTCTCCGCTTCGCTCATTCAGATTCGCCCCGCTACGGCTGTCGGACAATAGTTTTACACATCAAAAAACCGCTCTCGGGCGGTTTTTGTCATGTGCCGGCCGTCTTTTTGATCCGCTCGAGCGCATCGGCGAATGCACTGAGTTCTTTCTTCGATAACACATCGAAGATCCTGCCCAACCGTTTGAGTCCGCGCGTGATAGCCGAGGCAAGTTCGGCCTTCCCCGCCCGAGTAAGCATCAGCCGCGAGGTGCGCCGGTCGCTTCGGTCGATGCACGAAGTAACAAGTCCGCTTTTGGCGAGCCCGTTTACCAGCGACGTCGCCGACGGTGCCGTGATGGATAAATAGTCGGCGATATCCTTCATCTTCGGCTTATGGTGCTCCGAGATGAACTTCATCGTCTCGATCCGGAGCCAGGTCGAAGGGTCGAGTTTTCTGCCTCGTGCGAAGGTAGTGTTCATGATCCGGCGCACGGCAAAGAAGAGCGATATCGCCTGCTCAACATCCCGTGACGCGTGCTTCTTCATAGCATCATTATCCACCCGCTGACGCCTCGGCGAGAAGCTCCGGTGGGATATCTTTCTCGTTCGTATTCGTGGTCCGCAGGAAGAAGAGTGCGATGAGTCCGCCGATGAACATCGACGCGGCCGCATACCCGAAGACGGTGCCATACGAGAGCAGTTCGGCCTTCAGAATAATGAGTTGCTCCGCTTCGGCGAGAATCGTGGGCGTCGCGCCGCTCACATGGGAATTTTGCGCCACCATGAGCACATTGGCGTTCGTGGTGTTGGCGAGCATGGTGCTGAAAATGGCGATACCGAACGCACCGCCGATATTCCGTGTAAGATTCAGAAGACCGGATGACATGCCGACTTCATGGAGCGGCACCGAGGTTGTGGCGGCGCTCGTGAGGGGTGCCATGCCGAGCCCGAGTCCGGCGCCGAAGAGAACGAGCGGCAGGACGAAATCAAGCGAGGTCATCGTCGGATCGAGGTGCATGAGGAGATACAGACCGAAAGCGGAGAGTCCCATACCGAACGAGACGGTGTAGCGCGGATTAAAGGTGCTCGCCAGCTTCGCTCCTAAAGGCGCAAAGATCGGGAGCGCAAGCGCCATCGGTACGAAGAGATACCCGCTCTGTGTCGCGGTGTAGTGGAGGAAGGTCTGGGCGAACACCGGCAAGAGGAGCATCGCACCCATCATGCCGCCAAAGGAAATGAACGACACCGCGAGTACCGAGACGATGACCGGATTGCTGAAGAATTTGAAATCAATAATGGGATGCGTATGGCGCGTCTCCCACCGGTACACGAGCGCGCCGAACACGAGCGTACCGAGATAACAGAGAACGCTGGCGGACGAGAGCCAGCCCCAATCCTGGCCGCGGTCGACCACAAGTACTACGCTCGAAATAGCGCCGGAAAGAAGCACCGCGCCGAACCAGTCGAATGTCCCCCGTTCTCCGGGCCGATCATGTGGTAAAAATATGAGCGTCATAAGGAGGCCTGCAATGCCGATGGGCAGATTGATGAAAAAGACGGAGCGCCAATTAAAATTATCGACGAGGTAGCCGCCGAGCAAAGGACCGATGACCGCGGATATGGCGAACGACGACGACCAGATCCCGAGCGCCTGAGCACGCGCTTTCGTATCGCTGAATGATTTGGCGATGAGCGACATCGCCGTCGGATACACGGCGGCACCGACGAGCCCCTGGAGCACGCGAAAAAAAATGAGCGAACTGAAGTCCCAGGATAACCCCGCGAGCATAGAAACAATGATGAATCCCACAAAGCTCCAGAGATAAATGATGCGGTTGCCGAAGAGATCGCCGAGCTTGCCGAATACCGGCACGAAGATGGCATTGCTCAGGATATACGCGGTTGCAATCCACGCCGCCGTCGAGACATCGATGCCGAAATCATCGATAATCTTCGGCAACGCGAGGTTCACGACCGTCCGATCAAGCCCGATGAGGAGCGTCCCCACCATGACCGTCGTCAGCACGAGCCACGGATGCCCCGTGAGCCGATGACCTTTGTGAGGAGCGGTGCCCGCCATTTTTCTTACTTCGTGTAAACCACCATGCGGGCAGACATCCCGTTCCTGAGTTCCGAATAGGCGCTTGTATCAAAACGCGCTTTAACATCGAACTGCTGGACTTGGCGCTGGCTCGAGATATTGAACACAATGCCGGACTGATTCGAAGTCGGCGCGATTTCGTCGATAACGCCGACAAATGATTGCCTGCCGAACGCGTCGACGGTGAAGGTGACCGGATCGCCGACCTTGATCTGTGCAAGGCCCTTGTTCTCGTCGATGCGGCCCACGACGCGCAGTTGCGCCGGGTCGATCATCTCGACGACTGGTTGCCCCGGAGTCACTTCGGCGCCCGCCGCGTCGTTGACCGAGACGACAAGTCCGGCGACTTTACTGGTGATGATTTGGGCTCCCGCGGAGGCCACCGGCTGATTCGCAGCGACGACCTCGCCGACATGCACGTATACCGCATCGAGAGTTCCCGGCACGGTTGGCGTGAGGATGATGAGCGGCGCCTGTATGCTTGCAGTATCGATAGACACGCGGCCGTTCGTGACGATAAGGTACGCGGTTATTACGCCGACGGCAATAATAAACAATGCACCGGCGCCGACATAGATGAGTTGTTTGCGGGATGACGTCATGTCAGGTTAGTTGGTGCCGAAGGTCAGTACTTTTTCTCCCGCACTCAATCCCGATGTAATTTCAGTCATACCGTCGGCACTCACCAGACCGGTTGTCACCAGTGTCTTCACCGGCGCACCAGAACCATGCTGTACATACACAAATGCTTGTCCTCCGCTCCTGATGACGCTGCTGGTCGGGATTACGAGTGCGCTCTGCTTGCTTTTGCCGGAAGACTCAATCGAGGCGAGAATCTGGCCGGGGGCAACCGTCTGTCCGAGATGGGCGTTCAGCGCGGTGAGAGTGCCGTCCATCGGCGCAACAAGCGTCGATTCACGCAAGGAAACATCGATACCGCTAAGGACGGCTTGCGCGGCATCGACGGCCGCCTGCTGCGCCGCAATATCATTCGCCGTCGCCCCGGCCTGTGCAAGCGCGAGCGCGCCGACAGATGCTTTATATGCAGTGTCGGCCGAAATGAGACCGGAGAGAGCAGTAAGGACATTCAGACGACCGGTATTCACGCTCGTCTGGTATCCAACCAAGGTCGCCGCCGAAATGGAATCACTCGACTGAGTCTCGGCGAGCGCCGCGGTGAGGTCGTCGAGAAATGTTGCGATATTCTTCATAGCTGCTTCGGACGCGGCCACGGAATTCTCGGGAGCATTCGGTGCGGCGGCAAGCGCCGCATCCCATGCGGAGAACGCACTTTCAAGCGCGACTCGTTCAGTCTGGACGCGATTGACGAGCGCGGTATCGGGCACGAGGATAGTGAGCTGCGCCGCCGTATTTCTCGGATTCGTAAACACCTGATCGGCTTTCGCATGTACGGCGTCATCGGCATTGGTGTATGCCGCCCGGAGCGCACTTGAAAGTGCGTTCTCCGCCTGAAGGACGGCCGTCTGGTCTATTGCAAGCTGTTCAGGGCGCGTCCCAGCCTGGAGCGCCGCCAAATGTGCCGCCGCCGCTTCCTGATTCGCGACCGCTCCGGCACGCGCCGCCAGCAGTGAGGAACGGTCGAGTACGACGAGAGCGTCACCTGCTCTGACTTTCTGTCCGATTGAGACGGGAATAGCAACGACTTGTCCGGGTACCTGGAAGGAAAGGTCGGAATCCGCGCCGCCCTGCGCCGTAATGGATGCCTCGACCGCCGCCACGTATTGCCCCGACGGCGCAACGGGGTTCATCTGCCAAGCGACGCCCACAGCGACCGCGGCAATGATAACGGCGCTCCCGAGCGCTACCGCCGGCTTCGAGAGAAGGGTAAGAAGAGAAACGAATCGTTCGCGCATGCGGTAATTACTTAGATGCTCTAAGCATATCAGAGGCCGCTGTTGCGTGCAACTGGAAAAACGGCACGGTGCGGGCGTCGGCAACTACCCCTTCACGACCGCGAGCGGGCGCAGGCGCGCGACCTTTGATGCAATGCCGGAATCGTGAATGACACTCACAACCTCGTCAATGTCTTTGTAGGCAAATGGAGCCTCTTCAGTGAAGCCGCGGCGCGAGCCGGCGGCGATCGTGATGCCCTGTGCTTCGAGATCGGCGCGCAGTTGCTTCGCACCGATCTTCGTCCGGGCCTTCGTGCGCGACATGACCCGTCCCGCGCCGTGACAGCTCGAACCGAAGCTCGCTTCGAGCGATCTCTCTCCCCCGATGAGGACGTAGGACGCGGTCCCCATGGAGCCAGGGATCAAGACCGGTTGGCCGGGGAACGCGCGCGTCGCCCCCTTGCGGTGCACGAGCAGATCCTCGCTCTTCCCTTCGAGCGCGTATGGTTCTACTTTCGCTATGTTGTGTGCGACGTCGTAGAGAACGGAAAGTTTCTCACCCGTTCCGAACACTCCCCGCCACGCATGCCGCACGCGGGCGGTGATGAGCTGCCGGTTCGCCCATGCGAAATTCCCGGCGGCATTCATCGCGCAGAAATACGCTTGTCCTTCTGCCGAGGCGAAGGGCGCACAGGCGAGTTCGCGGTCGGGGAGCGCAATGCGATACTTCGGTATCGCATGGACCATCTCGCGGATGTAATCAGTCGCGACCTGATGCCCGAGCCCCCGTGAGCCCGTATGAATAAGCACTGTGGCCCGCCCGAGCGCGAGACCCATGCGGTGCGCCGCCTTCGCATCCAGGACCTCGTCGACGAAACCGACCTCTATAAAATGATTCCCCGCACCGATGGTGCCGAGCTGGTCGCTCCCGCGCGCCTTCGCGCGAGCGGATACGGCGGCGGGGTCGGCGCCGGGCAAGACTCCCCCCGACTCGATATGCGCGAGGTCGCCATCCTGCGCATAGCCGAGCTCCGCCATGTGCTTTGCGCCGCGGAGCAATACGAGGTCAAGTTCCTTGTCCGTGAGCGAGAGCGCGCCGCCCCGGCCGGTGCCGGACGGGACCTCTGCGAATATCGCGCGCGCGAGGTCGTGCGCGTGCGCCTCCGCCTCCTCTTTCCGCATGTCGGAGAGCAGGAGGCGCACGCCGCAATTTATGTCGTAGCCGATGCCGCCCGGCGAGATGATGCCTTCCCCGACGCCGAAGGCGGCGACGCCCCCGACCGGGAATCCGTATCCCTCGTGTACGTCCGGCATCGCGAGCGCGTACCTCCGGATGCCGGGAAGCGCCGCGACGTTCATGAGCTGCTCAAGGGAGCGGTCGCCGGCGATGCCGCTTAGCAACTTCTCCGTCGCGAAAATGCGCGCCGGCACGCGCATGTCGCTCCGGAAGTCCTGCGGTATCTCCCAGAGATACTCCTCGATCTTGCGAAGGCGCGCGAGGTCCATAGCCTAGTGCGGAGGCCCGTCGGAGGAGAGATGGAAATCGTAGAGGACTGTGTAGCCGCCCCCGCCTTCGTGTGGCGATTCGAATAGCTGCACCCGTTCGATCGGGAGCGGCATGTCGAGCGGGATGCCGAGCGGCACGCGGCGCGATGCTGTTTCATCCGACTCTGTGAACCGCGCAACGGTCACGTGCGGCACAAACGGCACCCGCTCGCGCGCGTCGAATGCCTTAAGGAGCCTCTTCTTCAATGTAATGAGCTCCGCGCGATCTTCGCAGGTCGCCCATACGAGGCGCGGACGCGACTTGTCCGGCCCATACGAAAGTTTCTGGAGCGCGCAGTGAAAGGCCGGAGTGTCGGCGAGCACGCTCCGCAACTTCTGCGACGCGGCGATGACCATGGTCTCCTGCCAGGGCGGCACGAGCGACAGATGGAGGTCCTCTTTCGGAATGAGTCTGACGGGAAGGCCGGCCAAGCGAGCATGGAGCTTCACGAGCTCCTCAGCAATGCCGTCCGGCATCTTGATGCCGATGAATACGCGTCTCGGCGGTTTTGGCTGTTCTTTCATAGTTGTTTCTAAATGTCGAAAATAATCGTCGTACTCCAGATGCCCGAAGCGCCGCATTCGATCCGCGCCTCGTGATAGGTGACCGCTTTGATGTCGTTACCGAACCCTTCCGCCTTTCTCCCCGTAAGGCGAGCGGTGAGTTCATGGTTACCGAGCTGCTCGAATGCGACCGAAGTGTATGCCTCGCGCCGCGTGAGCATGAGGAGCAGGACCTCATTGAGGAAATCGACGAGGAGTGCGGTCGAATCCGGAGCCGAGACCGCGACGGCCCGAACGACCGGCGCGCCGCGGCCGTGCGGCTTCGCAAGCGCCGTCATGCCGGCAAGGGCGTCTTTGAATACGGCGCGCAACGTTGTGCCGGAGACTTGCATCCGGACATCGGCAGTGTGCGCTTTGAACCTGTAGGACATACGCGCGTATTCCGAGCCCGCTACGGCTCTCGGCGGCGCTTCATGATACGGATCACGTCATCGTCAGTCACCTGCGGGAAAGATTCATAATAATCCCCGATCGCGCCGAGGAACGGCTCGGTGTCGTCAAGGACCACGACGTCATCCGCTTCTCCCCGCAGGTACTCGACCACCTCGCGCGGAGCGATGGGGGCGGCTACGATGACCTCGCTCGGCAGTTCGTGGCGCAGCGTCCGTATCGCCGCCCGCATGGTGAGGCCGGTCGCGATGCCGTCGTCGACGATGATCGCGATCTTGCCCGTTGCGGATAAGCGCGCGCCGCCGTAGGCGGCGCGCCGGCGCTTCGCCTCTCTTTGCCCGCGCTTCGCGGCCGCTGTGAGCCACTTCGGGTCAAGCTTGCCGGACTCGTCTTCGTTGCAGACGAGTTCCCCCTCTTCGGTCACGGCGCAGACGGCATACTCCGGATCTTCGGGATGGCTGATCTTGCGCGGAATGATGAGCGAGAGCGGAAGCTCGAGCTGGGCAGCCACTTCGGCCCCGAGCGCCGCGCCGCCGCGCGGTAGTGCGTATACCACCGCGTCTTCGCCGTCGTACCGCGCGAGCGCCTTCGCGAGCCGCACGCCCGCGTCACGGCGGTCCTGGAAGTGCAGGTGCGCTGTACGCTTGAATGTCATACGCGGCTACTGCCCGGGAGCCGCCCTCTTTCTGGCGGCCGAGCGCTTCCGCTTGCGGATCGGATTCATCATCGCGTTCTTGACCTTCCCCTCAAGCCGCGGCGGAACCGTCAGATGGTCTATTGCGCGCAGAAACCTTTTTTTGTCTGTTGGGCCACGCTTGTTCATGTCATTCTTGTTTGCCCGCACGTTCACTTTCTGACCTTTATGCTCACGACTCTTTCTTTCGTCCCCGCTATCACGGGCATCGTCACGACAAGAACGCCGTCTTTGTATTCGGCTTCTGCTCCCGACGCGTCGACCGACTTCGGGAGCTGGACGGTACGCGAGAACGAACCGCGGCGGATCTCCTTGCTGTAGTACTCCTTCTCCTCCGTCTCCTCCTCTTCTTTGCGCGACCCCGAAACCGTGAGCGTATCCTCATCAACCGAGATATCGAGTTCGTCGGGATCGATACCCGGGAGATTCATCGTTGCGACGACAGCATCGTCTTCCTCGTACAGATCGATCGCGAGATCCCACCCGAGTGTGGGGAACAGCGAGAGATACGGACGCTCCTCAAAAAAGCGGTCTAACTCGCCGAACGGCTCCCATTTAACGATAGGCATACGCGTTTCGTTAGGCTGATAAGGCAGATCGTCACGCGTGGCTATGCGTGAAGTCTGACGATGCTGACAGTGCGCCCGCGCCCCACAACCCCAGAATGAGCACCGCGGCTCCGAGGATACCGAGCGTCCAGGCGAGCGTTACACCGGTGAGACCAAGAAACGCGACCGCCACGACGCATAGGCCGAGCACCGCATTCGTGTAGTCCTCCCACATGCCCGCGCCCCACAACCCCAGAATCAGAATCGCGACCCCAAGAACGACGAGCGTCCACGTGAGCGTTGTGCCCGTGAGACCAAGGAACGCAACCACTCCCACGCACAACCCGAGCACCGCATTGGTATATTCCTTCCACATACAGTTTTTTCTTAATGGTAGTAATCGTTTCCCGTGCCGCCGAACCGGCGTGCACACCTGGCTGATAATCGGGGCGAACCTCATCCTCGCCCGCGAGGTCTCGATCGTGTATTTAGCATAGAATCCGGGCTGGAATGGTCAATACTTTTTTGCGAATTTTATGCACCTGCTCAAAATACCCTGTACATACGGAATCCGATTGTTCGCCTGACGACGGCAGAAATGTCGTCAATGGAAGCGAAAACCGCCCTGTGGCGGTCTTCGCTTTACTTGTTGCGGGGGCCGGAATCGAACCGGCGTCTGGAGGTTATGAGCCTCCCGAGGTACCTCTCCTCTACCCCGCTATTCCATTCTACTCCGCGGTCATAAGTCCCGCTATAGAAAATACTATACCCGTCTAAACGAGTTGCGCAACTATATCACCTTAAACTCGCGGAAGACGGACTCGTAGCGCGCGATGGTGCGGCGCGTGAGGGTGTCGGAGATGTTGAAGGCGGAGCCTTCGTGCGCGATCTGATTGCGCACCTTGTGCGCCTCCCAGGCGTCTTGGAGCGTTCGGAACCGTTCCGGGTCGGCGGCTTTCAATTTCTCACCGATGCCCGCGCCCGCGTATCCCTGTTCCGTGAGCATATCATCGAGCATAACGTCGGCCTCGATGATCGCCTCGCGCCATTCGCTCGGGCTCGAACCTTCGGAAAGGTTCTGGATGTGTTCCCAGCGCGAGACCGTCCCGCCTTCCGCGCGCGGCGGGACGAGGAGCGTGCTGTAGTATTTCTCTTCGCGCTCGCGAAGCTCAAAGAGGCGCACGATGCAGTAGATGATGACAAAGAGCGCTATGACCGCGAGCAGGTAGCCGATGACGGTAATCCATATCCAGAGGTGCGCGAGCCACGCGGAGAACCCGACGAACCCGATCGAACCGAAGCACGCGCCGCGCAGGCACTCATAGAGAAGGCGGAAAAAATATTCAACGTTCGCCTGCGATGACGGCATACCCCTAGTATACGCGGTGACGGACCGTCATCGGACCTTTTCAACTGCGTTTCCTGCGGCAAAGAGAACGTCCTCCGCCTGATGCGGCGCGGTGAAATGGATGCCGACCGGAAGTCCTTGTATGTCTCCCATGGGTACCGACAGAGCCGGCATGCCGGTGAGGTTCGCCGTGACGGTGAAAATATCGCCGAGGTACATCGCGAGCGGGTCGCTCTTCTCTCCCACTTTAAACGCGGGAGTGGGCGTCGTCGGGAATGCGATGACATCGCACGATTGAAACGCGTTGTCGTATTCGCGGCGGAGCACGCCGCGCGCGGC
>JAGWZP010000005.1 GCA_018968865.1 Patescibacteria group bacterium | reverse complement strand
TGGCTCGCAATATCTTTGCCGAGCGCGTCGATGAGAAACCGGGCCAGTTCATCCGCAACCTCGTGCGGCTTTTTGCCCAGCTTCTTCGCCGCCGCGAGCGCGGCGTTCGTCGCATAGTCGCCGTGCGAGGAATCGCTCGGCCGTTCGACCGCAAACGCAACATCCTCCGCACCCATATGCGCGAGTGCGTCGCCGACCGCCTTCCGTATCCGCTCTTCCATGCAAGCAGTATAACGAGACACACCGCCTTTGACTATTCGCGTGCGTTCCGTATGATGCGGCCAGACAGCAGTTCTCAACAATCTCTCATGGAAAGGGTTCATCATGGATATCGCTTATAAACCGCTCGCCGAGCGGACACCTGACACGCAGTATCAAGACCGGCTCAAGTACATCTTCGAGCATGGGATGTGGGTACAGGTCACGCCGCAAGGTACCGGAGCGCTTACGTGTTTCGGTGTCCTTCCGCAAATGGTATTTGATCCCGCCAATGGCGTGCCACTCATCACCGATCGCAAGATCAGTTTCTGGAAAAAACCAATTGGTGAAATCATCGCCTTTATGAACGGTGCACATATCATTGGGGAGATCGAATCCTATGGATGTACCGGTGATGCGTTCTGGGGTCCGTACCGCGGCAAGGGCACAGAGCTTGGTCTTGAACCGGATGATCTCGGGCCAGGCTCGTATGGTCCGGCCTTTCATGACTTTCCGATGCCTGGCGGCGGGACATTGAACCAGTTCGCACAACTCATCGACCAGATAAAGAAATTCCCGAACATCCGAACGCACTTCATATCGCCCTGGATACCGTTCTATACGGCTCGCGGTCCGAACCGGAAGGTTCAAGTGGCGCCGTGTCATGGCTGGGTCCAATTCCGCGTTATCAATGGAAAGCTCTATATGTTGATGTTCCAACGATCCGCTGACTTCGGACTTGGCGTGCCGTCGAACATGATCCAGTACATGGCGCTTCTCTTGATGGTGTGTCAGGTGACCGGATATGCGCCCGGCCACTTTGCTCACCTCTTCGGTGATGCGCACATCTACGAAGAACAGATCCCTAGTATGCGGGAGCTCGTCGAGCGCAAGCCGCGAGCATTCCCAATCCTGCGGCTTGATCCGGCGGTGAAAAATCTGTTCGACTTCCGGGTCGAACACTTCTCACTTGAAGAATACGACCCGCATCCGGCCATGAAGATACCGTACAGCCCCTGAATCCCCCTTTTGGATTCTAGCCGCCTCCCCGTGAGGCGGTTCTTTTTTATAGTCCGGCATGGTATATCGTCTCTAACCATGACCCCGAGGAAACAGCGCGTCGATGCCGAGAACGCGAATATCGTGAAGCGCAGCGACTACACGCGGACGCTCAATGCGATCATCGCCGGAGGATTCTGCCCGTTCTGCGAGGAACATCTCTTTAAGCATCACCGACAACCAATTATGCGTAAGAGCAACCATTGGCTCGTCACGAAAAATACATGGCCGTATAAAGGTTCTCGGTTCCATTTCCTTTTCATCGCGCGGAAACATGTTGAGGCGACCGAGGAGATTGCTTCTATGGCATGGAATGATCTCCAGAAACAGTACCGGAAACTCATAAAAGAAAACGATATACGGGGGGCAACACTTATGATCCGTTCCGGTAACACTAGGTTCACGGGAGCATCGGTAAACCATCTGCATGCACACCTTATCGTCGGCAGTCCGCGGACAAAAAATACAAAACCTATCAAGGCGCTTGTCGGTTTCAAACAATAAAAAGAGCTCCCTCGGCCCGGAGGACGAGGGAGCATAAGAGAACGGGCGGTCACATTTGCACACGAATGATTTCCACATCTTTCGCTTGAAGCGCTTCCGCTCCGGCGACGAGTGAATAACCATCCACATAGTAGAGACGCCTGATGCCCGTGAAAGAACAGAGATACGCACAGGGAGGACACGGAAAGGTTGTGACGTACAGATCGCATCCTTCCATGCTGATGCCGCGTTGCGCCGCCACAGCGACGAGCACCGCCTCCGCGTGTGCCGCGATCGAAGCGTCAATGCACTGCCCCGGCTCGAAGTTACTCCGCGGATCGCCGTAGCAGTAGGCGCTCTGTTCGCTCGGCACATGATGATTGAAAGCGGCAAGTATAACGCCGCCACTTTCATCAACGAGAAGCGCCCCTATCTGCCGCCACCAGTCGGGACTTCTCTCCGTTTCCTCAAAAGCGGAACGCATGAGGTCGCGGTCGAGTTCATCAACCGAGATCGTGCGTTCGCCCTCCGGACGCCGAGAAGCTTTCGTCGCTCCCCAGTCCCAGCGAAGCCGCCATCTGCCGTCGAAATCGACGAGCGCTTCAGTGAGGTGCTCCTCTGCGAATGCGTGCGATACGTCTTCATCCGGCATAACGATGCACGAATACCGAAGGCCGTAGAGATCATCCGCGGTGAGCACACGAACATCGGCAAAGATACCGAGCGCCTGAATCATCTTTTGCGACTCTTCCGGCGTGACTCCCGGCAAATGGCGGACCAGCGACGGAAATTTCCGTATGAACTCGTTGCCGAGCACATACAGGACGCCTCCTTCGTATGCACGGAAGAATTTCAGGTACCCCGCGTGCGGCGATGCGACATATGCGATGAGCGTCTTATTGTCTTTCGATTTCATTGCTCACCTCCTCCAGCGCCGCCGCAAGCGCCGCTTTGACCTTCAAAAGTACCCCCGTGGCGCCATCGAACGTAAGCCGCCGAATGCGCGCAGTCGTGCTCGTCTCCGCTTGCGGCGGAAGATTCACGATGTGCGCGCATTGTTCCTGAATCTTCTCAAGGTTTGGTAAGTCCTTCGTAGATTCCGAGATAATCCGCACGTCGTGAGCAACGACCTTGAAAAGCTGGTCCGCTTCATATTGCAACGTGATGATGTCCACGGGGCGCAGATGTCCGAGCACCCGGCAGCGCTCATCTTCAGGCACGATCGGCCGGTCAGGACCTTTTCGTGACTTTGTGAACGCGTCGGTATCTACTCCGACGACCAAGATGATGTGCTCCGCCTGCGGATAAAGTTTTGCAGTTTCATCCTTTCCCTTCTGAAGATAGTTGCCGTGACCGATGTGAAAGAGATCCCACACCCCTGTCACGAATGCGATAACGCACCCCCGAGAACGGAAATCTTCGATAATCTGCACGAGCTCCGAGTGATTCGGAACAAAGCGGTCTTCATAGGTCGCCGTGCCCTTCGTGATCCGCAACGCGCGCTGCTGGATTGCGTTCAGCGCAGCCGGCCGGTATCCCCTGCCTGGTTCCATGTCTATACTCCTCCAAAAAATGTTCAAAATACCCGACCGAACTGTACGCTCTGAGAGTATGAAAAGCAAACCGCCGCGGACACAGAGTGGCCGCGACGGTTTTTCGTACAAAACCTATTTCACCCCCATTCCTTACAGGAACTGTACACCTTGTGGATATTTTTATTCGCTTCGCTCTAAAACTATCTCACAAGGTCGGTCGAAGTTTCTTACTTCACTTCGACCCACACATAATTTTCTGCTGAAAATTTGCGCGGGCCCGCCTCGGCTCGTCAGCCTCCGGCTCGTGGAAGTTTCTTACTTCACTTCCACGCCCATGCTCCGTGCGGTACCTGCGATCGTGCGGGCGGCCGCCTCCGGAGAAGTTGCGTTCATATCCGGCATTTTTTCTGCAACGATGTCAGCGATCTGCGCCTTCGTGAGCGAGCCGACCTTCGTCTCTTTCGCCTTGCCCGAACCTTTCTCGAGACCGAGCGCCTTGAGGATCAGGCGCGACGCCGGCGGATTCTTCATGATGAACGTGAAGGTGCGGTCGTCGTAGACCGAGAGTTCTATCGGGATAATCGTTCCCCGCTTGTCCTGCGTCGCCGCGTTGAACTGGGTCACGAACTGGCCGATGTTCACGCCGGCGGGGCCGAGCGCGGTGCCGACCGGAGGCGCAGGCGTCGCCGCCCCGCCCGGGATCTGGAGTTTTATCTTTTTGACGACGGTAG
Source organism: Patescibacteria group bacterium (assembly GCA_018968865.1). The sequence continues at coordinate 25,780 of JAGWZP010000005.1, read as the reverse complement.
CCATATTAATTGAGTGTTGAGTGAGTCTAGCTTAGAGTTTACGAACTTGCAAAAAGTCGAGCTCGACCGGCGTCTCGCGGCCGAACATCGAGACCATGACCTTCACCTTTCCGCGGTCCTCGTCGATGTCGCCCACCTTGCCCTCGAGATCCTTGAACGGACCGTCGCTGATGACGATCGGGTCGTCCTTCACGAGGTCGATGCGGTGCTTCGGCGCCTCCGCCGTCATGCGCTTCATCAAGGTCGCGACTTCGCTCTCCTCCATCGGAACCGGGGTGTTGCCGCTCCCGACGAAACCGGTCACCCGCGGCGTGTTGCGCACCACGAACCACGAATCATCATCGACGATCATGCGCACGAGGATGTAGCCCGGATAAATCTTCTCTTCCTCGACGATGCGCTTGCCACCCTTCACACGTATCTTCTTCTCGGTCGGCACGATGACCTTGAATATTTTCCCCTCCATGCCGAGCGACTCGATGCGCTGCTTTAGATTGCGCTCGACGGCGTTCTCGTAGCCGGCGTACGTGTGGATGGTGTACCAGCGCGCATCCTCTTCTTTCGGAGCCGTTTCGTCGCGGATTTCTTTCGCTACTTGTGGCGCGATGTCTGCCATGCCGATCTCTTCTGGAAGTTCCATCTCGCCGCTGTGCAGGTGTTGATTTTCGTCCATAGAAATAAATTATGCTCCGGCAACGTGGCTCACCACCAGACCGAAGACGTAGTCCAGGAGACCGACGAGGAGCGCGATAGCGATCGCGATGCCGATGACCGTGAGCGTGTGCGCAATCGCCGTTCGATTCGTCGGCCAGACGATATGCGCGAACTCTTCACGCACATGCTTCAGATAGGTAAAGGGTGAGGTCATACGGAAGTGGCGTTTAGTAAATAAGTAAACTTGTTTCGGCGCTTGCCTGGAAATAAAAAAGCCCTGTGGGCTTTCGATACTAGGAGCATAGTATATCGGTACTCGCGCGTCAAGAGTGTTGACAGTGCATTGACATTACAAATCGTAACGGTATAGTCAACAGCAGGAGCACCTTTTATAAGGAGATTCTCATGAAGAAACTCGGCAGTGTGGTTGTTGTTCTTGCCTTGAGCCTGCCTCTCGTGGCGCGAGGTCAAGGGCTCGAAGCGCTGTTCTCTATCTTTTCGCTCGCTCCGAACGTCGGGAGTCTCGCGAATCCCGACTCGGTTGACGCGGGCCGAGCAATCCTCACTCTCCCCTCTCCGCCGAAAGATTTCGTCAGCGACGTGAAGACCGTCGCCAAGGATCTGGGCTACCAGGTGGCGGCGGCCGGCACCCCCGGAGGGGAACTGAGCGTCCTGCTCGTCAAGCAGTCCGCCAGCATCGGGAATGCATTCCTCGGCAAGGACTGGCAACTTCGCGTCAACCTGTCGCTCAAACCGGACGGTCGCACCGTGGAGATCACGAGCGGCCTCAAGGGCAACGACGTTAAGAACTCCGGCACCGCCCAGGAAGCGGTCGACACTATCAAGGCGAAGATGCTCGCCCTCGCGAACAACTAGCGATATCCGCTCTCCTCACGCAGCCCCGCGCATACGCGGGGCTTTTTTATTACCGGATCTCGTACGTGATTGAGACGGACGCGTTATAGGTGTTCTCGCCGGTCGGAACATTCGGCGTAGGAGCTTTGACGTCAGACGCTCCGCCGCCCAACCCGTACGCCATCATCGGATACGGGTAGCCGCCCGATGACTCGCTGAAGTTCACAATCTTCCCGAGATGGACGCCGAGCTGGCTCGCAAGCAATCCGGCTTGTGCCTTCGCTTTGCTGATGGCATCAGCGCGCGCGGCATCGTAGCCGGCGGTTGCATCGTCGAGCGCGAATGCCGGACCGTTCAGATTCTGCACTTCAAGCTTCCCCAGGCCGCCGATGAGCGTCCCGACCGCAGAGAGGTCGCGTACGGTCACCTGCACCGTTTCGGACACTTGGTAGCCCGTCACTTTCGGCGTGCTCGGGCAGAAGACGCCCGGAGGGCAGCTGGTGTACGCGTACTGCGGAGAGATGCTGTAGGAGAGGGTCTTCACGTCTTTGTCGAGAATGCCCTGCCCTTTCACATAGTCGATCGCGTCATTCGCCTGCTTGGTGGTCGCGGTCTGCGCTTCCGCGACAGTCGGTTTCGTATTCTCAACGGTGAAAGAAACGCGCGCAACATCCGGCGGAAGTGTTGCCTGGCCGCTCCCCTGCACGGTCACTGTATCGGTCGCCGGCACGCCCGACCGGCCGAGGTTCCCCGCGGTGGCTATTGTCTGCGCGAGGAGGTACAGCGCAAGAATGCCGAGTACGCCGATGAGCGCGATGCGCACGGCGCCATTGTCTAAAATTTCGTACAGCGAATTATTGTTCATAGAGAAATAATTACGAAAGCACACTTCTACTATATCACTGTCCCTGGAGCGTCGTTAGGAGCTTCGCGAGCGCGGCATGGGCCGGCAGGTTCGAGACATCAAGACTTGAATCGGTCCAGTTCATGACGCCGGTATCGACCGCGTCGAAGCGGAGGACATCGGTACCGCGCGCAAGGTAGTACGCCGTATCGACGACTCCTTCGAAGCGCTCGATCGGAACGATCGTGAAGCGATGGTTCCCGAGCCCTACTGAAGAGAACAGTATCGTGTTGACGGGCAGTCCGGACGGCCCGCCAATGGCCGTCTGTTGCATGGTCGCAAGCGCGGTCGAGGATGCACTGATTATGTAGTGCCGGATAATCAGACTCGCGGTACTCGTCGACGAAGCCCCGCCGGACGATCCGTAGGCGGCGACGCTCGTGGCATCGGGAAGTGCGGCCGCGGTGAATCCGGTCGGCAGTGCGAATGAGATAGAAACGTCAGGAAGCAAGACGTTCGGCGGCGGGCACGCCGGGAACGTGCAGGAGATGCCGGTGCGGGAGACCGAGGTGCCGTCGGGGCACACTTCCGCGTCAAGCGGGCATGCAATCGGCTCTGAAGGATGCTCCACGGCGTTGCGGTACACGAGCCCGCCGACGCCGAGAATAACGATGAGCAGAATGCCCAAAAAGAGACTTTTCATACGCGAATGATATCATGCGCTGATTAAAACCGTTGGGGTGGTCGATGGGTCACGATCCCACAACCTTCTGCTCCACAAGCAGATGCTCTACCAATTGAGCTACGACCACCATTTTTACTTCACTCTACCGCCATAGTTTCTCCCGCTCTGACCTGTCATGATGCACCAAGAAATGGCAGTTATGACAGAGCCACGCGAGATTCTCTAATTCGTTGTTTTTCCGGTTTTTATCGATGTGATGTACCGCTAAAACCCGGTAATCTATAGTCTTGCATAATCGGCATATTTTGGGAATATTTGCTCGTTCTATTACCCCACGATACACAAACTCACCCGTCTTGAAATTCTTGTGCGCAGGCCCGATGTACAGCTGATTCCGCCACAATGTCTGGCAACTTTTAGAACAAAAGTATTTACCGCTCTTTGAACCTTTAAGACCTTTTTGAGTTTTGTAAGATAATTTCCCGCATATTGCACAGGGGACTTCTTCCCCATTTTTCATGCTTGCGTGATGGCAGTCGGCCGAACAATATTTTCCAAAGCCGATTTTCAACCATGAGGGTTTAGCATAAAACTCTTTGCCACATTTTTTGCAAGCCACTATTGCCATCAGTTATATTTTCTCACTCTTTTCTTTCTATGTAAACACTATATGTTGTGGATATATTAACTCCAGGGTCTTTACGTGTATCTAGTACCGCGGCGTTTCCTCGGCGATGCCGGCGAGATGGTTCGCCAGCCGGGCGAGCGCGAAGAGGAGCGACGAGAGGCGGTTCATATAGGCGAGCGTCTCGGGCGCAAGCTCACGCAGGTTCAGTTCTTTGACCGCAATGACGCGGCGCTCCGCGCGGCGCGCGAGCGTCCGTGCGACATCCAGCAGGGCGGAGAGTTCCGTCCCGCCCGCGATGGAGAATCCTTTCAGCTTCGGAATTTCTTTTTCTATTTCATTCACCAATTTCTCAATGTGCTTCACTGCGTCCTCTTTCACTTTCTTATCTGCGCCGGCGACTTCGGCTTGGATGATGAAGAGCGTCTCTTGTGCGTCGCGCACCGCATCTGCAATGCGCACCTCTGTATTTGCGCGCATCTTCACGAAACCGAGGAACGCATTTAATTCATCGAGACATCCCAACGCCTCGGGCAATTCGGACGATTTGGAAATCCGCTGCTGATTACAGCCGAACGCTGTCGTCGTCCCGCCATCTCCTTTGCCCGTAAAAAGCGCCATATATACCCAGTATACGCCATTTTACAAGCACTTGACTTTATTTATAGGTAGTGCTATCATATAGTTTGTTCAATCACTGGAGAATCTCTTCATGGATATGCACACTGAAGTTCGCCACCTGTGGCTGTGGTTGATGCAGGGACACAGAGCTGATGAACAAGGCTCCCGCCCGATGGACGCAATTGTCGGCATCTTAGTCGGCATCCTGATAGTAATCGGGCCGGTGCACGACATCGTTATGGCGCTGGCACACCTGATTATTCATCTGCTCGGGTAATTGCCCGAACTGCAGACAAAAGCCCCGGCATGGTCGGGGCTTTTTTTATTTCCGCGAAGGGTTACTGCGCGGTGATTTGTTTGTTGGGAAAGACCTTCCTTTTTTTCAGTCTATTGCGCAAAAAACGGTTCGATTTCTTTTTGTTTATTCTTTCCTGATCGCGCTCCGCTGCAGCCGAACTTCTTCTTTCTTCTCTCGGAGTAAAGCGGACACCGTTCGTTGCTAGGCTCCTGAAGCACATGTTTTCTACTCTCCTCTTTTGGTTTGACCACTTCCCGTCGGTGATGACAGGTACCACGCCATTTCGACCAGCCCCCACACAATCGCAAAAAGAGCCGGCACGAGAACAAGACACCAGAAGTCATACTGCACCCCTCCGTGGGCGTAGTAGAACGCCCGATCATCGGCAGACCATTTGTACTGCCCGGACAAAATTCCGAGCAAGGTGAGGAAAAACATGATCAGGTATGCCGTCACCATGTTCCTGTGGATACCTTCCTTCCGCGCTATCTGCAAGAGTTTCTTCACGACGCCCTCCTATCTCCAGTAGTCGAGAAAACATCTGAACGCTCTTTGTTCCGGATTCTTTATAGCACAAAAGATATTTGTGCGCAGGAGAGGATTTGGTCACGCATAAATCTCTGTTGAGATTTTGCGCGACCCCGCCTCGGCCCGTCGGCCTGCGGCTTTCAAATCCTCTCCTGGCCAAAATGAAAAAGCGCCTTTCGGCGTTTTCCATTTTGTGCGCAGGAGAGGATTTGAACCTCCATTCCCTTAACGGGAGCTACCACCTCAAGGTAGTGCGTCTACCAATTTCGCCACCTGCGCAGTGGGGACACTATACTACAACTTCCTCTCTTTTTTCTTCTGCAGCCGGCTCGGCAGCTTCTTCCGGAGCGGCGATCGTTTCGTCGCTCTTCTGGTGCATCATGCGCGCGTTCCTAAGCTGGCGGCGGACCGCCTTGGCCGCCTTCTCGCGGATGAAATAGAGCTTCGCGCGGCGGACCTTGGAGCGTTTGACGATCTCGATGGAGTCGATCGAGGGTGTGTAGAGCGGGAAGGTCTTCTCCACGCCGACGCCCGAGAGCGTCGCGCGGACCGTGAACATGCCGCCCGCCTCCCGCCCGTGCTTCGTCGAGAGGACGAGACCCTCGAAGACCTGCTTGCGGGTATTCTTGGTGGTCTTCTCCTTCTTGTCGGTGCCGCGGCCTTTCTTGAGTTCTACGATGTTCTGCACGACGCGCACCGTATCACCCGCGCGAAGCCCGAGCTTCGCGCGCCCTTCTGCATTCACTGGAGTTATCACTTTCCGCATGTGTCGCGCACTGTAGCACGCGCTTTACGCGAGAGCAAATTTCTCCTTCACATCGGGAAAGTGAGCAAATGCAGGCGCGAGGTCGCCCGGGATGGGCGCCGTAATGCGTGCGCGGCTGCCCGACGGCAACGGCAGGTCGATCTCATAGGCATGGAGACCGAGCCGCGTCACGCCGAGCGCGGGAGGATGGTTCGGCGCATAAAGTTTGTCTCCAATGATGGGATGATGGATCGCTTTGAGGTGCACGCGGATTTGGTGCGTCCTGCCGGTCTCCGGACTCATCGCGAGAAGAGAGCACTCATCCGTTTCACCGACTACTTCGTAGCGCGTAAGCGCCTCGCGCAACTTCCCTTTCGCCTTCGGCTGGGCGCTCCGGAGGCGGAAATCGCTGCGCGAACGTCCGATGTCAAAATCAATGGCGCCTTTCTTCTCTTTGAGCGTTCCATACACCAGCGCGAGGTAGGTCTTGTGCACCGTGCGGTCGTGGAACGCCTTGCGCAAAAACTCATATGCCGCTGGATGCTTCGCGAAAACCAGCACGCCCGACGTGTCGCGGTCGAGCCGATGCACATACCCCACATCCGGAGGCGCCGTCACCTCGTGCGGATAGTGTTCATTGAACCAGTCCTCGGCAGTCGCTTCTTTCGTCCTTCCGTCGGAATGCGTGATGAGCCCGGCGGGTTTTGCGACCGCCACCACGTCTGCATCTTCGTAGAGAATGGGGAGCGTCATTTTCCGCGGCGTCGTTCGCGATGCGCGAATTCCGTGAGCATGGCATCGAACGCCTCCTTCGTAAAATCCGGCCACAGGGCGTCCGAGAAAAACAGTTCGCTGTAGATTGACTGCCAAGGGAGGAATCCCGACAGGCGCTTCTCGCCGCCCGTGCGGATAATCAGGTCGGGGTCGGGCATGGGGTGCGACCAGAGTTTTTGTGCGAACTGTTCTTCGGTGACCGCGCTCCCCGACAGGGCGTTCGCCGCCGCGACGATCTCCGCGCGGCCACCGTAGGACATCGCGAGGTGGAGCGTAATATCGTACGCCGCTTCGGTCGCCGCTTCCATATGCTCCATCATGGTCCGAAGGTCGTCGCTGAACCGGGATCGGTCGCCGATGAAGTGCACGCGCACGCGCTCATCGATCATCTTCTTCGTCTCATTCTCGAGAACGGAACGGAACAATGTCATGAGGTAATTGACTTCTTCTGCGGGGCGTTGCCAATTCTCGGTGGAGAACGCATACGCGGCGACATGCGGAATGCCTGCGTCGCGCGCCCAGCGCACGACGTCCTGCAATTTTTTATAGCCTTCGCTGTGCCCTTCGAATACGGACCGGTCATGTGCGCGCGCCCAGCGGCGGTTGCCGTCCATAATAATGCCGACGCACGAAAGCGCCGAAGAAGCTTCGTTCATATCTGTATCAACCTGTATACCACATTGGTTGGTTTCAAGTGGGCGATACAGGACTCGGTCACGCATAATTTCCTGCTGGAAATTTGCGCGACCCCGCCTCGCGCCGTCGCGCTGCGGCTTTCTCGTCCTCGGATATTACTTCGCAACATGTGGGCGATACAGGACTCGAACCTGTGACCTTCCCCGTGTAAAGGGGTTGCTCTACCAACTGAGCTAATCGCCCGTGGGCACGGAGAGATTTGAACTCTCAAGGGTTGCCCCATACGCTTCTGAGACGTACGCGTATACCAGTTCCGCCACGTGCCCGTGCCCCGAGCTGGAATCGAACCAACATTAACGGCTTAGAAGTCCGCTGTTCTATCCATTGAACTATCGGGGCGAAGTGAGGTCGAACAGAATGTAAGTAATCTCACATTCTGTTCGCGCCGAGCGAGCCCCGATATGCCTACATACGGGGGCGCGCACCCCTTTACACTATCGTATTTATCCGTTTAGAGCGAAGGGTCGGCGTACCGATACACGCCGGTGACATACTTCGCTTCCTCGTCGGCGCGGTCGGTAAATATCGTATGGATGGCATCGAGCGACGCGCGGCTGAAAAGAGGCGCTGTGGCGGATGCAGGCGCGCCGATAGCGCCGCCGGAAGCAACCGTGTCAAAGGCCCACACGTTCCAGACGATGATGCCCGCGAGCATGATGCTTGAGAACGCCACTATCGTCAGCCAGTCGCGCACCGGGTCGTGGCGCTCCCCCGAGCGCAATCGTTTGAAGAAAACAGAGGCGCGGTACAGCATATTCATGGCGTATTCGTTGCTGCCTTCGCGGCCACCGAGCCGACGAGCAATTTTACATTGGCGATCCAGCTATTCTTCGCGTCCTGGTCGACCGAGACCGATGATATTGAAATTGCGTAGGGTGCGTACTCGATCGCACCGACCGTGCGCAAGACCGCGTCGAACGTCCCCTTGATGGAGAGGGAGAAGTCAAACATCGGTTGCGTCCCCGCACTGTCGGTCGACACGGAAAGAACGCTGACCGTGGCCCCGAGCGTTTGCCCGCGGGCTTGTAAGCTGTCAATGAATGCGACGACGCCCGTCTCCGACACAAAGTAGCTCTGCACGATGGATTCGTCTCCGGATATTTCGGCAAGCGCGGCCCGCGTCGTCGTCATGCGGCTCACCGCCGCGGTCTTCGCGTCAATCTGGTCCTGGAGGGCGGCCACCGCCGTACTTTTCGCCGCAATGGTGGTGTATTCGAACCAGTAGCCGACCCCTGCGGTGACACAGATGATGAGTGCGATACCAAGATGTAGAAGAGAAGATCTCATGGCGCAAGAGTCACCGTGATGGTGAACGCGATATTGCTGTCTTTCGCATACGCGGAAACCGGCAAATCGGCGGAAAGAATGGAGGGAGTGCCCTGTAATGCGAGCTGGTAACTGCGGAGCGCATCGCGCGTCGCAGCGACACCAGAAAGCGCGAGCGCACCGGAATTCTTCCCTGCAGGAGGCGTGTAGGCGAGGCCGGAAAGCGTTACGCCCGGGCGCGCTATCGCGAGTACCGAACGGATGATCGCGCTTGCGGACGGCAGATGCGCGAGCGCGGAGAGCGTCGCGGCGTTGTCGCTGAGAGCGGTGAGGCGGGCAGACAGGGTCGTCCCGTTCGAAGAAGAAAGCGTCGACTCAATCGTTGCAATGTGCGCTTCTTTCGCGCTCTGGCTCCCGACGAGAAGCACGTATGTCGGAACGAGCAACAGCATAGCCACCAATAGCAGCGCCGTTACAAACAGCACGCTGACAACGCTTAACCGCAACAGGTAATCACGCGCGAGCGCGGCGCGGCGCTCGGGAGGAAGCAAGTCGGTGCGATTGCTACGCATACGGTTCAACGGCATCGCGAAGCGCGAGGCCGATAGCGGTGGCGTACGCAAGCGATTCGGTGTAATCCAGCGTCGGGATCCAGGTGTCACGCGAGGCCAAATTGGTAAAGACATCGCCGGCAACGACGGGAATCCCCAGCGAGCCCTCGAGATATTCGGGAAGACCGCGTATCGAGGCATTGCCGCCGGCGAGGATCGCGTGCGATACCGGCTCGTGTCCGGAGAGCGGCACTTTCTCCTGCCAGTACTGGAGCCGGCGGGAAATTTCGTCGCGGATCGCCGATACCGTCGAGAGCATCGCCGCGAGATAATCTTCATTCCCCGGAGCGGGAACGATGCCGCGCTCCGCCTTTACCTTGCGCGCTTCGGCTTCCGTCACGCCGAAGTGTTTCTGCACCGCGAGCGTGAGCGCGTGGCCGCCGATGCCGATGGTTGTCGCGAAGCGCGGAATGCGGTTTGTGACGATGGTCATCTTGGTCGTCGTCTTGCCGACGTCGATGATGAGCGCGGTGGAAGTGTCGCCCGCGGGGAGAAGCGCCCGCGCCATGGCGAACGGTTCTCCTTCGAGCGAGCGCACCTCGACAGCGGCGGCATCGAACAACGACAGCGTATCATCGACCACGCGCTGCGCGAAACCGATGCCCGCGAGAAGCGCGTCGCCCTGCGCATTCTGCCCCAGGTTGACGATATCGAAGGCCGTTTCCGGAGGCGGCAGCGGTACGAGCTCGTCAAGGTGCTGTTCGATCGCGATGCGCCATTCCTCTTTCTTTGAGCCCGCAGCTGACGTTTCGAAGAGGTACGATTTCGATTCCGGCAACGCAACGTTAGCGGCGGCAATACCGGCCGTCTTGGCCGCAGTAACGAGTGCGCTGACGATGGCGGAACGGTCGATGATCTCGCCGTCGGTATACACGCCAAGCGGCAGCCGCACCTGCGCATAGTCCCCGAGGATGAAGCCGTGGGCGCTTTCAACGAGGCGCACCACTTTCACGCCGCTGGTTGAGATATCAACACCGGAGAGCGAGGGCGCGATGTAGCGCGGCGGCGCGAAAGCGGTGCGCAAGCGTTCGCTGAACACAAAAGACATACAGGGAGTATAACGCGCCCGCGGCGCGGCGGCGCGCGTTAATGTGCACTCGTGCCGGGAGGAACGTCCCGATCGGGCGCGAGAAATGCGAACGAGTCGCCCGAACCGACGGCGAAGAGCATGCCGTTGCTCTCCAGTCCGCGTATCACTCGCGGTTCCAAGTTTGTTACGAAGGCGAGCTGGCGGCCCACGAGCGATTCTGGTTCGCTCACATAGGTGGCGATGCCGGAGATAATCTGGCGCGGACCGGATTCTTCATTAAAATCAATCATGAGCTTCAGCAGTTTGTCGGTTTCGGGTACGCGCTCGGCGCTTCGCACCGTGCCGATTTTCACGTCTATTTTGCTGAAGTCGTCGATGGAGATGCGTTCTTTATCCATGGTCGGTGCGTGAAAGATAGCTGGTAAGGATAAGCGCGGCGGCAGACGCGTCGACATTTCCGCGCGGCTTCGCCGCGCGGGTCTTCTCCGTTTTCGCCGGCGCGCGGCGCGCCTCGGCACTCGTGAACACTTCCGACTCAAAGAAGACCGGTGTGCCCGAACGCGTAGCGAGGTGTTCGCCGAGCGCGCGGGCATCCTCCGCGATAGGATTTTCGCCGCCCGAAAGCGTACGCGATTCCCCGATGACGATCGCCCCGACATTTTCTTTAGCAATGAGCGCGCACAATTCGTCGAGGAGTCGCGGCGTGTTCGGCACAATGGCGTGCGGGAAGCCCATCGTTCCCGCTTCGTCGGAAAGCGCGAGCCCTACCTTCTTGCTGCCGTAATCCACGCCGAGATATCGCATAGTAAAGAGTGTGTGGTATAATGCGCACATATGCAACCATTCACACCGTTCTATTCCCCGTTTGCACCCGGGCTCATGGTCGCGCTTCTTCCCATCGTCATCGTCATTGCGTTGTGGACCATTGTCCTGAAAGGATACGCGCTGTGGTACGCGGCGCGGGGTAGCCAGACATGGTGGTTCATCGCGCTCCTCGTTATCAACACGCTCGGCATCCTCGAGATCATCTATCTCGTCTGGTTCCGCCCGAAATCTGGTATAACCGAGGGTACGCCCGCACACACTTCATCAGTGTAGGCGTAAATAATCGGGTGTCTGGTAGTGGTATACTGGACGAGTGGCTGAGTCACATAAAAGAAACCCTAATACGAAATGTTCCGTTTGTCTGGAACCAATTTATAGACGCCCGGTCGAAATAGCGCGCGGTCGGGTCTTCTGTAGTCAAGTCTGCTACGGAATCGCCAACAGAAAGGAAACTCCGTGTGTCGTGTGTGGAGTGCCTATTCTCTCTAGCGCCAATGCAAAGACGTGTAGCAGAGCTTGTGCAAACAAAAATCGGATAGGCATTCGTTACAGGATTGGGAGTCCTAGAGACAAAGTAAAAGACGAACGGGCTCTCAAATTACGCTTGATAGCCTCAAGAGGAACAATATGCGAACGATGCGGCTATAATAAAAAGGAAATTCTTAATGTTCATCACAAAGATAGAAATCATGGGAACAGTGATATGGCGAACTTGGAGTTACTCTGTCCAAACTGTCACGCTGAAGAACATTATTCAAAGAAAAGTTGGATGAACGACACGCTGTTGGATTAGATACGGAAGGGTGCTCCGAATGGTAAGGAACCAGTCTTGAAAACTGGCGGGTCACAAGCCCTTGTGGGTTCGAGTCCCACCCCTTCCGCAACGAGATTCTAAAGTGAGATATACTCACCTGTAATGTTGTGGAAACTAATTCTCGGCGGACTAGGCCTCACTGTAGGCGATGTTCTTATGAAGCAGTGGTTTTACCGAGCATCAAATCAATCAGGTGGAGGCAACTTTCCATTCAAGCTTGATGGGTGATCCGAATCACCCAAGCTGGAAGGCGGGTGTCGACGCAAAAACGCTCGATGCGACCATGAGCTACATGCGCAAGCACCCAGACGCAACAACCGTCGGCCAGCATCATTGGGATGTTGTTGAGGAGGTGATGAAGCATAATATCAATATCCGACACTAATCAATGCATAAAATCTTCCTAGGATTATTGATTTTTGTTCCCGTCACGCTCGTTGCCGAGTATTCGCACGTTTCTTCTCTCATAATTTTCTTCTTGGCTGCGTTGGCGATTGTTCCATTGGCCAAATACATCGGCGAAGCAACCGAAGAATTAGCAACGTACACCGGACCGGCATTGGGAGGATTGTTAAACGCAACGTTTGGGAATGCCACCGAGCTCCTCATCGGCATTTTTGCGATCAGGGCAGGGCTTGTTGAAGTGGTCAAGGCGTCAATTACCGGTTCGATTATGGGCAATCTGCTCTTGGTTACCGGAACGGCGATGCTCGCGGGCGGTTGGCGCCGCAAGAAGCAGGAATTTAATCGCACGGGAGCCTTGGCCTCAAGCTCCACATTGTTGTTGGCCGCGATTGCTTTGATTATGCCGGCCATCTTCCTGCAGACTGCTCCAGAGGCGGGAGGAAAAATCGTTGGCGAATTAAGTATTTTTGTCTCGATCTTTATGCTGGTTGTATATGTTGCCAGTTTATTTTTCATACTTTATACCCATAAGCACCTGTACACCGAGGAGGTCGGGGACTATGAGGCGAAGTGGAGCAAAACAAAGAGTATTTCCATTTTACTTTTGGCAACTCTGGTCGTTGCGTGGATGAGCGAAATTCTCGTCGGCTCAATTGAACCCGTGGTTGCGGCGTTCGGGTGGACGCAGCTTTTCATCGGCGTTATCTTCATCGCAATCATCGGCAATGCGGCCGAACACACCTCGGCCATTGTTACCGCCATGAAAAACAGGATGGACCTCGCCCTGCAAATTTCTATCGGTTCGGCAACTCAAATCGCTATGTTTGTAGCGCCAGTGTTGGTTTTAGCAAGTCTGTTTTTCAAAACTCAAATGAACCTGGTGTTCAATACTTTTGAACTTGTCGCCATTGTCCTTTCGATACTTATCGCCAACTTGGTCGTTGAAGACGGCGAGAGCAACTGGCTCGAAGGGGTCCAGCTTTTGATGGCATATGCGATTATGGCGGTTGTTTTTTTCTTCCACCCATAACATCCCTGTGGATTATCTGGTGCTATACTTTCCCTATGTCTCGCGACGCACTCCTCGAATGGGAAGGGAGAGAATACGACCATAACCCGAAGGATGCCGATTGGTATTGGGCGCTCGGCATTATCGCGGTCGCGGCGGCAACCGCGGCGGTGCTCTTCGGCAGCTATCTGCTCGCGACGCTCGTCGTCGTCGCGGCTTTGACGCTCGCGCTCCATGCCGCAAAACAGCCGCCCCTCCATCGGTTCAAACTCGTCGAACAAGGCATTGTCATCGGGGATGAGCTCCACCCGTTCGAGCGCATGATCTCCTTCTCCGTCCTCGAGGATATCGAAGGCGAACTGCCGCCCATGATTTCCATCAAGACCGAGAGCTGGCTCTCACCCCATCTGATCATTCCGCTCGCGGGCGTCGACGTGGATACCATATACGCGTACTTCCTCCGGCATGTGGATGAAGACGAACATCATCACACGTTCACCGATCTGGTGGCGGCGTGGCTCGGATTCTGAATTTGTGCTCCCGGCAGGAATCGAACCTGCATCGTCAGCTCCGCAAGCTGATGTCCTATCCATTGAACGACGGGAGCATCTGACGCCTATTGAATGTATACGGAAATGATACAAAAGCCAAGCGGGCCGAAACGCTGTCGTGATTTGAAATTGGTGATATCGTTCTCTTCGCAGCTCTCGTAGTTGAATGGATACAATTCCTCCCTCCGAAGGAGGCGGTGACGGTTCGATTCCGTCCGAGAGCACTATTTTGCGCGCTTGATCGCCGCGGCGAGGCGGGATTTCTTGCGGTCTGCCGTATTGCCCTTGATGACGCCGCGCTTCATCGCTTTGTCGATCGCCTTGTATGCGGCGGGGAGCAATTTCTCAGCGCTGGCGACATCTTTCACCGCGAGCGCCTTCGTAAGCGACTTGGTCGTGTCGTTGAGCGCGTTCTTGCGGCGCAGGTTGAAGACATGCTTGCGGGCCGCGGCGCGCATCGCCTTCTTTGCAGAGCTGGTGATTGCCATAGGTACTCCATATATACGCTATCTCGCGCGCGAAGGCAAATGTAGTACGATACAGGGATGATACGGCAGATACGCGGGAAGGTGCTCTCGGTGGGGCCGGTGAGCGCCGTCATTGAGGTAGCGGGCTTCGGCGTCGAGGTGCGTATGAGCGCCCCGCAGGCGCTTAGAGCGGGCGGCGAAGCGTCGCTCGCAACCCATCTCGCGCTCAAGCAGGACGGCCTGGAACTCTACGGCTTCCCCGATACCGCCGATCGCGATTTCTTCGAACTTATCCTTACGGTCTCGGGCGTCGGCCCCAAGACGGCGCTTTCGGTCCTGCGCCGTTCGCCGCGCGAGGCGCTCGAAGGCGCCATCGGCAAACGCGACCTCGCGTACCTCACCAAGGTTGTCGGGCTCGGTAAAAAGAGCGCGGAAAAAATGCTCGTGGAACTCGCCGATAAGGTCGGCGCTCGGGCTCACGACAACGCCGACGGCGAAGTGTTCGACACGCTCGTCGCGCTCGGTTACACCGAGCGCGAAGCGCGCAAAGCATTGCAGGCTATTCCGGAAACCATCGTCGGCAAGGACGCGCGTTTGAAAGCGGCGCTCTCTTCCGGCTCATGACTCGCCTCCGCCGCCGGCTCCTCGCACCGTATCACTACGCATGGGCGGTGCTCTCGACGCTCTGGTATGGCTTCCCCGCGAAACGGCTGACCGTCATCGGCGTCACCGGCACGAAAGGGAAATCCTCCGTGGCAGAGATGCTCTACACGATACTTGCCTATGCGGGACATCCGACCGCGCTCGCGGGAACTATCCGCTTCGCTCTCGGCGCCGAGTCGCGGCCGAACCTCTTCAAGATGACGCTTCCAGGGCGCGGTTTCATCCAAAAATTCCTCGCCGAGGCCGCCGCGAAGAACTGCACCCATGCCGTTATTGAAATTACGAGCGAGGCGGCGCTTCAATACCGGCATTTCGGTCTCGATCTTGATGCTCTCATTTTCACGAACCTGCACAAAGAACATTTAGAGTCGCACGGGTCAGAGGAAAAGTATTTCCGCGCCAAATTCGCTATCGGCGAAGCGCTGGTCCGCTCAGGGAAGCGCCCGCGCAGTATCATCGCGAATGCCGATGACGCCCGCGGCAAAGCATTTCTCTCGCTCCCGGTCGAAAAGCGGATTCCTTTCTCGCTCGCCGATGCATCCGATACTCACTCGGACGAGCGGGGCGTTTCATTTTCCTATAACGGAACACACTTTATGCTCTCGCTACCGGGGACATTCAACATCGTAAATGCGCTCGCCGCGATAAAGACCGCAGAAGCGTTCGGCATACCGCTCGAGACATGCGCGCAGGCTCTTGGCAATCTCTCCCGCATCAGCGGCCGCGTTGAGCGCATCGAGGCCGGGCAAGATTTCATCGCTGTCGTCGATTACGCACACACGTCCGACTCGCTCGCCGCGCTCTACGGCGCCTTCCCGAACCAGCGGAAAATTTGTGTCCTGGGGAACACGGGCGGCGGGCGCGATACATGGAAGCGGCCGGAAATGGGCCGCATCGCTGATGAGACATGCGCGGAAGTTATTCTGACGAACGAGGACCCGTATGATGAGGACCCGCGCGCTATTGTGGATGCGATGGCCGCCGGTATGAAACGTGCGCCCCTGATTATTATGGACCGCCGCGAAGCGATACGCGCCGCGATACGCGCGGCGCGCCCGGGCGATGCCGTGCTCATAAGCGGCAAGGGTACCGACCCCTTCATCATGGGGCCGAACGGCGGGCGCGAACCGTGGAGCGACGCCTCCGTTGTCCGCGAAGAGCTCGGACGACTTCTCGCAGAAGTTTGATACTATGCAGCTATGGAAATGCACGATGCGTGGTTTTTCATAGGCGTTTTCGTCTTCATATTTCTCATCTGGGTCGCAACCGGAGGACCGCTCCACCCGCTCGCGTTTACCGGTCCGCGGCTCGCGGAGCCTCAGGAGCTCGGCGGCGGAACCTACCTCTCGTTTCCGCGCGCGCCGTTTAGCATCGGCGGCTCGAATATATCCCTGCCGGGCTCCTCGAACGGCGGGAGCGGCTCGGGCGGCTCGGGAACATCGCTCCCTTCTTTCCCCGGAGGGAGCTTCTTCGGAGAACCTTCGCTCTACCGCGGAAAAGTCTTGATGAATCATTACGTGTCGGGCGCCGGCTCACTCGACCCGAGGAATGAATCTATCGGCATAACCGTCGCGCAGGATGCCGGCGTGCCGGTCGATATTTCAGAATGGACGATCGAGAGCGATGCGAGCGGGAACTCGACGCTCATCCCGAAGGGAACCGAGGTCCCCGCGAGCGGCATTGTGAACGCCGCGCAAGACGTTGTGCTCACTCCGGGAGAACGGGCTATCATCATCTCCGGACAATCGCCCATCGGCGCCTCGTTCCGTGAGAATAAATGCATCGGGTATTTCAGCACCTTCCAGAGCTTCTCGCCGCCCCTGCCCCAGAACTGCCCTTCGCCGTCCGATGAACTGGCGAACTTTTACGGGACCGGCTACATCCGCGACGCGTCCTGCATTGATTACGTGAACAAACTCTCGCGCTGCCAGGTCACGCTCTCGCCGCCGGTGGCTCTCTCAGGCGCGTGCCAGAGCTTCCTGGTGAAATACTTCAACTACAACGGCTGTGTCGATGCGCATAAGAGTGATGCCGATTTCGAAGGAGACACGTGGCGCATCTACCTCGGCCGCTCTGACTCCATGTGGCGCACCCAGCACGAGCTGGTGAAGCTCCTCGACGCGAAGGGTGATACGGTAGACGCATTCTCGTATTAACTATTTGTGCGCCCGGCAGGGAACGATCCTGCGACCTTCTCCTTAAAAGGGAGCTGCTCTACCAACTGAGCTACGGGCGCTCGCGAGGATGAGAGAATTGAGTTTACTCATATTCTCTCACTCCGAGCGAGCGCACAGTATGGTACCCCATACGGGCGCGAAGCTCTCCTCGTACTCGTATTTCTACCACCTACTACCCGTTTCTTCTAGTGCTACTCTATTCGTAATGAACCTCGACTGGCATATCCTTCTCGGAAGCGCGGCCAGCGTGCTTTTACTCGCACTCATCGTTCCTTATATCAGGAGCATCGTGACGAGTACGACACGGCCGAGCGCGGTATCCTGGTTCGGATGGGCCGCCCTCTTCATCATCGCCACCGCCGCACAAGCATCAAAAGGCATTGATTGGTCTCTTGCAGTCCCCCTCATTTCATCAATCAGTACGACCATCATTGCATTCACAGCGTTGCGTATGGGACGTCTCGTATGGACGCGCGCCGACGGTATCTGCATCGTGCTCGGCACCCTCGCCATTACTCTCTGGGCGATCACCAGGGAACCGCTAACCGCAATCATTTTGAGCATTATTGCCGACTTGTCGGTGACAACTCCGACGATTATTAAAACGTACCAAGACCCAACGTCTGAACCAGCAAATCTCTGGGTTTTGTATGTGATTGGTGTGATTCTTGAACTCGTCGCGACCCAACAATTCACCGTCTACAATTTGCTCTTCCCTGTCTATACGGTTATCGGCTCTTCCCTAATTGCAGTACTCGCATTGCGGGGGCGTTTTACGTCTCACGCATCGTGACATGAGAATCTTCCTTATCTGTAGCAAAAGGTTCTATACTCGTGTCCCTGAAATCTTAGAGGCATTGGAAACCGATACCCATATCGTCACACTCCCTAATTCTTACGATGATCCTACTGCGGAGGGAAGGTATAAAAACTTGGGTGCAGGGGAACATTCAAAATGGAAAGCGGAAATGCTGAAACGTAGCACTGATATTATCGGGAAGAATGATGCTGTCCTTGTGCTGAACTTCGAGAAAGATGGCGTCAAAAATTATATAGGCGGAGCGACATTTCTCGAGATGCATGACGCCTTCCGTCTGGGAAAAACTATCTTCTTATTCAATGAGATCCCCGACGGGATACTGCGGGACGAGATAGTTAGTTTCAATCCAATCGTCATCAATGGTGATCTGAGCAAGGTGAAGTAATTTATTCCGAAAGTGCAAAGAAAAAGCCCCGCATTATGGGGCTTTTTTTAAGGAATGCGTCGGTTAGATCGTGAAAGGTTCGTAGAGGTCCTTCCGGTTGATGCGACGACATTTCTCGAGCTGTTCGCAGGTTTCTTGCACCCTACGGCCGGCTTCTTCCATCGCTTGCTGGCCTTCTGGCGTCTGGAGCCATTCTCGCGCCCGCTGGGCCAGTTGTCTTGCCGATTCTAGGTTCGTGGTCATGTGAATCTCCTTCTGAATTCTCTGGCTTCAATCGATAATCCAATTACGCGATTCGGCGACCCGTTTTCGGTTTTCGAAATCCTGCTGAACGATCTGCGGGATTACAACTGCTTCCATATGTGCTCTGAATTCCTGCACAGTGGATTCTTCCTCCGGCGTCAGAGGGCGTAAACCAGAAATGTTCAATAAGTCGTCCACAGTTATGCTCCTCTCAATTTGTTAACAAATAACGCGACCGTATGTGCCTGTCTCAAGGGTACCACTCCTAAACCGAGAGTGCGAACTTCTCAAGAGAAAGTGCCAAATCGAGTCCGCCCCGACGCGAGCTCTGAAGAAGTTCGATAAGAGAAAGGGAAAGTTGTCGCGCTTCCTGTGGTTTCCATGCGCGACTACCCTTCTCTATCAGGTCGCGCGCTTTCCAATGCAGGAGCCCGTGGAGCATTTCCGGCGCATCGCCCGCGTAGAGCGCGCGATTGATCTCGAGCCAGAGCTTGTCCCGCTGACGCGCGGAGAGCGCATTCACGAGATTTGAGTTGAATCCCTTTTCGATATCGCGCGCGGCCGGCTTGTCGTAGGTATAGGTCATCTTCGCCTTCGCCGCGAGCTTCTTCGCTTTTGCGGCCGCGAGCTTCGGCGCAAGAATGATGATGGCGTTGTCCGACGCGGCAAGGGCATCCAGGTGCTCCTCAAGAACGCCGGCCGCGGGCTCTTCCCCGCCTTCCTCCTCGCTCGCCGCGCGGGCGCTCGGAAACGGATCGTCAATGAGTATCAACAGTCGCTGTACGAAAAGCCCTCCAGATAGAGCCGCGTCTTCGAGCGCCGCGGGGGTCAGTTCCTCGCGCGCGAGCCGCGCGTAGGCGAGGTTCGGCTCCTTCTTCCTTGCTACCGCGACCCACTCAAACGCCTTCGTACGCGTCTTCTCAATATCGGAACCGTGGAAAAAATAAATCATAAGGAATGCATCGCACCCCAATCGGGCCCCTGTTTCATCGTCGCGATGACGGGGACGCCGCGGGTGTCCTTTTTCGGCAAAACGGACTCCATAATCTCCTGTATCTTTGCCCCCAGGGCATCGACGCGCGACGTGCGTATCTCGTACACCAATTCATCGTGCACCTGCAGGAGAAGATACGCATCCGGAAGCGCTTTTTCTTTCTGGAGCATGTCGTGCACGCGCACCATGGCGAGCTTGATGATGTCCGCTTGCGTCCCTTGCAAGGGCGCGTTGATCGCCATGCGCTCCGCCTGCGCGCGCACATACGGCAAGGACGATTTCATCTCCGGGAACTGACGGCGGCGACCGAACAAGGTCTCGGTGTAGCCGTGCTTGCGCGCGAAGCCGCGCGTGCTCTCCAGATATTCGGAGAGCGTCTTAAACGTACTGAAATAATCTTCAAGATACTGGTGCGCCTCAGCGGTCGTGCTCCCGAGCTGCGCGCGCAGCGCATTCACGCCCATGCCGTAGAGGATGCCGAAGTTGATGACCTTCGCCCGCCGGCGCATCTCAAGGTCAACATTCTCCGGCGCAACATGGAATACCTGCGCTGCGACTTCCTGATGCACGTCGCGGCCGCTTTTGAAGATGGCGCACAGCTTCTCGTCGCCCGAGAGGATGGCGGCGAGCCGCAATTCTATCTGGGAATAATCGAGTGCGACCAGCGTGAATCCTTTTGACGCGACGAAGGCGTGGCGGATCGCTTGCCCGCGCTTAGAGTGGAGCGGAATGTTCTGGAGATTCGGATTCTGGCTTGCCATGCGGCCGGTCACGGCGCCCGTCTGGATGAACTCGGCGTGCAGGCGGTGCTCGCCGTCGAGAAGCGGCGGAAGATTTTCAATATACGTTGAGAGAAGTTTCTTCAGTTCGCGGTACTCGAGGATGTCGCTCACGATGGGATGCATCTCGCGGATTTTCTCCAGCTCGCTCTCGCGCGTGGAGCGCTGACCGCCCGCCGTTTTCTTCTGCTTCTCGGGGATGATCTTCAATTCATCGAAGAGCACGACGCCCAGCTGTTGTGGGGAACTCACATTGAATTCGCGTCCGGCGGCTTTATAGATGCGCTGTTCTATTTCCTCCAGCTCCGCGCTATAAGCCGTCTTCAGCTTCTGGAGCACGGTCGGATCGATGAGGACGCCGCGCTCTTCCATCCCCCGAATGACCGAAATGAGCGGTTTTTCTATCTGCTCATAGACGTCGCGCACCCTGCCCATCTTCGACAATTGTGTTTCGAGCTCGGCGCGCGCGGCATCAAAGGTGCACTCTTTCGTGAACGCGAGGATGTCGTCAAGCGACGGATTCGTAAATTCGGATGAGATAAGCCAGAGCATCGCCTTCGCTTCGGCGAGGCGCGTTGCGTCCACCGCCTCTTCGGGGACGAGTTCGGGCGTTTCTCCGTCTTCCGGTCCGCTCTTGAACATCGTCCTTATCCTTTCTTTGAGCGTCCTGAAGCCGAACTCGTCGCACATGGCGAACAAGTTCTGCACGTCGATAGTCTCGCGCCAGAGATGCTCGGGAAGGGTGAAGGCGATGGGGGCGTCGAGCCGTATCGTTGCAAGCGACTTCGAGAAGAGCGCATCTTCTTCGTGGTCGGCAACCAACTGCACGTAGCGTTTCTGCACTGATGCTCCTTGTGCCACGGCTTCGACGCCTTTTTTCTTGATAGCGTTATAAATCTTCTCTATACCGCCGAACGTCTGTATTAATTTGAGGGCGCTCCCTTCTCCGACGCCCGGAACGCCTTTGATGTTATCCGAAGGATCGCCCATAATCCCCTTCAGATCCTTGGTGAGCGCCGGCCCGAAACCGAAACGTTCAACGACCGCTTTTTCATCATACAAAACAGTGTCGTTGATTCCTTTTTTGAACGTAAAGACGCGCACGCGCTTGTCGTCAACGAGCTGCAGCATGTCCATATCGCCCGAAGCGATAATGACATCTACCGTCTCCTTCATTCGGTCGGCGATGCTTCCAATGAGATCATCCGCCTCGAAGCCTGCTTTCGCATACGTTGGGATGCTGAACGCTTTGAATACTTCATGCGACCGCTCTATTTGCATCGCGAGCGCATCCTCCATCGCTTTGCGAGTGCCTTTATACTCTGCATATGCTTCATGGCGTATGGTGGGACCCTTGAGGTCGTAGCACGCCGCCAGATAATCCGGCTCTAAGTCGCTGATGAGCTTGAGGAGCATCGAGACGAGTCCGTAGAGCGCGCCGGTCGGCTCGCCCGTCGGACCGGTGAACTCCGCCGGGAGCGCGTGGTACGCACGATGGATGATGGCGTGCGTATCCAAAAGTACGATGCGTTTTTTGGGAGAGGGTTTTTTAGGCATACGAAAGTATCCGCGCATCGTCGTCTTGCACGACAAAAGAGATTCTCGCGGCGGGAACTGGAAGCGCGCCGAGCACCTTCTCCGGCCATTCAAGCAGAATGAGATTCCCCGCGTCCCGCATAAGCTCATCGAAACCGAGCGCGGCGAGATCAGTGCCCTTTTCGAGGCGGTATGCGTCAATATGGATAAGACGTTTGAACGGCTGTCCGTCCGGAAGCACATAAATTTTTTCAAGGACGAAGGTGGGGCTCGTCACGATGCCTTCAATGCCGAGAGCGCGCGCGACTGCCTTCGCAAAGGCGGTCTTCCCCGCCCCGAGCTCGCCCGAGAGAGCGACAAGCGTCGCCCGCCCGCCCGGCGCAAGCGAACCGACAAAGCGCCCGGCTTCCTTTTCGAGTTCTGCAAGTGTCCGGATTTCCCTCTCCATCTAGACAATTGTACCGCTGAAAAAGAAAACGCGCCTGCCGGGGAGGCAGGCGCGGAAGGCCAGCGTGCGTCTAGTGGTGATGCCCGCCGAACCGGATGATGATCGGGGGACCATACATCGGGCCGACACAGCACCACAAGGGCTCTGGATGAACCCAAATGAAGGTCGTGGTTGTCGTTTGTCCAGACGGCGATACCGTCTTGGTTTCCTGGCGGTAGACGCCGGGAGGAGTGACCGGGGGAAGCCCGGCACAACCCGTGAGCACTCCCACGATGAAGAGAACTAGGGACAATTTCATGGCATAACCTCCTTGACGGATGGCGCCAAAAAACGGCGGACTGCGTAAACTATACTACTATATATGCCCATTTGTCAAGTATCCCCTTCGGCGCGCTTATTCGAGTGGTATCATACGCCCATGGATTTGCCGTTTGACACGAAAGACGAGGACACAAAACTCACCGAGGTACGGGAACGCGAGGAAGAGGATGTCGCCCGCATCCTGTCCGAGAAATACGGCCTCTCGTACGCCGACCTCTCGATGAGAGAGATCGACGCCGATGCCCTCCGTATCATTCCCGAAGCGGAAGCGCGGGCCGCCGAGGCGGTCGCCTTTGCGAAGACGGCGAAAGTGCTCTCGCTCGCTGTTCACGACCCGAACGGCCCCGCGCTCGCGAAACTCTCCGATACCCTCGTCAAACGCGGGTTTTCGCTTCATACCTTCCTTGTTTCGAAAAGAAGTCTCGACAAGGCGTTCTCACGCTATCGCGACCTTTCTCTCGCGGTGGAATCGAGAGCGGGCATGCTCACGGTTTCTGCGGAGGCCATTGCAAAACTCACCGACGGCGGCGCGACGAGGAGCGCGCTCAAAAACGAACTCGAGGCCGCCGTAAAACTGAAGCTGCTCGAACGCATATCGCGCATTTTTGAAATCGTGCTCGCGGGCGCGTTCGTACTCCGCTCGTCCGATATCCACTTTGAGCCCGGAGAGGAGCAGACGCTTCTCCGCCTCCGCATCGACGGCTTGTTGTCCGATATTTGTTTCTTCGAC
This sequence comes from Patescibacteria group bacterium, assembly GCA_018968865.1. Next base: position 2,381 of record JAGWZP010000005.1, on the reverse strand, counting down.
CCTGAAACGTACCACCAGCTCAATTCGCGCATCAAACTGCTCTCGGGCGTGAAGCTGAACATCACGAATCAGGCGCAGGACGGACGCTTCTCGGTCGCGAAGGGCGATAGCCAGATCGAAATACGCGTATCGTTCATCCCCGGCAATTACGGCGAGTCCATCGTGATGCGCATCCTCGACCCTGAAGCGACCAAGGTCTCGTACAAGGAACTCGGCATCCACCCGAAGCTTCTTGCGCGCCTCGAGAAGGAAATACGGCGGCCGAACGGCATGCTCCTCACCACGGGGCCCACGGGAAGCGGCAAGACGACCACGCTCTATTCCTTCCTCCGCGAAATCCACACGCCGGAGATCAAGATCATCACGATCGAAGACCCGGTCGAATACCACCTGGGCGGCATCGTGCAGACGCAGGTTTCGGGAGAGAAGTACACCTTTGCCGAAGGGCTCAAGTCCATCGTGCGCCAGGACCCGGATATCATCATGGTCGGCGAAATCCGCGACGGCGAGACGGCCGATATCGCCATCCAGGCGGCCTTAACCGGCCACTTCGTCTTCTCGACGCTCCACACCAACAACGCGGCCGGCACGTTCCCGCGGCTCGTCGACCTCGGCGCCGACCCGAAGTCCTTCGGCTCGGCGGTAACGGTCTCCATGGCACAGCGCCTCATCCGCAAATTGGACCCGGGCACAAAAAAAGAACGTCCGCTGACGGACGAGGAGAAACGAATGATTGCGAAAGTATTTGAACCGCTTTCCGATAAATCGCTCATTCCGGAAAATATAGAAACGGTGTGGGAACCGGTTGTCGGAAACGCCGACGAGACCGGCTACAAAGGGCGCATCGGCCTCTATGAAGCCATCTTTATGGACGACGAGCTCGCGCATTTCCTCCGCGACAATCCGCCGGAAAATGAGATTGCGAAATTAACTGCGAAGCAGGGCTACCTCACGATGGCGCAGGACGGCCTTATCAAGGCGCTCGCCGGCATCACCTCCCTCTCCGAAGTCGCCGCCACGGTGGATCTCCCCCGCGCCTAGCCATCTTCATAGATTGTCCTGTGGGACGAAATTTAATCATTGTGCATGTTCGTTATCTCTAACGGTCGTTGGACTTAACGAACATTCAATTATGCAAGTACAAAAAGAAATCGCCCGACAGAATCATCGGGTGATTTCTGTCGGGCGTGTGTCGGCTTAGAACGTGCCGAAGGCGGTTGGTTGTAGTAGCACCCAGACGAATCCAGAAGGAGTGGTTTTGTGTTCCGCGAGGTCCCCGTTTTCTGCGAGAAACGTCCGGAGTTCGCGAAGGATTTGTTCCTTCCGTTCTTCGAGATTCGCCAAACGTTCTGGGTACTGGTGCGCCCAGACAACGATTTCGAGGTCTCTCGTGCTGATGTCGTGGCTACCAGATTCCTGCACCCAGACCTCGATGTCGCCCTTCGTTAGACGGGCATCCTCACGTTCAGGAACATCGAGGGCTCCCGAAACAGCTTCCGTCAATTTGTTGGTGAGCTCAGAGAGAAAAACTGCGCCTACCCTGAGATTAGGATTGTATTTGAGAATGACAAGCGGCATGGAACCTCCCTCGATTTGTTCTGGAAAGGACAATTCCCGTCCATAGTCCTCAAGGCAAAACCCGCATAAATGCGGGGTGGACGAGATACCTGAGGAGTTCCACAGCAACGCGACCGAAGTCGCGGAACCAAAGAGTCCTTGGGAAAACGCCCGAAGCCGTCAAGCCTTGCCTAGAGGAGTATGAACAGGAGCAATAAACCATGCCCGGTCGGATAAAACGTCGTCTTCTCTGCTCCCGCCTATTGCAAAGCAGAAATCCGAAGCGCATGATGCGCTTGTGAGAAGCACTTTATCTGCATCACCAGAGGAGCAACGACGTTTTAAACCGCACTGGGTGTGATAGAATGCTAGCATCATACGATTTCTATGTCAAGCCTCTCCAACATCAACCCGGCGGCCCCCTCCTCCCTTGATTCAGCGCTCCGTCCCGCCCGCTGGGACGACTATGTCGGGCAGAAACAGGTCAAGGCGAACGTGCGCATCTCCATTGACGCGGCGAAGAAGCGCGGGAGCATGCCGGAGCATATCCTCTTCTACGGTCCGCCGGGCGTGGGCAAGACGACGCTCGCCCACCTCGTCGCCGCGACGCTTGAGTCGCCCTTGAAGAGCACGTCCGGCGTCGCGATTGAACGCGCGGGCGACCTCGCCGCAATTTTGACCAACCTGGAGCCGAACACCGTCCTCTTCATTGATGAAATCCATCGTCTCTCGCGCAAGATAGAAGAACTGCTCTACCCCGCGCTCGAGTCGGGGCACCTGGACATCATTCTCGGGAAGGGGCCGTCCGCGCGCACGGTAGAGCT
>JAGWZP010000040.1 GCA_018968865.1 Patescibacteria group bacterium | reverse complement strand
TCGCTTCCTGATTTCATCACGCCGACTCTGGCGCGCATTCGCGAACGCGCGAACGTTTAGAAAAACTGGGCACGCAAAAAGCGCGGCCGCCCATAGGGCGGCCGTGCTTCGACTTTCTATTTCACTTTGGACTTGCCTGTGCAGGCAATGCTCACACCCGTCTTTTTAATTGCGCGAGATCACAATGCGCGGCGCACCATCGGTGAAAGCAACTTTCATCGAATCGCTCGTCGGGCGCACGCCTGTTGCCAAGGTCGGGAGAACCGGAGCGGCAGGCTTTGCAACCACTTCCACTTTCGCAGCAATCGGCGCTGCCGCGGCGATCGGCTGCGCTACAGGCGCGGTTGCGACCGGAGCGCGGCGCGGCGCGGCGCCTGCAAACGCCGCCATGCCACCTTTGTAGTAGACGAGAAGGTACCCGGATGCGAGCGCGAAGATCGCGAGCGCCACCCAGTACATCGCGTCGCCGAGAGACCCGAAGTCAAAGCCCGTGTACGGAATCTGCGAGAGCGTCACCGAAGGGTACCGCGGGGCCGAGCCAATCGTGACGAGCGTGTTGCACGTCGTCGTCTGGCCGTTTTGCCCGTAGACCGTGAGGATGTAGTTTTGCGAACCGGTCGGGCGGATGCTGAGAGAGCCGCTCGGCGCGACATTGCCGTAGCCCGAGAGCGTTGCGGAGACCGCGCCGCTCGACTGCCACTGTAGGTACGCATACTGCCCTGCCTGCACCTGGTTCGGCGAAGCCGTGATCGCGCAGGTGAGATTCTGGTAGTTCGGGACCGGCTGCGGGAACATGTACTGGACCGGATAGGTCACAGGGGCCTGCGCGACCGGAAGCACTGTCACCGTGTTGCCGCTGTTGTTCACGCTATTGTTCGTATAGTTGCAGCTGCCGTTGGTGCAAGTGTTATTTGCCGGCTGCGGGATCACGATCGGCTGCGGCACCGGTTGCGGGATCGGCGTCGGGATAGGAGTCGGGATCGGTGTGGGAATGGGAGTTGGGAAGTGAGGGATCGGGGTCGGAACCGGCGGGAAGTACGAAGGCGGGACCGGGAAGCTCGTCGGCGCGGGAATAGAGAACGGACGAGAGCAGCTCGCGCAGCTCGTCGAGGTGTAGCCCGGCGAGTACTCCGTCGAGTACGATGTGCCGTTGCC
>JAGWZP010000039.1 GCA_018968865.1 Patescibacteria group bacterium | reverse complement strand
TATAATCGCTCCCTGCCTACCGGCAAACAAGTGTTACGCTAAGTAGTATGGACAATTCAGTCGTCGAGAAAATCATCAAAGAGATCGAAGGGTTCAGGCCCGCGCACGAAAGCGCGCATGTAGGGCGCGTAGTTGCAGTGGGCGACGGCGTCGTGGCGATCGATGGGCTTGCGAAGGTTGTGATGAGTGAGGTTTTAGAATTCGAAGAAACGAGCGGCAAAAAGCTCGCGGACGCGATGCAGGTGCGGGGTGCGCTGTTCGGGCTTGTTTTGAATCTTGAAGAAGACGGCGTGCGCGCGGCGATCCTCGGCGACACCGCGCGCGTTGTCGAAGGCATGACCGTGAAAGCCACAGGCCGCGTGTTTTCCGTCCCGGCCGGAGAAGAGCTTCTCGGGCGCGTTGTCAATGCGCTCGGCGAGCCGGAAGACGGCAAAGGGCCTTTCAAAGATGTAACCATGATGCCTGTCGAGCGGCAGGCGGCGGGCGTCATCGACCGCAAATCGGTGACGGTTCCGCTCCAGACGGGCATCGTCGCGATCGATGCGCTGATTCCGATCGGCCGCGGCCAGCGTGAGCTCATCATCGGCGACCGCGGTGTCGGTAAAACGACGATCGGGATCGACACGATCATCAACCAGCTGAACGAGCCGGAGGAAAAGCGCCCGATCTGTATCTACGTCGCTATCGGCCAGAAGGAGTCGAAAACCGCGCGCATCGCGCAGCAGTTGCGCGATACCGGGGCGCTCGAATACACGATCATCGTCGATGCGCCGGCATCCGCGCCGGCCGCGCTGCAATACCTCGCGCCGTTTGCGGGGGTTGCGATTGGCGAATATTTCATGGATAAGGGCAGGGATGTCTTGATCGTCTACGACGATCTCTCGAAACAGGCGGTCGCATATCGCCAGCTTTCTTTGCTCCTGCGCCGGCCGCCGGGCCGCGAAGCGTATCCGGGCGATATTTTCTATCTCCACTCGCGCCTCCTTGAGCGCGCATGCCGCTTGAGCGAGGAAAAAGGCGGCGGCTCGATCACCGCGCTCCCGATCATCGAGACGCAGGAAGGCGATGTCTCGGCATACATTCCGACCAACGTGATCTCGATCACCGACGGCCAGATCTTTCTCGTCGCCGACCTTTTCAACAAAGGGGTGCGCCCGGCGATCGATGT
>JAGWZP010000004.1 GCA_018968865.1 Patescibacteria group bacterium | reverse complement strand
CGAGCGTCGGGGCGGTCTTCACGATCAGATCAAACGAATTCTTTGCGGCGACATCAGTCATCGTTGCCGGAACGGCGACTCTCTTTAAATTCGGGTACAGTTGTTTGAGCAAATCGAGCCGTTTTGCCGAGAGTTCAACGGAAAGAGACATGATTCCGGTGAGATTCCCGCCCGGGCGGCTGAGGGACGTGACAAAGTGCGCGCCCAAAGGATCTCCGACGGACCCGAAAACGATCGGAATTGTTTTGGTCTCCTTTGCCGCCTCGGCGGTTACTGGCGTAGAGAACGTCAGAATCAAATCCGGTTTCCGGGCGATAACCCCCGCTGTCGTGCTGGCGATATCTCCGGCGCTCACTACGTATTGCGTGTCATAGCTGACCGAACTCCCTTCGACATATCCCAGTTCCGCCATGTGCGCTTTGAAACCGCTGACCGCCGGTTTGTAACTGTCGCCTCGCACGATGATGCCGATCTTGTACGTTTTGTGATTCGCCGACGGGGACGACGATTGGAGAAAACTATATGAAGCCCAGACGACCCCCGCAAACACAAGCAAAGAGACAATGACAAAAATGGGAGATTTCATGTATCGTTTATAGTAGCTTACGATTGAGTATACCTTCGGTCGGTCAAGTTACAATCCCCATTGCTGAATAACACGCAGACCGTTCCCTGCGCGGTAAAAAAGAATCGCCGGCGTACAGCGCCGGCGATTCTTAAATTACGCCTTGCGTAATTTTTACATCCCCGACGGATTGCAGGCGCGGCAATCTTTCTTGTGGCTGAATCCGATGCTGAGCGCCGAGAGGCCGACAAGCAGGTAGACGAGATTCTCGAGCCAGGGCCACGAGCCGAGGAGGAGGTTCACGACATTCCAGTTGCTGCCCATCCAGTAGCCAATCGCTATGAGACCCCAATTGAGGCCGCCGATGACGAGGAGGATGAACGCTGTACCGTGTAGTGCTTTCATGCGGTTATTGAGAGTGGTTAAAGCGGGGGTGGTGGTCCGCTCCGTATAGTATGCCTCCTGCAAAAATAGTTGGGAGACCCCCTGTGCAAAACCGTAGCGTCAAAGCGCACCGGTGGCTTTGGCGAGATTGAAGCCAGCCCAGATGCCGAGGAAGCCGCCGATGGCGCCCCAGAGAGAGTACGACATAAAGTCGCCGTTCCACAGATACGGTACGAGACTCCCGATGGTTGAACCGACGAACATGCCGCCCCAGATAAGTGTCTTGCTGTTCATTTCCGCGTGTCGGAGATTATCTTACCATCATCTATTTTGATGACGCGCTCGGCAAATGCCGCGAATTCGTCTTCGTGCGTCACCATAATGATGGTCTGTCCGCCTGCGTGTAGCTCTTTGAAGATGCCCATCACGGTTGCGGATGATTCCTTATCGAGGTTCGCGGTTGGCTCGTCGGCGAAGAGAACATCCGGCGTGTGTGCGATGGCGCGGCTGATGGATACGCGTTGTTGCTCCCCGCCGGAGAGCTGGCTCGGCAGATTGTTTAGGCGGCCCACGAGACCGACGCGCGCAAGCGCCGCGGCCGCTTTTTCGTTCGCCGCCTCCGTGCTCATCCCTTGCATGATGAGCGGCAATGCGACATTCTCGAGCGCCGTGAGCTCCGGCAGGAGCGCATAATCCTGAAAGACGTAACCGAATTCCTCGAGGCGGAAGAGCATCTTCTCGTGCTCGCTCATGAGGTGCGTCTCTTTGCCGTTGATGTGTATGTGGCCGGAGGTTGGTTCGTCGAGAAGCGATATCTGGTAGAGAAGCGTGCTCTTCCCCGCCCCCGAGCGGCCCATGATGGCGATGAATTCGCCCTGTGCGACGCTCAGGGTAACGTCCTTCAGCACCCGAGTCTCCACGGGTCCGTCTCTGAACGTCTTTACGAGATGTTCTACGTCAATCATGTTAGGTGCGGCCGAGGATGGAATCCAGGGTGTTCTTGCGCACAATCATCCTTGAAGGCAAATAGCCGGCCACCACGGTCGTGAGCACCAGAAGCCCGATGCGGAGCATGGTCCCGGCGACCGGCGCGACGATAATCGCATTGCTGATTGGCAAGACGATGGGGTGTGCCGAGACGTACGGCACAAGGAAACCGTACAAGATGGTCACGCCGAGCGCCGACCCGATGGCCGCATAGAAGAGCGACTGGAAAATGTACGAGATCTCAATCGCCTGCCCCGAGATGCCGATACCCTTTAAGATGCCGATGAATTTCCGGCGCGTGATGGCGTTGATGAAAATGACAATGAAGATCGTGATGGCCGCAACCACGAGCCCGATGGACCCGATGGCGTTCCCGATCATCCCGAACGTGTTTTGTACTTCTGCAACACCGTTCGGTATGGAATCTTCAAACGTGCGCACTTTTGCATCCACCGCGAGCCCGCTACGCTTCAAGAAATCGCGGAATGCGGCAGGGTCGGTGCCCGGATTGAGCAAGATGGCGATCTGGCTCACCGCATAGTCGCTACGCCCCATGAGCTGCCGCACCTCAGATGCCGGCATGAACACTTGCGCGGCCAAGGGCGAGTTGGCGGGCACCTTCAGGATGCCTTTCACGACAACCTCGCGCGTGTTGCCGTTTACCGTGAGCCGTATCTTCGTGCCGGGGTACACGTTCTTCAGGGGCGTGAGCCCCGGCTGTTCGCCGAACGAATACCGATCAATGAATTGCGTACCCAAGAGGACAGTGTCGTAGTCGGAGGCGGAGAGGTAGCTTCCCTCCCCGACGTAGCGCGAAAGACCGGAGAATGCATTCTCGGCAACCGGATCGATGCCCGCTATCGTGGCGCCGGTCTTATTGGGCTTGTCGTTCAGGTCCGTGCGCGTGAAGTAGTTCGCTTCGATCGTGCCCGCAGCGATGTACCGTTCGCTGATCGCGCGAGGCTGCGGCAGCGAATGGAGGAACGAGAGTATCTGCGGGCTGTTCTCAATGTAGGTCTTATTATCCAAAGTCGAGATCAGCACGTCGCCCGTTTCCTGCACGCGGTACTGATTGCTGATGCCGGCGACGATGCCGACCAAAAGCCCCGTGACGACCACGAGATTGAGGAACGTCAGAAGCATCACAAAAACGATGAGGCTGGTGGTCCACAGGTTCGCGCGGCGCACCTGCCGGACGGCGAGATAGAAGCCGACGCGGATATTCGTGAACGACAGCATACTTACGGAAGGGGCGAAAGCACAATAACGTCGCCCGCGGCAAGACCGGAAGTGATGACAACCTGTCCAAGCGCGGGCGAGAGTCCCGTTTCCACTTTCCGCTTTACGGCCTTTCCGGCGCTCATGACCGATACGTAGGGGCCGTTTGCATCAGCGCCGATCGCGCCAGAAGGCACCACGATCGCATTGCGGAGCGCTCCGGTCTCTATAACGACATTCGCGGTCATGCCGCTCCGGATACGCGGGTCGGCCGCAAGGAACGAGAGCGTCGTTTTGTAGGTCGGCACACCGTCCTTCACCGTTTCGGCCGGGTCAACGCTGACAACGACCGAGGGAAATGCGACCGATGAACCGTAGGCATCGAGCGTCGTCGTCGCCGGATCACCCACGGCGACGCGGGCGATGGTCACTTCGGGAATATAGGTTTCTATCTGGAAAACGCCGTTGCTCTGCATGGATATTTCCGAGGTGGTCGGCGCGACGATCTCGCCGACCTTCGCATCCATGCGCGTTACGATGCCGCCAAAAGGAGCCACCACGCGCGTCTTCGCGAGAAGCGCTTGCGCATTCGTCACGGCCGCTTCGGCGGCGGCAATGTCCGGAGCGATCGCACCCGCCTGATCCAAGGCGAGCGATTTCTGCGCGCTTGCGAGCGCCGATAACGCATTCGTAAGCGCGGTCGCCGCGGTGTTGACGTTCGCTCGCGCGGTCGCGAGCGTCGTCGCATAGGAGGTGAGCGTAGCCGCGCTATTCGACTGGTCCGGTATCGACTGATTCAGCGCCGCATTCGCATCGGCGAGGAGCGTCGTGACTTGCGCAAGGTAGGCCTGGGACTGTTGTGCCGATTCAGCGGCATTGTCGGCGGTCAGTTTCGTGACCACGAGCGCCCAGCTCGCGAGCACCGGCTCGGTATTCGTGCGGTCGCGTTCAACAGTTGCCTGGAGTATTGCATTGGCCATGCTGAACGTCAGCTTCGGGTTGGTACGCGGGTTGGCGAAGAACACATCGGTCTTGTTGTGCACCGCGTCATCGCTCGCAGTGTAGGCCGCTTGGATGGCATTCACGAGCGCCGCCTGGTCCTCCGCGACGGCGGCTTGCGCGACAGCGATCTGTTCCGGCCGCGTGCCTGCACGTAGTGCGTCGAGCGCCGCCTTCTTCTCTTCAACCGTCGCGATGAGGTCCCCATTTTCCGTCTCCGCGAGGATCGTTCCTGCATCGACATATTGCCCCACGCGCGCATAGGTGCCGATGATGCGTCCGTTCGCCGCAAAGCCGAGATCCACATTCTTCGCCGCCGTGACCGTGCCCGACACACTGGCCTGCTCCCTGAAATCCTCGGGGACAATGACGAGGGTCGCGCCGAGGTTTGCCCCGCGACCGAAGAGGACATACCCGCCGATAGCAGCGACAGCAAGCACCCCGAGCGCATAGCGCCACTGCCAAAATGCAAGGTTTTTGAACTGGAATTGCATCAAAACGAGTCTACCACTCTGTTATATTGAATGCATCATGTCGCCCTTTTTCTTTATGCTCGCGGTGTTCGCCTTCATCGGTGTCATCCTGCTCGGCCGACCGCGCCGCTTCCATCTTGTCCGCCACGGCGAGACGGTCCTGAATGCACAGCACATCCGCCAAGGCGAAGACGGAGGCCTTTCCGAGAAGGGGCGCGCGCAAGCAAAGGCCGTCGGCGAATATTTGAAACGCTTCCCCATCAAGCACATCATTTCAAGCACCTATCCGCGTGCGAAAGAAACCGCGGCGATCATTAATGAGCGCCTCAAGGTCTCCATCACCTATTCCCCGCTCTTCGTCGAGCGGCGCAATCCGAGCGAGGTCGTCGGGAAAGACCGGGACGATCCCGGCGTCGTGCGCATTATCGACCAGATCGACCTCGCGTATCACGAGGATGATTATCGTTTCTCCGATGAAGAAAATTTCGTTGACCTGAAGAGGCGGGCGCGGAAATGCCTCAACCTGCTTGCGCGCCAGGGCGCGCTCGAGACCGTCGTCGTCACGCACCATGTGTTCCTCAAGATGCTTATCGCGTATCTCCTCTATCGCGAGCGGCTCCACGCCGCCGATTTCGTCAAACTCTCGTTCTTCAACTATTCAGATAATGCGGGCATCACCGTGTGCGAATTCCACCCGTGGAAGTTCTGGAACGCCACTATGGGCTGGGAGGTCGTCTCCTACAACGAGCAGCCCGATTGAATATCCTGGGGAAGTCAGACTTCTCCAACTTCTCCAAGGTCGAGTCTCAAGCGATTCTCAATGATTTCTTGGGCGTGTGATTTAAATTCGACCGGACTGGTAAATAAATCACCAATAATGCCTTTCTCAACAATCGGCCAATCACGAAGTCCCGCGTACTCCGACAAACTTGAAAATGGATAGGATTCAGTTCCCCATTGCCACGCCTTATCAAACTCGTACAACGCCTTTTCATAACCGCCCGGATAAAGTTCAAAAACATTTTTCACCATGATGTACGGAACGAGCTGTCGCAAATATGTATCAGTGTCCACTACTAATCCTTTGTATGCTCCTTGGAACAAACTCCCCCTTTCTCCATACTTTGCGTTGAAATGCGCACTCATGCTGCCACAGAGTTGTTGCATAAATTTTGCTATCCCTCCTTCTCGTATTTCTTCCAACAGCAGATGGAAATGATTCGGCATCAATACCCACGCGAGAACGCGGACCAGTGTTTTGCGCTCCGGCCATTCTGACGGTCTCTCAAACAAAGAAAATTTGGTTGTATTTCTCTCCCAATATTCGTCTCTGTATTCATCGTTAGCGAAATAAAGCAACCGAGCGAAGCGCTTCTGATCGGTCGTGTCACGAGTAATAGGTAACCCGCGCGCCCCGCGCTTGAGCACGTGCATGATAGAACCAACTCCGTACGGTTGCACTCGCATGTTCCAATGATATCAGCATCTTGGAGAAGTTAGAGAAGTCTGACTTCCCCAAGTTGACATTAGCAAGGGGAAGAGGAATATGGCAATTGGAAGTGAGCGCGCCTGACGTGTAGGCGCTTTTGTTAACCATAGGCTGATTCCTTGTGATAGGCCGATTGGAGGATTGAAAATGTATGACAAAGGATTGTATACGCACCTGAAGGGACAGTCCCCGGAGAGTTTCGCCGTCGCGGAGCAACTATGCGATGGCGTACTGAGCCGTGGAATGCTGGTCGTGCGGGCAGTGGTAGCTCGCGCTCCCAAAAATCGCATGTACGAGATCGCGCAGATCGAGGTGCTCGATCGTGTGCGCATAAGCTTGAAATCGAGTACAAGCGAAGTCCTTCTCCACCTCAAGTTCCGTGCAGAGATGGACTTTCAAGAGAACGAACTCAAGATGGCAGAAGCGCCGCTCGAAATACACGGCCCCCGATGGAACAACGCCTCCCTTGAACGCGAGGACATCGTGAATCATGTTGGCTCAATCGTTCATGATTGGGCAGAGATCCGGGCGCTCACTCCGAAAGGCGACGTTGCCATCAACCCGTGGTCATCGTCGAGCTCCTTCGTGGGATGTCTGGCTCTGCTCAACGGAGTCCGAACCGAGGTGCGGATGTATCATCAGTACCTTCTGCCCTACCTCGTGGCGTGCTTCTACTTGCTACACGGCACCTCGCAAGAAAAGTTCGATTTAGCGGAGAGGACGTCTTCGACACAATGGGACGCAGACATACGAAGAATTGCCCTCGATTCTTTTCTGAACCGCTTCGGCTCATTCACCGTCCAAGCGCAGCGCGGGAATGCACGTGATTGCTTCGGGAATATCCTCGCATCTTGACCCTCTGTCGAGTTATGCAAAAGCCCCGCATTCGCGGGGCTTTTTCTATATTCTATTTTCTACTTTCTATATTCTGGGCTAGTACCCCATCCCGCCCATGTCGCCGGACGGTTCTTTTTTCGGTTCGGGGATCTCGGCGATGGCCGCTTCGGTGGTGAGGAGCATCGCGGCGGCCGAGACCGCGTTTTCAAGCGCCATGCGCGGCATCTTCGCTGGGTCAATGATGCCGGCGGCGATCATGTCTTCAACAATCTCGTCCTTCACGGCATCATAACCGGCATTTGCCTTGCCTTTTTGCACCTGCATGAGCGGAATGTTGGAATCTTCCCTGCCCGCATTGTACGCAATCTGAATCAATGGCATTTCGAGAGCACGAACGACGATGTGGAATCCGACACGCTCGTCATCAAAAAGTTTCTTTTCTGCATCCGACGATTCTATTTTCTTCGCGACTTTCGCGAGCGCCGTGCCGCCGCCCGCGACGATACCCTCTTCGATAGACGCCTTCGTCGCTTTGACCGCGTCATCTATCTTGTCTTTGAGATACTTCATCTCGGTCTCGGTCGCGGCGCCGACCGAAATGACCGCCACGCCACCCGAGAGTTTTGCGATTCGTTCCTCAAATTTCTCTTTATCAAACTTTGAGTCGCTGTTATCCCATTGTGCTTTCAGCTGGGCGACGCGCGCCGCAATGTCCGCCTTCTTGCCCTTGCCGCCGACAATGGTCGTCGTATCCTTGGTCGCGACAATGCGATTCGCACGGCCGAGCATCGAGAGCGTCGCGTTCTCGAACGTCATGCCGACTTCGTTGCTGATGACTTGCCCGCCCACCACGGTCGCAATATCCGCGAGCATATCTTTCTTCCGGTCGCCGTAGCCCGGCGCCTTCACGGCGAGCACCGAGAACGTGCCGCGCAGTTTGTTCACGATGAAGGTCGAGAGCGCGTCGCCCTCGACGTCGTCGGCGATGATGACGAGCTCTTTCTTGCCCGACTGCACGACCTTCTCCAAAAGCGGCAGGATTTCCTGCACGTTCCCGATTTTCTTATCGGTGAGGAGCACGAGTGCATCTTTCATCTCGGCTTCCATCCGCTCCGGATTCGTCACCATGTAGGCGGAGACGTACCCCTTGTCGATCTGGAGTCCTTCCACGATGTCGTACGAAAGTTCCATGCCCTGTGATTCTTCGACCGTGACCACGCCGCTGCTGCCCACCTTCTCCACCGCCTCGGCGATAATAGAGCCCAGCACGTCGGATTCCGCCGAAATACTCGCAACCTGCTTCACTTGCGCTTTGCCGGACACCGGCTTTGCCATCTTCTTGAGTTCGGCAACTGCGGCATTCTTCGCCTTCTCCATGCCGCTTCGTATCGCCATCGCATTTGCGCCCTTCATCACGTGCGAGAGCCCTTCCTGCACGAGCGCTTCAAGGAGCACGACCGAAGTCGTGGTGCCGTCGCCGGCGGTGTCGTTGGTCTTATTCGCTACTTCCTTCACGATTTCAGCGCCCATATTTTCAAACCGGTCTTTCAGTGAAATCTCTTTCGCGATAGAGACGCCGTCGTTCGTAATGCGCGGGCCGCCGTAGCTCTTTTCAATCACCACATTGCGCCCTTTGGGGCCCAAGGTCACCTTCACCGCGTGCGCGGCCTGCGCGATGCCCTTCGCGATCGCTTTGCGCGCGTCTTCGGAAAAAAGAATTTGTTTGGCCATATTAGTTTTTGGTAAAGATGATATCGGATTCGGAAAGTACGTAATACTCAACCTCGTTCAGCTTGATCGGCTCATCCCACGGCTTCTTAAAAAAGACGATGTCTCCCACCTTCACGTCGATCGGGATGCGCTTCCCGTCGTCGCTTCGGCGGCCCGGGCCGACCGCAACGACTTCTCCCGAAAGGAGCTTATCCTTGCTCACCGTCTCGGGAATGATGATGCCCGAGGCGAGCTTCTTCTCCCCTTCCTTTTCGAACGGTTGTACCACGACACGGTCTCCAAGCGGCTTGAGTGAAAGCTTTTTAGCCATACGTTTCTATCTATATAAATGAATAATCGCCCTTGTGCGGGGAGTATAGAGAAATCGTCGTCCACACGCAAGTTGCACCCTCATCCTTGTCCGTGCTATCATCCCACTCAAGATGGAGGCACTCGTACCGGCACTGCCGTACGCGGAAATCATCCTCTCAATACTCCTCATCGTCGGCATCGTGCTGCAGCAGCGCGGCGCGACCATCGGCGGAGCCTTCGGAGGCGACAATTTCGCGTCGACGTTTTATAAGCGCAGGGGCGCCGAGAAGTTCCTGTTCAATGCGACGATCGCTATTGCGGTCCTGCTCGTACTCGCGGCGATAGCGAACTTCCTTCTCGTAGGATAATGGACGGGACCGGCGGCTCATCATGGAAAGAGCGGTTTGCGCGTTCGTGGCGTATCCCCCTGTTTGAGCGGTTCCACGAGCGCGTTCGTTCGTTCTCAAGCGGCGACCGCATCATCTTCTCTGCGCTCGCCATCCTCGTCGGCATCGCGTCCCTTGTCGGCCTCTATGCGCTTGAACAATCGTTGCTTGTTGCTATACCGGCCTATGGAGGGAGCCTCAGTGAGGGCGAGGTCGGCAGTCCGCAATTCATCAATCCGCTCCTCGGCATCAGTGACGCCGACCGCGACCTTTCGTCCCTCGTGTATGCGGGGCTCACGGGCCTTTCCGGCTCGGGAGACCTTGTACCGGTACTCGCCGAAAGCTACACCGTGAGCCCCGACGGCAAGACGTATACCTTTACGCTGCGGAAAAACGCCAGATTCGCGGACGGCACGCCGGTCACCGCCGATGACGTCGTCTTCACCGTCGTGAAAGCCCAGAATGCCGCGCTCAAGAGCCCGAAGTATGCGGACTGGTCCGGCGTGAGCGCAAAATCGATCGACCAGCGCACGGTTGTCTTCACGCTTTCGAAGCCGTATGCGCCGTTCCTCGGCCTCACGACCTTGGGCATTTTGCCCTCGCGCCTCTGGCAGAACATCTCGAACGAGGAATTCCCCTTCTCGACCCTGGAGACGAATCCGGTGGGCGCGGGACCCTTCAAGGTCGCAAGCATCTCGCGCGACGCGTCCGGACTCATCAAGAGCGTGACGCTCACTGAGAATTCCTCCTATGTGCTCGGCCGACCGTATCTGGATAGCATCCATTTCGACTTCTACTCGCGGAGCGAAGATCTCGCGAGCGCTCTTGCCGGCGGTTCGGTCGAGAGCGCCTACGATGTCGGGGCGAAGGGAGCGCTGACCGCTCCGTATGCGCGCGTCTTCGGCGTGTTCTGGAATCCGAGCGATACGCAAGTCTACGCGCGCGCCGAGGTACGCAAAGCGCTCTCGCTCGCGCTCGACCGCACCAACATTGTCGATACCGTGCTTGGCGGGTACGCGACCGCCATCATGGGTCCCGTGCCGCCCGGAGAAAATGTGAAGCAGGTGGCGGTTCCGCAATCGGCGAATCCGACCGCAACCGCCGCCGCTGTATTGCAGTCGGCCGGCTGGGTGTACGACGGCTCCGCGCGCGTCTGGAAAAATGCGGGGGCGAAGCAGACACTCGACCGCATCACGATACGCACGAGCAACGTGCCGGAGTTGAAGAACGTCGCGAGCGCGGTCAAGGCGGATTGGGAGAAGCTCGGCATCCCGGTGGACATCGAGCTGTATGAGCCGGGCGACCTTTCACAGAACGTCATCCGCCCGCGCAAGTATGGCGCGCTCCTCTACGGCATGGTCATCGGCCGCGACCAGGACCTGTACGCGTTCTGGGATTCGCAGGAACGCAACGACCCGGGGCTGAACATCGCGCTGTACGCGAACAAGACCGTCGATGCACTTCTGGAAGATGCGCGAAGTTCCACCGATCCGGAAGTCCGTGCGGCCGATTTGCAAAAGATCGAGGACCTGGTCGCGGCGGATTATCCGGCCGCCTTCATCTACGCACCGGATTTCACCTATGCGGTGCCGGCCGACTTGTACGGCGTCGTGCTCCCCCAGATCATCACGCCCGCAGACCGCTTTGCGACGGTTACATCCTGGTATAGGACGACCGACGCGGTGTGGCCCTTTTTTGCGAAGTAGTGTCAGTCATTTTCGTACGGGTTTCTCAATAGTATTAACAGCCCGACTAACCAATCAATTATGAATCCAGCACCAGCACCAGCTCCCGCGCCGGGACTTCCGAAAGGACCCCGCCCGGAGCGCGAAGCGCGCCCGAGTAGCCGCCCGCCGCGGCGTTTTGACCGCGGCCGCCGGCCGCCTTCTCTCCGCGGCGGTACCGCGCGCCCCGGCGGAGCGACGCGACGCATCCAGCGCATCTTGCGCCGTCCGACGTCGAACCCGACGCGCGTCGCTCGTACCGCCGATTATTTCCCCGAGCCGGTCGGACCGACAAGCGTCCGCATCATTCCGCTCGGGGGCGTAGAAGAGGTCGGCCGCAACATGACCGCCGTCGAAGTCGGCGCGACCGGCGATATCCTCGTCTTCGATGCCGGCTTCCAGTTCGTCTCCGAAGACACCTCCCCCGGCGTCGATTACATTCTTCCCAACACGAAGTACTTGGAGAAGAACGCCGCGCGCGTGAAGGGCGTCATTATCACGCACGGCCACCTCGACCACATCGGCGGCATTCCCTTCATCCTGCCGCGCTTCGGCACGCCGCCCATCTACACCCAGAACCTGACGTCCATCATGATCCAGCGGCGCCAGGAAGAATACCCGGATGTGCCGAAATCGGAGATCGTCGTCGTCGAAGTCGGCCAGTCCATCATCATCGGCAGCACGCGCGTGAAGTTCTTCCCCGTCACGCACTCGATCCCCGACTCGATGGGCGTCTCGATCGAAACTCCGCAGGGCAACGTCGTCATCACCGGCGACTTGAAGCTCGACCACGACGACGGCATCCCGACCGAGCGCGAAGTGAAGACCTGGGGCACGCTCGCCAAAGACAAGAACATTTTCTTCATCGCCGACTCGACCAACGCCGAGAAGGACGGCTTCTCCATCCCCGAGAAGCGCGTCATCCAAACTTTGGAGGACATCATTAAGACCGTGTCCGGCCGCCTCATCATCGGCACCTTCGCGTCGCAGTTCGAGCGCATGATCCATATCATGGAGACCGCCGAGAAACTCGGCAAGAAGATCGTCACCGAAGGCCGTTCCATCAAAAACAACTTGGAGATCGCGGAGAAGACCGGGCTCCTCAAGATCAATAAAGACACGATCATTCCCGCGCAGGACATCGGCAATTATCCGCCCGACAAGATCGTCATCCTCTCGACCGGCGCACAGGGCGAAGAGTTCGCCGCTTTGATGCGCATCGCGACCAAACAGCACAAGTACATCACGCTCTCTGAGCGCGACACCATCGTGCTCTCCTCGTCCGTCATTCCCGGCAACGAGATTGCGGTGCAGAAATTGAAGGACAATCTCTACCGCCACGGCGTCACGCTCATCCACTACCGCTCTTCGGACGTCCACTCGACCGGCCACGGCAACACCGGCGAACTCGTCTGGATCAACAAGCAGGTGAACGCAAAATTCTTCATGCCCGCGTACGGCTATCACTCGATGCTCCGCTGCCACGCGAAGGCGGTCGAACAGTCGGGCTTCCCGCGCGAGAACATCATCGTCCCGGATAACGGCACCGTCATCGACATCGAAGACGGCGAGCGGATGCACGTGCACAAGCAGAAAGTACCGTCCGCGCAGATGATCGTGGACGGCTTCACCATCGGCGACATCCAGGAGGTGGTCATCCGCGACCGCCAGTCGCTCGCCAAAGACGGAATGTTCGTCATCATCGCGAGCGTGAACCTGAAGACCGGCAAGCTCCGCAAATCGCCGGACATCATCAGCCGCGGCTTCGTCTATCTGCGGGAGTCGCAGAATCTCCTCAACGAGGGGCGCATCCTCATCAAGAAAACGATTGAGGATTCCACGCGCAATATGAATCCGATCGACCTCGACTACGTAAAGAATAACCTCACCGACGTCATGGCCGGATTCCTCTTCGCGCGCACGAACAAAGCGCCGATGGTCATTCCAGTACTGATTGGAATGTAGCGGGTAACAGTGAGCAAACACCCGCGGCACCTGGTGCCGCGGGTGTTTGCTTTTAAAAGCGGGCGAGCGTAGTCTCTCCAAAGACATTGACCAAGGAGGTTCACATGCACATTCAGCCATATATCGGTATCACCGACTTTACGGCCTTTTGGCAGGTCAAGGCTATGCTCGAAGTGTTCAAGGCGCATCTGCCTAAGGGTTCGAAGCGCAAGCTTCATGTCGGCGTCATGATGAGTTATAAGACGCTTCACGGCATACCGACCAAGTGGCAAAATGCGTTCCCGCCGAAAGAAGCCATTGCGGGCATCTTCTCATCCGACAAGGTCTACAACTGCCTGCACTACGCGGATTACAGTGTCGCTGACCCTGATCTTCCGAGAAGTCTTTCTCTGGCTCTTGAGTGCTGCGGCATCGGCATCCGCGCCATACAGCTCGACATGGTGTGGCCCGACCCGGGTCAGGTGTGGGACGGGGTCGATCGTTCACGCAAACACCTTGAAATCATTCTCCAGGTGGGCAGAAGAGCTCTCGAGGAGGTCCGCAATGACCCGCAACTGCTCGCCGCAAGACTTCACGATTACGAGGATGTGGTTCATCGCGTGCTTCTCGACAAAAGCGGCGGGGAGGGTCGCGGCATGGACGCGGCCTCGCTCCTACCGTTTGTACGGGCAATCAAAGAGAACAGCCCGGGATTTGGACTTGTTGTGGCAGGGGGCCTCGGACCGGAAACGATGCATTTGGTCGAACCGATCGTGAAAGAATTTCCCGACGTAAGCATCGACGCACAAGGGAAACTGCGACCGAGCGGAAATGCTCTTGACCCGATCGACTGGCATATGGCCGGAGCGTATCTGATCGAGGCGCTCAAGTTACTGAAATGAAGTCTTTGGCCTGTATCAATTTGCGGCGCGCCTTTGGCGTGCCGCGTTTTTATGTACAGCCTCGCTAGAGAACGGGCTCGCGGCCTTTCTTTTTGAAAAAGCGGCCTTCAAGGGAATAGGTGTCGTAGCCGTAGAAAATGAAAGCGATCGGAATGCCGATGAGGATCAGGTGCGGCCACACGGCTTCGCCGAAGTACCAGAGCGACAGCGAGAGCCAGAACAGCATAAACAAGGACGTGAATCGTATCTCGATGCCGAGAACGAAGAAGGTGCCGATGAGTATCTCGATAATCGCCGCCCCGAGGACGAGGAAGTGCGGTTCAAACCCGAAAAAATGCGTCACTGCAGGATACCGATAGGCAACCTCGAGCGCGAGGTTGTTGTGGATGACCTTTGCGTACATCGACGCATATATGAGCGAGATGCCGAACGCGACGCGCAAGATGGGAAATGCATACGGTGTGCTCCTGTCCCTTAGCCGGGCCAGCCAGCGCGCGGCATTCTCCCTTCCCCGCCCGAATGCATGGGCCCCTAGGATGAATAGCACGATGATCTCGCCGAGATAATTAGCATAGGTCAGTAGATAGGTCCCGTGAGCGGCAACTTCCATGACGAAGAGACCAAGCGCGGCAAGAGCGGCACTACGCGCATAGACACCGAATACCAGCGCAACACCGAGTACGGCCAACAGTACCCGCACCGCGCCTGCGGCGCTCCCGAAATCGGCGCCAAGAGGAAGTTCCGGACCGAAGAGCGCCCCATAGTACGCGGCGGCAATGAAAGAAAGTCCGACAGTCACGCGGCTGATAATCGGTGCATATCGCCGGAGCGACGCCAGAAACGGGTCGAACGAACGCTCGAGCAAGCGGGACACCGAGATGAAGAACACAATACATACGACAAGCCCCGCAATGAACGCCCAGAACAAAAAGAGGTTAATGTTTGAAACAATAACGTTCCATTCCGAAAACGACGGCCTCGCGATCGCCTGCCGCACTACATCCGCCGGAAGTACATACACTTCGTGCGCGGACGCAGCAGCCGGCAACAGCAAGGAACCGAACATACATGCGATCGTTCTCCGAAGATACGATGTCATGCCGCCAGTATAGCGGACTTCCGCGACACGAGTTTCGCGCTGAGCGATTTCATCACTTCGCTTATCTGCATCCAGAAGAAAGACCACAGCCAGACGAATGCCGCAAGCGCAAAGGATATCGGGGCGACGAACACGCCGCCCACCGCAAGCGCCGTTGCGACGAATTGCGTGATCGTCGTCGCCAAGATAACGCTCCACGCCGGCAGGTACCGCCACCAGCGCTCCTGCGTATGCGCGACGTAAATGAGCATATGTCCTGAAACCGTGAGCTTCAGAAAGAAGGCCGTCTGCACGAGCGGAAGCGGCAGGCGGACGATATCGGCAAGCAGGAAATACAAGAGAAGGCTGTTGGCGACGCCGGTGAGCCCGAAGACCGTGCCGAGCGCGAAGCGCTCCCGCGGCGCGAGGTCGGCGGGACGGTCGGCGCGCTTCACGCGGTCAAAGGCAAGCGTAATGATAGGAATGTCATTGAGAAAGGCGAGAAGGATGATTTCCACCGGCGTCAGCGGGAATCCTTTGATGAGGATGCCGAGCACGAGCGCCGCCACGATGAGCCGAAAACTTTCGGAGATGCGGTAGACGGAGTAATTGTAGAGGCGGAAGAATATCTTGCGCGCCTCGGAGAGCGCGGTCTGCAAAACGTCAATGCCGGGAGCCAAGAGGACGATATCGGCGGTCCCTTTCAGGGCGTCGACCGCGTTCGCCACCGCGATACCGACGTCGGCTTTGTGGACGGCTGGCAAATCGTTCACGCCATCGCCAGTCGCAGCGACGACGTAGCGCTCCTGCGCACGCGTCACGAGTGCAAGCTTGTCCTGCGGCATCACTTCCGCGAACGCGGCGGTCGTTGCAAACACATCGGCGGGAAGGTGCGCAATATCGGTATCCGCAGGACGGATGACTGAACCTTGGAGTCCGAGAATTTTTGCAACATGCGCGGCGGTTTCTTTCGTATCGCCGGTCACCATGATCGCATCCACGCCTTCGCTCTTGAGGAAACGGAGCGTTTCAGCCGCGTCGCTCCGCAGCGGGTCGGCGAGGACGACGATGCCTATGAGCGCCATGCCATTCTCATCATCAATCCCGCTCGGGGCCTTTTTGAGCGCGACGGCGATTGCGCGCGAACCGTCTTTCGCCGCGCTCTCGATGTCCGTGCGGACAGCATCTTCTATCTCAGAGAGCCCGGCGCAAAGCGCCATGACGGCCGGCGGCGTGCCGAGCGAAACGAGGTACTGCACGCCGCCGCGTTCCAGAAGCGTCGTACTGCGCTTGCGCTCCGAGTCGCCCGGTATCGACTGCACGATGCGGTACGACAGGCGCGCATCCCCCGCCCGCTCGGCAATGGTGCGATCGATGGCGCTCTCGACGTCTGCAAACGCCGCTGCGCCTGCGGCGGCGAGTACGTCTCCCTCGGAGTACGGCGCGTACGCATGAATGTGTTCGACCGATATCCTGTTTTCGGTGAGCGTGCCGGTCTTGTCAGTCAGGAGCAAGGTGACGTTCGCGAAGTCCTCCAGCGCCTCCAGCCGCCGCACGAGCGCTTTCTTGCTCGCGACCGCGAGCGCACCGATGGAAACAATGAGTGTCATCACGGTCGGGAGCGATACGGGAATGCCGGCGATAAGGAGCGAAAGATCCAGAATGAGGATGCCGGCGAGCGGCTGGCCGTCAATGAGGAAGACGGCAGTCAGGACGGCGACGGCGATAAGGCTCGCGATGATGAGGTAGCGGGAGATGGCGAGAATATCGCGCTCCATGAGCGACGCGCGTTTCCCGTCCTTTGCCGAGGCGGCGGTTTTCCCGAAGAACGCATCATTGCCGGTCGCCGTCACCGTGCCGGTGAAATTTCCAGTCGCGACGACCGAACCGGAATAGGCAATGTCTCCCGCCCTCTTTCCCCTCGGCAGTGATTCGCCCGTAAGCACCGCTTCGTTGATTTCCAAATTTATCGCCGTCTCCACTCGCGTATCGGCGGGAACGAGAACGCCGACGCCGCAGGCAATTTCGTCTCCCACGACAAGTTCCCGCGACGGCACGCTCTTCCACACGCCGTCGCGCATGACTTTCGCCTGCACCGAGAGTTCCGAGCGGAGCTCTTCGAGCGCGCTGTCGGCCTTGTGCCCGTGCCAGAGCGCCATGCCGACATTGAGAAGAAGCAGAGCGAAAATGAATGAGCCGTCAAAATGTCGGCCGATACCGAACGAGAGCGCCGATGCGGCGACGAGCATCAGCGAGGCTGGTGACACGAGCGCCCGAACGAGCTTGGCGAATTCGCCCATTTTCTTTTCACTCAGTTCGTTCGGACCAAGGTGTACGAGCCGCCGTGCGGCTTCTGCCGATGAAAGTCCTGCCATGCGATTGATTCTAACCTATCCAATCGCACCCGTATGGTATGCTCGGATGCAATGTACGCACGGAACATCCTCTCCATCGGAAACTTCTTCCTCGCCGTTTCCTCAACGCTCGTGAGCTACACCCTGCTCTCGTACCTTTCCTCGTTCGTCTCGGAAACAGCCATTGGATTTGCCATCGCCGCGGGCGGCGTTGCCGCGGGCGGCGCCTTCCTCTTCCTTCCCCGCATGGTCGCACGCTACGGCGCACAGCGGATCGCTCTCCTCCTGGTGTTCGCGGAAATGATTATGCTCTTCGCGGTTGCGGCGGCTCCGAGCACGATGGCGAGCGCCCTGTTCGTTATTCTCGCCCTGTCGCTCCAGCCGCTCATCCTCTATGAACTCGATCTCTTGCTTGAAGCGACGGTCACCAATGAAGATACGACCGGGCGGGTGCGGACGCTCTTCCTGACCGGAGGAAACCTCGGTTCGTTCGTCGCGCCGCTCCTCATTGGCACGCTGCTCGCCCATGTCGAAAGTTACACCTACGTCTTTTTCACCGCCGCCGCCGTACTCGCGCCGTTCATCGTCCTTTTCGCGGTACGCCGCCTCCCCGAGAGAAAAATTCTGGATTCCTCTCACATACGCGACACGCTCGCGCATATCGCGCGCGACCGCGACCTTGCCGCTGTTACGGTCGGACACCTCATCCTCTACCTCTTCTATATCTGGGCGCCGCTCTATACTCCCCTCTACCTCCACGTCGTGCTCGGCATTCCGTGGTCAACGCTCGGCTGGATGTTCGCGATCATGCTCCTGCCGTACATACTCATTGAGTACCCCGCCGGATGGATCGCCGACCGGGAGCTTGGAGACAAAGAGCTCATGCTGGCCGGATTCCTTATCGCCGGCTCCGCGCTTGCCGCGATAGGCCTCATCACACCGACCTCCACGCCCTTCGTCATCCTCGTCATTCTCGTCGCAACACGCGTCGGTGCCGCACTCATTGAGAGCATGACCGAAGGGCACTTCTTCCGCCGCGTCTCCGAGCAAGACATCGTCTCCGTGAGCGTCTTCCGGGGCGTCTGGCCGCTCGCGAACGCCATTGCGCCGGTCATCGGGAGTTTGATACTCTTCTTCGGCGGCTATCAGATGTTCTTCGTGCTCACGGGCGGGTTCATTTTTATCGCCGGAGGCATCTCGACCCTCCTCATCAGAGATTTCCGTTAATCAACGTCTCGCCGCGCTGCCGAGTGCTAGCCGAGCGTGTAGCCACCGTCGTCCTTTTGTATCATCCGTTCCCTCCAAAGCGCCCGGAGCGCCGCGCGCATTTGTGGGCGTCGCGACGCACCGAGCAAGTCCACGAGCCGTACCGGCGAGACGGCCCCTTGTGCGAGCGCGCGAAGGATGGCGCCGCGCGCCTCGCGGAGCGACCCTGCGAATTTTGATTGTTTTGTGTAGGCGTTACTTTTTGCATTTAATTTTACGCCCGATTTTTTTAAGAATGCGCCGTAATCCATCAAAGCGCTGTACCACTCCCGCGCGCGTCCCTTCGGGAACACCTGTTCCAGCACTTTCGCAATTTGTTTATCGGAAATATTTTTCTTGTCATTAAAAAAATGATGGATGACGGCCGTGCGGATATTTGTTTCGACGAAAATAACGTCCGCATTGAATGCGAACGCCGCAACCGCGCGCGCCGTATATGGACCGACGCCCGGCAGTGCCTCCAGCTCGGTGATGGCATTCGCCTTTCGTACGGCAAGTTTTTTCGCGGCCTGGTGCAGCATCTTCGCCCGACGGTTGTAGCCGAGCCCTTGCCACGCTGTGAGCACGTCTGAAAGCGGTGCGACTGCGAGTTTCTTCGCTGTCGGGAATTGCTTAATGAATTTTTTGTAAAATGGTATGACCCGCTCCACTTGCGTCTGCTGGAGCATCACTTCTGACACAAGAATGCGGTACGGGTCGTGCGTCTTTCGCCACGGCAACGTATGCCGCCCGTGCAAGCGATAGTGCCGCCACAGGAGCGCCCTGAATTTCGCGGGAGTCATATTATTTCACCTTCGGCCACCGATGGGCGGCAGGCGGCCAGAGTTTGGTGAGGGGATGGGCGGCGCAATCGTGCGGACGCGCCGGGCACACGTAGCGCCCGTAGAGCACGAGGCCGTTATTCACGTATTTCCAATCTTTCTTCGGAATGAGCTGCTCCAGGTCTTTCGATATCTTCGTGAGGTCGTTCTGGTCGGTGAGATCGAACTTTTTGGCGAAACGCTTCACGTGCGTGTCGGTCGCAATGCCTTCCCAGACGTCGTGGAGGTCGCCGAGGATGACATGCGCGGTCTTGTAGCCCACCCCCGGCAATTGCGTGAGTTCGGCTTCGGTCTTCGGGACGTTGCCGCCGAACTTCTCCTCAACCATTTTTGCTGCGCCGATAATCGCCTTCGCTTTGTTGCGGAAGAACGGCACGGAGGAGATTTCCTTCGTAAAGGTCGCCAGCCGCGCCTTCGCGAAGTCACGCGGCGTTTTGTATGTCTTAAAAAGCGTCGCGGTGAGCTTATTCACCGCCTTATCGGTGCATTGCGCCGAGAGAATGACCGCGGCGACAAACTGGAATGGCGTGTGGTGCACGAGTTCGCTCTCCGGCGTCGGATACGCTTTCTTCAGATACGCGAGTATCTTCTTCACTCGAAGGGCACGTTCTTCCCGTTTTGCGGAAGTCATTGTGTGAACGTTTTTACATCCGCCATCACTTCAGCCGCATGCAATTCGGGCTTCACTTTCTCATACACTTTCGCGATGTTCCCGGAGGGGTCGATAAGGAACGACGTGCGGCTCGTGCCCATGTACGTTTTCCCCATGAATTTCTTCTCGCCGAATACGCCATAGCGTCCCACGACTTCTTTATATTCATCGGCAAGGAGGGTGAACGGGAGCTTATACGTGTCCGCGAATTTTTTGTGGCTCTGGACCGAATCGGTCGAGACGCCGAGCACGACCGCTCCTACGTTCTCAAAGTCTTTGAACTGGTCGCGGATGGTGCACGCTTCGATGGTACATCCCGGCGTATCATCCTTCGGATAGAAATAGAGCAGGACCCACTTCCCCGCATAGTCGGCAAGAGAGCGTTCTTGCCCATCTTGGTCGGGAAGAGCGAAATGGGGGGCGCGCGTATGAACTCTCGGCATCTCCATGCGCGCGATTATAACATTTCAGGCGTTCGCTCTTCGTGCGGAAACGCAAAATGGAAGAAAATTTGGAGAAGCGCGCCCGCCGTGAAAAGCATGAACAGGAGTGCGACGGAAAAACCGGCCACCGGCACGAGGGTGATAAGCGAAAGCGCGAGCATGCCGAACACGCCGTCGCGCCACCGTATCGTGTCGCGC
Organism: Patescibacteria group bacterium; assembly: GCA_018968865.1. Next base: position 10,320 of record JAGWZP010000004.1, on the reverse strand, counting down.
TTCCTGAAGCGGCGCGCAAACACACTCCCGAGCAGAATGCCCGCATACACGAGCGCGAGAAGTGCGAGGAGGGCGTAGAGAATGAGCAGAAGGAGCGCAAGGCCGATGCCGACAAAGGTCAGCGACAACAGAACCAACAGTATCGGCGTTGCCACGAGTATCGCGAAGCCGAGCAGCATCGTCAGCAGGACATTCCGCGGACTCGCATACGCGCGGTCAACGATCGCTTCTGCGAATCTCGGGAACAGACCGGCAAGCAGGCCGGCAAGAATGAGTGCGCCGAGAATGCGCGCGAAAAGGAAGAAGCCGACGCTCACGACCGCGAGGATGCGGGACGTACCGGCGTCTGGCAGATAGGAAGCGTTCGTGTAGGTTATGCCGCCGAGTACCGCCGCCGATGCGGGGATGGATGCATCCTCGGGCGCCGAATACGAAAGCGCCCCGCGGATGGTGGTTCCTGCCGCGAGCGAGATATGGCCGCTCGCAACGATCGTCACGTTGCCTGCAAAATCGCCCGCAAGCGCGACGTTGTTGCCGTAGATGGTCACCGGACCCGCCGCGCCGTTCGCGAGCGTCGTGTTCGCAGCGATGATGAATACATTCCCGCCCGGGCGGCCGGAATCGTAGACGTCATAGCCGAACGCGACGAGGTCGCCCGCCACCGGCTCTTCGACGTCGATATTCCCGGCCACCGCGCGGAGGTCGCCCGCCACGGAGGCACGCACACTCGCCGAACCGGAGAGTAAGAGTTCATCGCCCCGGACCGGGGCCGCCACGACAATGGAGCCGCCGAGCACCGAGAGGTCGCCGAATACCGGCGCGGTGCTCACGACCGACATGCCCGCGAGATACGCGTTCCCGGGCGATGAACTTGCGGAGAGGAGCGATTGCCCGGCAGAAAAAGAGGCGGGAGCGCGCGCCGCGCTCGCACTCGCCGGCAGAAGAATCAGTATGAGCGCGGCGAGGAGTGTCGAGCGCATACCATTAGGCGGTGGGCGGCATCCTGAAATGCGGCGGCGAGCTCGGTGGTATATGATTCGCCCGCTTCCCGATCGGTTCGATCAAGCTCGCGAGGATGAAAACGAGGACGGTGATGAAAGCGGAAGCAAAACAATAAATGCAGAACGCGCCGATAAGGAACACCTGCACGAAAGTGAAATAGAGCGAGGAAATGATGCCGATAAGCGAAGCGACCTGGAGCAGCCGCCGCACCAGCTGGTCGAACAGAACGATTTCAAGGGCGGCGAGGACGAAAAGAACGCCGTAGAACAGAACGCCGAACTCGGCGAGCGGAATGCCGAACACGTGCGAATACTGGCTGCTCGCGACGATATTGCACCCCGAAAGATTCTGCAGGTTGCAGATGAGCGGCGTACCGAAGAGTTCGTGCTGGGTGAGATAGAGGGAATCTGCAAGCCCGCAGAACGCAAGGAATAAGATGCCTATGACGCCGACCCGTTTCATAGCGCCTAGAATACGCGCTTCAGCGCCCCCATGCAAATAAGCGTCCATAGGCCAAAACAGTTACGCCGCACCTCGCGTGCTACTGCCCCTGCCCCACGTACGGAGAACCCCGAGGGGTTCTGTGCCTAAGGAAATCTGCTAAACTGGAACCATTCGCATGTTTGACCTCCTCTCTCACCTCATCGGCGGGTCCGTCGGCAGTACGGCGCTCTTGTCGCTTGCGATCATGCTCTGCACGTTCGTCCTCGAAGATACGACGACCGTCATTGTCGGCGTGCTCGCGGCTGACGGCGTCATCGGCATACCGCTCGCGCTGTCCTCTCTCTACGGCGGCATCTTCATCGGCGATATCGGGCTTTACTGCCTCGGCTATCTGGCGAGCACCAATGCGCGGCTTGCGCGCTATGTCGACCATGACTTCGTCGCACCCTTCCGCGCGTGGCTGGAGACGCGCTTCGTGCTCACTGTCTTCTCGGCGCGCTTCATACCGGGCTCGCGGTTCCCGACCTATACCGCGAGCGGATTCTTCCGTTCGCCCCTTTCCACCTTCATCCTGACCGCCATCCTCGCGACATCGATCTGGACGACCATCCTCTTCTCCGCTTCCTACTGGTTCGGTAGCTTCACGTCAGCATGGGCGGGTCCCGTCCGCTGGAGCATCGCGCTCATCTTCCTCGTTATTCTCTTTTTTGTCGCCCGGCACAATCTTCTTGCGTATCGGACTAAACGGGATGCGCTGCATAACGGCGACGATATTCGTACGACGTAAGCACGAGGAGCGAGAAGTCGAAGATGGCGAGCGCCTGCAACAGCAGTTCTTGCCGCATAAGGCCGCGATACGCCTCGTAGGCGCCGAAAATCGCCAGCGCAATCATGAAGAGCGGATAGGCGATCCGTTTCCCGGCGAAGATGCCGATAACGAGCAGGACTTTTATCGCGCCGTGGAGCGCGAGATACAGCGCGAGGAGGTAGTGGGTGTGGACGGCGAACGTATGCGCCATATCGCGGATACTTATCGCGATAACATCATTTGCATCCTGGGCGATCTCGCCCGATGTCGCAAACTCCGCAAGCCGTATCACGAGCGCGGGCGGCACGAAGAGCACGAGAACCGCCGCGAGCATCTCGAGCGCGCCGTTGACTACCTTGAGCAGGAGGGCAAGGTCAAAAAACCAGAGGATGTCCTTCTCGCGCTCTTGCTTGTTCGTGGGGAGTACGTCCATTCCCGTAGCGTATCACAAACGCAGGAATGTCACGTCGCGCGGCTCGAAAGCGCTGTCAGGGCCTTTGTAAGCAGCTCTTTTACCGACTCGTCGGTAATATTCCCTTCCGCATCGAATACATTCTGCGCGGGGCCGAGATAGAGTTCCGGCTGGCCGATGATGTGCATATCAAGATAAGAGAGAATCTGCCGCAAATGACTCTGTGCGACGGCCGTGCCGATCTTCCCCACCGAGACGCCGGCGACCAATACCGGCTTGCCGGCAAACGAGTTTGTGCCCCACGGGCGGCTCGCCCAGTCGATGGCATTCTTCAGCACACCCGGAATGGAACGGTTGTATTCCGGCGTCGCAATGATGACGCCGTCGGCGGCTTCTACTTTATCTTTGAGCGCCTGCGCGGCGGGCGGGAATGCCGCCTCGTCGTCCTGATTGTAGAGCGGCAAATGGCTGATGTCCGCCATGTCAATCTGCATGCCCTCCGGCGCGAGTGCTTGGAGCGCGCGCAGAAGTTTCGTGTTAAACGAATCCTTCCTCAGACTGCCCGACAAAGCGATGATGTTCATAGGTTCAAAATTATGTAATACGGCGTACTAGTGAGAGTACCCTATCATACGTGCCGTTCGGGTGTGGATAATATAACGAGGGGTATACTGAATGGCATGAATCCGAAAATAATTCGCACGGCTACCGCGCTCATGCTCGCATTTACCGCAGGCGGCGCGGGATATATGGCGGGCGGAAGCGGCATGCAGACGAATGTCAGCATTCCGGCGCAAACGGTCGCGGCGCCGCAAGCGGGCACGACGCGCGTCATTTACAGCCTCGACCAGAAACAAAACGATAAGGAAATCGTCGCGCTCATTACTGCCGCAAAAACGAAGATTTACTTCGCGATATATGAATTCACGCTCCGCGATATCGCCGACGCGCTCGTGGCGGCAAAGAAGCGCGGCGTCGACGTGCGCGGGCTTGTGGACGCGGGCGAGAGCGCGAATAGTTACGACAAACCCATCATCGCCGAGCTTGCCGGCGCGGGCATACCGATGGAAACGGAGAAGCATGCGGATGGCAACGGCATCATGCACATCAAGGCGCTCGTCACCGACTCGGCATACGCGAGCGGTAGTTACAACTGGACCGGCTCGGCGACGACCGAGAACGATGAAATCCTTGAGATCGGTACCGACCCGGCGCTCCGGCAGGCGTACGAAAACATTTTGACGAAATTACTGGATGCCTACAAAGGCAACGCGGCCGCGGGAGCGGCCGCGCCTGTTTCCACCGGCACGATTGATTACACTGATGCTCCCGCGCACATCGGCGAATACGCCTCCGTGCGCGGGACTTTGGTTGATGCGTACACCAGCGCCTCCGGCACGGTCTTCCTGGACTTCTGCAAATCCTACAAGACCTGCCCGTTCTCGGGCGTCATCTTCGCCGACGACGCGAAGGCCTTCGGCGACCTCTCCCGCCTCGCCGGACAGACCGTCACCCTCACCGGCAAAATCTCCTCGTATCAAGGCAAGGCCGAAATCGTCCTCTCCGACCCGAGCCAGATTGCGCAGTAGGCTTGTTTTGTGCTATATTCTAGCTACTTCCAGTGGCTACCGATCGACTAAGAATCAATAACGAAATACGCGCGCAAGAATTGCGCGTTATCAGCGCGGACGGGAGCAACCTTGGTGTCCTCACGCTCGCGGACGCGCTTGCGGCGGCGAAGACCGCCGGACTCGACCTTATTGAAATTTCGCCCTCGGCCGTCCCGCCCATTGCGAAGATCATGGATTATGGTAAATTTGAGTACGAGCGTAGCAAGAAGGAAAAGGTAGCCAAATCCAAGGTCAAAATATCAGAAACCAAGGAGGTCCAGATCAAGGTGGGCACCGGGGACAATGATATGGCGCTGAAGGCCCGCAAGGCCGCCGAGTGGCTTGCCGAGGGGCATCGAGTGCGCGCTGAACTCTTCTTGAAGGGCCGCTACAAGGGTATGGAGGAGAAATTCCTGAAGGACCGCCTCGAGAAATTCCTCGTCCGCATCCCGTATGCCTACAAGGTCGCCGAGCCGATTGCGCGGAGCCCGAAAGGGTTCGCCGGAGTGATTGAGCGCGACCTCATAGCCCAGGCGAAACGAGAGAAAGAACAGAAACCAACCCAGTAGGTGATTCTACTGAATCAAAAATGAAAACCAATAAATCATATTCCAAGAGAATCCGCGTGACCCGCAATGGGAAGCTGATGGCGCGCGCGAAGGGTCAAAACCATTTCAATGCGAAAGAGAGCGGCGGCCAGCGCCGTGCGAAGCGCGGGTCTATTACCATCAAACTCTCCATGAAGGTCCGCCGCCGCTTCCTCCCGGGCACCGGTGCGAAGTAATTAATCTAATTTCGTAACCATTTTCGTATGACAAGAATCAAAGGTGGCGTCCACGCCAACAAGCGTCGTAAGAATATTCTGGAGCGCGCCAAGGGCTACCGCGGCATCCGCTCCAAGAAGCTGCACGCCGCGCACGAAGCGCTGATGCGCGCCGGCCGCTACGCATTCGCCCACCGCCGCGACAAGAAGACCGACTTCCGCCAGCTCTGGATCGTCCGGCTCAACGCCGCCGTCCGCGAGAACGGCCACACGTCCTACTCCACCTTCATCGCGAAACTGAAGAAGAACGGCTTCGCCCTCGACCGCAAGGTCCTCGCGCAATTTGCTTCCGACCACCCCGCCATCTTTGCCCGCATCGCCAAACAAGTCGTCTAAACAAAAAGAAAGTAACACAATTGTTATTCCCTACGTTTGGCCGAAGGCGGGGACGACGTGAGCATTTGACTTTATGGATTGAAAATGTATAATGCCTGTGCGGTACTGTTGCCGCCTGTACTTTTTACAAAGGAAGCAATCATGGGCTCAACGTTAGAGGTTGTCCTCACCGACCACGCGGTAGAGCGGATCAGAGCACGTTCGCTCCTTGAGCCGGAAACCGTCGTCGAGCTGGTCAACAATAGAGCGACGTATGAAGCGCACCGGGAGAACGGCGTCAGCTATTTCGTCCTCTGGAGCACGCGGGACCGGCGCCCCTTCCTTGTCGTTGTGGAGAACGCATGTGTGATTAGTTTCTATTACACATACGAATATCACCGGCGGAAGGATCGTTGCGTCATTTTGCCCGTCCACATCAAACTGGCGAAGAAGGCTCTTCATGATTTCTTTATAATCAAAAACGCTCCTCGATATCACGTTTCAGTATCGTGGGAAGAAATCACGAAGAAAGGGTTGCGACACGTAACCAGCAAAAAATTACTGACTTGCCCTACGTCCGAGTTCGAATCCTTCAAAGGGACGCCTGCAGAATTCATCGGGCAAAAGGCAGAGGCAGTCGAGGCTCTCTCGGCAATTACTATCCAAAAAGGATGCCGAGCTACTATTGTTGTAAAAAGAAGCGATGGCTACACCTTAGCTTCAGTAGAGCTTTCCGCCTAACCCCGAGAACCCCTCTCGGGGTTCTCATTTTATTTGTTGTGTCGAGCCCTTGGTGACTTCCCACGTCTGGCCGTAGTCGGGGACGATGGCGCGAGCGCCGAGGTAGTCGTGGATGCGCTGGGCAAGGAATCGTTCGGCAGAAGGCTCCCCAAGCGCGGTGAAGATGACTTTCGGGCGCTTCTCGGCGAGCGACGCCTCGGCAAACTGCATGAGCTGGTCGCGGTCGGCGTGCGCCGACCAGCCTTCCAATTTTTCTATCGTCGCTTTAATTTTCACCTCGTTCCCGGCAATGCGAATGCTCGACGCGCCTTCCATCATGCGCCGTCCCGGCGTGCCGGGCGCTTGGTAGCCGACCATAAAGAGCGTGGTGGAGGTCTCCGGCAGGTAGCGCGTCTCCCAGCGGCCGATCCTGCCGCCGTGGCTCATCCCCGCGCCGGCGATGATGATTTTGGGGCCCGGCGTCTTCTCTATCGCTCTCGACTCTTCCGGCGAAAGTGTCTTCTTCAAGAATGGGAATTCAAAAATACTTCCTTCGCGTTTCATTTCATCTTCGGTCTCGCTCTTGAAGTAGGCCATTCCCCACTTCTCGTATACCCCGGTTACGCGGATGGCGAGCGGCGAATCTAGAAAGACGGGAATTTTCGGCACATCGCCCGCATCAAAAAAGTTGGAGAGCTCGTAGAGCATCAGTTGGGTGCGCTCAAGCGAGAACGCGGGGATGAGCATCGTACCGCCTTTTGCAATCGCGCCTTTAAGCGCGTCGCGGAGCGTCGCGACGCGCTCCTTCTGCGGCGGATGGAGCCGGTCGCCGTACACGCTCTCCATCACGAGTGCGTCCGCATCGGCCACCGGCTCCCAGTCGGGCAGAAGCGGCGAGGGCGAATTGCCGATGTCGCCCGTAAGTACGATCGTCGTACCGTCTTCGTCGGTAATCCGCACGCTCGCCGAACCGAGGATATGACCGGTGTTGCGCAAGTACACCGAGAGTCCCGATGCGACTTCTTTTTCAACATGGTAGTCGAGCGTCTCGACGAGCGCGAACGTCGCATCAACGTCTCTTTCTTCATACAGGGGCGCTCTGCTAAGCCGCGCGGCCTCATCAGCGAGAATGGTGGTCGAATCGCGCAGAATCAACTCGGCGAGGTCGCGCGTCGGCGGGGTCATATAGATTTTCCCGCGGAAGCCCTCTTTTACAAGCTTCGGGATCCTCCCCACATGGTCGAGATGCGCATGCGTCACGACGAGCGCGTCAATGCTCGTCACGTCATACGGGAACGGTCCGTACACTTCTTCCACAGCAAAGTCGGCGCCCTGCTCGATGCCGCAGTCCACCAGCATCTTTGCTTTTGTCCCTGTTATTAAAAAATTAGAGCCCGTCACCTTTCCTGCTCCGCCATAAAAACTTAATCTGAGTGACATATTGATACAGTGTAACGCCAATCGCCCTGTTTCCGAAGAAACAGGGCGATTGGCGGAGCCATTCCCTAATGCAACTTTATTCTTGCCAGGTGGGTAGCGCAACGACAGCTCTCGGATTTCCTTACGGAATTCACCAAACATGTCTTAATGCAAAAGTCCCGAAATGTAGGCAAGTTGCGTTTTTAAGAACAACTCCATCTATAAGTATACACGCCGTGTCAAATTTTCCTGTGAACAACGGAAAAACACCGCGTAGTATGGTGCTTTTTGAGCTGTTCTAGCCTAGGATATTCTTTATATCCACGTCGTAGAGTATCGCCTCGTGTGGCACGCGATAATTGATAATTTCTCCCTGTGTGAACCAGTGCGGTATCTCTTTTTCCGCCTCGGGAATCGTGCCGGACGCGTGGATGAGATTCCTAATCGCGCGATCGTCGCTATCCGCTATCTGATACGAGTCAACGACGAAATCGCCGCGAATCGTCCCAATGTCGGCGCTTCGTGGTTCTGTGCCGCCCGTAATTTTACGTACCAGTTCAACTGCGTGAGCACCCTCCCAGACCATCGCGATGACCGGTCCGCTCGTCATGTATTTCTTCAAACGAGTGACGACCAGATTGGCGACCTCGATAGGATCGTTTGACGGCGGCGTCTCACCTTTCTTCACGTAGCTCGCAATGGCTTTCTCGCCGACATTCTTCTTCCAGCTCGGATCAAGGAGATAGTGCTGTTCGATCATCGCTTCGGTCGGGACGAGCATCTTCAGTGCGACGAGCTTGAGCCCAAGCCGCTCGTACCGCTTCATGATTTCGCCGATGAGCGCGCGCTGGATGCCGTCAGGCTTCACGATGACGAGCGTTCGTTCAGTTTTCGGATGTGCCATAGTTTGAAAATAAAATCGCCTGCGGCGTTATGCAGTGATAATACGCGCTCCGGACGCCTCTAGCAAGATAGTGTGCTCGAAGTGCGCCGAGCGCGAACCATCTTTGGTGCGGTAGGTGTAGCCGTCGGGTGCGAGCACCACGGCGGCCTTGCCGGCGGTTGAGATCGGCTCGAGCGCAAGCACCATGCCCTCCTCGAGCAATTCTCCTTGGCCCGCGCGGCCGAAGTTGGGAATGAACGGCTCTTCGTGGACGAGGTCGCCCACCCCGTGCCCGCCGAGTTCTTTTACGACTTTGAACCCCGCATTTTCAATTTCTTTTTGAATGGCCTGCGAGATGTCGCCGACGTGCTTCCCCGGGACTGCGGCGGCGATGCCCGCGGCAAGCGCCGCTTCGGTGGCGCGGAGAAGTTTTTTCGTCTCTGCGTCCACGGCCCCGACCGGCACCGTGATAGCGGCATCCACAATAATGCCTCCGTGGCGCAGGCCGAGATCGAGGCCGACAATGTCGCCTTCTTTGAGCGTCCGCACCGACTCATTCGGGATGCCGTGCACGACTTCGTCATTGATGGAGACGCACAGCGTCGCCGGATACGGCCGCCCCGCGCCCTCGGGCGTATAGCCCAAGAAGGCGGGTTGGTCCCCGCCTTCTTGAATAAGGCGCTCGGCTAAGTCATCCAATTCCTCGGCCGTCACGCCGGGCGCGACCTTGGCGCGAAGCGCGCGAAGCACGGCGGCAAGCCGCTTGCCGCCCTCAATGAGGTTCTCCCGTTCGGTATCGTTTGATATCGTCATTTCAAGAGAGAATTGATTATATCCTCAAGATCCCTTTTCGCTTCTTCTAGCTTACCGATAGGATTCTGAACGACATAGGTTGCTTCTGTTTTGAAACTCATCTCATCGTCATAACGCTTTTTACGCTTTGCAAGCTCCTCCTCGGTAATCGGAGCACGGGCGCGGATACGGCGTTCAAGTTCCTCCCAAGGACCCGCATCAATAAAAACTGAAATGAGTTGTTCGGAAGGAAGTACTGCCTTAAGCTGCCGCACACCCTGTACCTCCATCTCATCGAGAATTACCTTCCCTTCTTGGAGAGGCGGCAGGATTTCTTTTCTTAAAGATCCGTAATAATGCCCGCCATACTGCACCCATTCGATAAAATCTCCTTCAGCAATATGCTGTTTGAATTCCGCTTCGCTCAAAAAATAAAAATGTTTGCTTCTCTCTTCCCCCGGTCGCATCGAACGTGTGGTGTAGCTCACCGGGGCAATGAACTCTGGATGGAGGCTTCGTATGTGTTCAATCAGGACACTCTTCCCGCTTCCAGTCGGGCCAAGAACGATAACAAGGAGTCCATTGGTCATCGCTCTATTTTAATCTTAATACTCCCGAAGAGAAACTTGAGCGTCGATCTTCTGCGCAAGGTCGAGCGCGACCTGCACCGCGATGAGGAGCGCGGTGCCGCCGAGGACGAGCGTCGTGACGCCGGTGAGCCCCTGGATGATGCTCGGCGCGACCGCCAAGAGGCCGAGGAAGCAGGCCCCGGGGAGCGTGATGCGGTTCACGACCTTGCCGATGTACTCCTCGGTCTCGCGGCCGGGACGCACGCCGGGAACGAAGGCGCCGGTCTTCTGGAGGTTCTCCGCAACGCGGTGCGGTTCGAACGTGACGGCAGTGTAGAAATACGTGAAGAGCACCACGAGGAGGAAATAGACCGCGCCGTACTGCCATGGATTGGAGAGGAAGGCGGTGTACCAGAGCGACGCGCTACTCGCGAAGGAGATATGGAATGCGGCGAGCATGGAGAGCGCCATCTGCGGAAGCAGGAGGAGCGAGAGCGCGAAGATGATGGGAATCACGCCGGCC
>JAGWZP010000029.1 GCA_018968865.1 Patescibacteria group bacterium | reverse complement strand
TTCCACACGCTCCTTCTGAAGATCGTGCGCGGCATCTCCTACGAGTTTCGCAATATCGAGTATCTCATCGTCAAAGACGACCACCGCAAGGCGCCAAAAGAGGTTAAAAACACGCGGGGCGCGCTGGAGCTTCCTTTGGATGAGTTCTATATCAATAAAAGCGATAATTTGAATCCGCGTTATACGTTTGATACGTTCGTCATCGGCTCGTTCAACAATCTCGCGTACGCGGCCGCCCAGGCCGCGCTTGGCCGCCCCGGCATCACGTACAATCCTCTGTTCATTTACGGGGACACGGGGCGCGGAAAAACGCATCTCATCCAGGCCATCGGCAATCAGTTTAAAAAACAGTATCAGGGACGGAAAGTATTTTATCTCACGTCAGAAAAATTTGCAGTCGATTATACCGACTCGGTGCAGGCAGGTTCCGCGAACCGCTTCAAAGACAAATACCGCCAGTACGACCTCCTCATCATGGATGATGTTCAATTCCTTTCAAAAAAGGAAAAAACCCAGGAAGAGCTGTTCCATCTCTTCAATGCGCTCCATGACACAAACAAACAGATTATTTTCTCCTCTGACCGCTCGCCGGCATCCATTCCCGACATCGCCGAACGCTTAAAAGGGCGTTTAGCGAGCGGTATGGCCATCGATATCGGCGAGCCGGACACCGAATCCCGTATGGCCATCGTCCAGAAAAAGGCGGCTCTGCACGGGGTTATGCTCTCGGACGAGGTTATTGAGTACGTTGCAACGTCGATGAGCGGTTCCATCCGCGAACTTGAAGGTATGGTAAATAATATCGTCTGTCATACCCAAGTGAAAGGCTCCGCCCCTGACATCGCCGAAGTGCGCCAGTCGCTCCGGTCCTTCACTCGGCCGCAGAAAAATATCTCCGTAAAAAATGTTGTTGATAAAGTCGCTGAATTCTATGGTATTGATGAAGAAAGTATTTATGAAAAGACCCGCAGGAGGGAAGTGGTGCGACCGCGGCAGGTGATTATGTATATTTTGCGCGAAGATTTCAGTATTTCCTACCCAACGATCGGTACGAAACTGGGAGGCCGCGACCACACAACTGTTATCCACTCCTGTGAGAAGATAAAGCGGGAAATAGTTGTGGACAGTGACCTCGCAAAAGAGATTCAGAATATTCGCACCCTACTTGTATGATGCTTCCCATACTTTTATCAACACGATTCATTTCTTTTCATAAGAAATATATGCAACGCTTCTCTACCTATTTTAATGTTGTCCCCTTATCAACAGCCCTAATAGGAATCGTATGAATATTTCAATAGAAAAAAAGAAATTCTCTGACGCAGTGCATACAGTCGCACGATTCGCGGAGCGGAGAAGTGGAACACTTCCTGCACTCTCCTCGGTATTGATTATTGCGGGGGATGAGGGGATAAAAATGCGCGCAACTAATCTTGAAACCGGTATTGATTTGAAGATTGAGGGAGAAAAAAAGAGCGACGGGGTCGTAGCTATCCCCGCGACGCTCCTCCAGCAAATAGCCGGTTCCCTTACCCAGGAAGGCAAAATAACCCTTGAACACACTGGGGATATTATTTCTCTCAATAGCGGAACAGGGAAAAGCTCAATCAAAACCGTTCCGTACGATGATTTTCCTTCCATACCATTCCCTGAAAATCCCAAGAACAGAATAGTACTTCCCGGCATCCTTCTTAAAAATTTATTTACCTCAATCGCTTCCTGTGCGTCTGCATCAACCGTCCGCCCCGAGCTTGCAAGTATGTATCTCTCCATAGAAGGAAGCGTTATGACCGCGGTGGCGACGGATTCATTCCGCCTCGCTGAAAAGAAAGTACCGCTCTCAAATAAAGGAACACAAGGCAAATTCCTCATTCCCGCGAAGAATGCCCTTGATATCGCACAAGCGCTCCCGGACGAAGATATTATTATGTCGTTCGACGACCACCAGTGCGCTTTTGTCAGTACGGCGGGCATGCTCGTCTCTCGATTGACGAATGCGGTGTATCCCGACTACCGCCAGATCATTCCGAAGGAATCGATCGTTGAAGCGGTTGTCTTACGGAAGGATTTTGAACAGGCGCTCAAAAGAACGACGATATTTTCAGATGCGTTCCAAAAAATACGCGTCAGCTTCGATCCGAAGAAGAAACAATTCTCCTTATTTGCGCGGAATGCCGATGTGGGAGAATCAACTGAGACGCTTTCGGCGCAAGTATCAGGAAGCGCTCTCGACCTTTCCTTCAATCACCGCTATCTTTCCGCGGTACTGTCTCTTACCAGCACAGAGAGCCTTTCGCTTCTCGCCGCAGGCATAGGCCGTCCGCTCATCATCAAAGGTGTCGGAGATACATCGCTCCTCTATCTGGTTTCTCCGATGAACCAGTAAGTATTACGGCGTCGTACTTGCGGCGGGCGTGTCCGAGAGCGGTACGGGGAGCATGATTCCATTCATAAAGAGATCCGGGTGCTGTGCATACCATGCGGAAATGCCGTATTCCCAATAAGCGAATTGCGGGTCTTGTGCAGGATTGCTCGGCGGCGCTCCTTGGGGATTATTTTTATCCGTCCAGTACAGCAAGCTGTGAGGAAGAATGTTCCCTTGGGCATCGGGGACATGCCAATTTCCCCGGAGCATCGGCGGAACGGAAGGAGAAATAGCGTCCGGTTCGCCGAAATAGGCCCGCGGATATTTTGAAAGGGCGTACGCCATCGCCTCGTGCCACATCGGCGCCGCGATGAAACCGGCGATCGACTTCACCATCGGCGTATTGTCGTTATTTCCCGCCCAGACGCCGAGCGCGATGGAGGGAGTGTAGCCGAGAACCCATGCATCGCGCGTGTCGTTCGTCGTACCGGTTTTTACCGCGACATCGTATCCGGGGAAAGAAAGCGGGGAGTCGAGGGGATATTCCGGGAGGCGCGCGGGGGCATCGGAGAGCATGGCCGATATGTCGCGCGCAATGTTTGCTGGCAGTACGGTCGACGATTGCGGCGAGAATTTTTGAATGACGGCGCCGCTAGCGTCGTCGATCTCGAGGATGCCGGTCGGCTGGTTCAGCACGCCATCGTTCGCGAACGCGGCGTAGGCCCCGGTGAGGTCGAGCAGGCGGACTTCGCCGCCGCCGAGCACGAGCGTGAGGCCGTACTGGCTCGGGTCGCCGAGCGTGGTGAGTCCGAACGATTTGGCGAGATTGATGGCGTTCTGTATGCCGACGAGGTAGAGGACCTTGATGGCGGGAATGTTGATGGATTGGGCGAGCGCGGTCTCGAACGTCATGGGGCCGCGGAATTTGTTGTCAAAGTCGGCGGGAGCGTAGCACGGAGCGGTGCTGTTCATGGTGTCCGACGGCCGGCACGACGTTGAGAACTGCGTCGGGACGTCGAACACGACCGTATCGCGCGTGTAGCCGTGCATGAGCGCGAGCGCATAGATGAACGGCTTCATCGTGGAGCCCGGCTGCCGGGAAGCGAGCGTCGCATTGTATTGCCCGTCGATGGCGGTGTCGAAGAAATTCCGCGAGCCGACCATGGCGAGGATCTGCCCGGTCGGTGGGTCGATGGCGACGAGCGAGGCGTTTGATGCATTGAATTTTTTGACGTTATCAAGCGCGTACCGGTTCACGATCGACTCCGCCTTCACTTCAAGGTCGGCGTCGAGCGTGGTGATGACCCTCAATCCCGACATGAGCGCCTGCGAGCCATAGGCGTCTTCAAGCTGGTTGAGGATGTAAAACACGAAATGGGGCGCGATGATGGCGTTCTGTCCCGCCGGCGCAAAGGAGACTTGCTCCGCTTTCGCCGCCGTATACGCGGCATCGTCGATGAAGCCGAGCGTGCGCATCCTATCGAGTACGAGATCCTTGCGGGCGGCGAGTTCGGTCTTGTGGGTGCCGTACGGCGAATAATAGGAGGGAGCTTGAATCATCGCCGCAAGGTATGCGGCTTGTGCGAGCGAGAGGTCCTTCGCGGGCTTGCCGAAGTAGGACTCGGCGGCGGCCTCGATGCCGTAGAGCGTCCCGCCGTAGGGGATATTATTCAGGTACGTTTCGAGGATTTGGTCTTTTGAATAGAGCTGTTCGAGTTTGATCGCGAGCACCCATTCGTTGATCTTGCGGACAATGCTTTTCTGGCTCGTGAGAAGCTCGTTCTTCACCACCTGTTGGGTGATGGTGGAGCCGCCCTGAGACAGGCCGCCGCCGAGGATGTCGGCGAACACGGCGCGGATGATGGAGGTGAAGCGGATGCCGCCGTGTTCATAAAAACTGGAATCCTCGATCGCAATGGTCGCGTTGATGGTGTTCGGGGAGATGGACGAGAGCGGCACGATGTTCCGCTTCGCATCCCGATTGTAGTCGTAAAGGAGGACTTGTCCGGTGCGATCGTAGATCTTCGTCGACTGATCGACTTGCCGCGCGGCGAACGAGCCGATATCGGGGACCGGCGTAAAAGCGACGAGAATGAGGATGCCGCCACCGATAAGGAATCCGAGACCAAAGAGAGCAAGAACGGATGCGAGAAGAGTATGCCGCCACGAAACAGGTCGCCGTAAAATCATTCTCCCTATGGTATCACCCTATTCAATAATATTCGTCCTCTTCGAGCTCCTCCTCCTCGAATTCGTCCAAGACGAGGCTCTCGTCGCGGATATCATCGTCCATCATACGGATATATGTAGCAAAAATATCTATTCGTGCAAGCGGTTCTATGGACCGGTGTGCATTAGCGCCGCAGAAACCCAGAGGCAAGCGCCGTGATGCCGATGGCGATGGCATCCAGTTCGTCGTCGAGACGCTTCTTTGTGGGAAGCGTAAGGAGCCGGGGAACCATCGCCGCGACGGACGATTTTGCGGCGCCGCCGTGGCCGGTCACCGCGAGCTTCACCTGCTGAGGGGAACATTCGATGACCCGCAGGCGGGTGCGCCCGGCCGCGGCGAGCACTGCGCCCCGCGCTTCGGCGACGCCGAGCGCTGTTTTCTTATTCACGCCGAAGAAAAGCGTTTCGATCGCGAGCGCGTCGGGAGCGTAGGCTTCTATGGCGGCGGTGACGGCGTTTGCTACTTCTGCGAGACGGTCTTCGCGCGCGCCTTTCTCCGGCGAGATGCATGCACTCATAAGAAGCGTCGGCCGCGACGGGTCGCCCTCAACGACCGCGATGCCGAGGCGGTCGTACCCCGGGTCAATCGCCAGTATCCTCATATCCCCGCGCGTTCGTGAACACTTGCTGGACATCCTCATGCTCATCGAGCACTTCGAGAATGGCGCTCAATTTCTCCTCATCGGCGCCGGCGACGTCAATGAGCGGCTCGTTCGGGATGGAGTCCGCCCCTTTTTTTGTAAATGCCCAGCTCGCGGCACCGGGTGCGGCGAGCTCCACACCCTGCAGCACGAGGAGATGTTTTATTTCTTGCGTCGTGCGGTTCTTGTTATCGGTAAGCGCGTCGATAAGGATGGCGACGCCGCCCGGACCGTAGGCCTCGTACACGACCTGCACCAGTTCACCAGCATCTTTGGAAGCGCCTTTCGCGATAGCACGTTCAATATTCTCTTTCGGCATGTTCATCGCTTTTGCGCGCGCGATGGCGACGGAGAGGCCCGGGGCCGAAAGAATCCCGTTCGCTTTTTTTGATTCCATCGCGATGAGGCGCGCGTAGCGCGAGAAGATGCGGCTCTTCGCGGCGTCGGTCACCGACTTCTGCCGCTTGATCTGAGACCACTTGCTGTGTCCGGACATGTGGTGATGATACCAACAGCGTGCACGGTTCGCAAAAATCGGCAGCGCACCACAGGAGTACTTCCATTTTTCTAAGCCCGAGTACGGGCAAGAAAAATTGGTCGCTCCTGGGCCGCTAGGCCAAGTCCTACTGCCAATTTTCGCGAACCGTTCGCTTTTACAGTAGCGTATCTCCGCTCAAGTAGGAGCGGCCTTCCGGGGTGAGGATGCGGCCGCGCGGGGAGCGCTCAATGAAGCCGAGGCGGAGCAGGTAGGGCTCGTAGACGTGTTCCACCGTATCGGCGTCTTCGTGGAGCGCGGCCGCAAGCGCGCCGACGCCCGCCGGTCCGCCGCGGAAGCTCTTGAGGAGGACGTCCAGGTAGCGCCGGTCGTCCTTGGTGAGGCCGT
>JAGWZP010000003.1 GCA_018968865.1 Patescibacteria group bacterium | reverse complement strand
ATAGTCGGGAACACGAACCAAACGTACGGGATTGTGAGTATCGTCCCGAATATGGCGATAAGCGCGATCCTTCGATCTTTCTTGGAAAGAGTGGCCAGCCCAAATACCACAAGGCCCTCAATCGTTATGGAGACGAGAAGTGCGGCTAGAAACTGATGGACGTATTCAAGCATGGCCTACAGCCATCGGAACCACGAGAGAATAATACCAATCACGCGAGAGAAGAATCCCGTATTTGCTCCCGGCGTCTGCGCTACTGTGCTGGAAGCATTCACGGAAGACGTGGCTGTATCCTGTCTGCCGAATGTATCGCCGAAGAGAAGCGCGGCAGTGACGTTCTTGTCGGCGCTCGTTATGGTTCGTACTTTTCCATTATCGAGCCCGTATTCGCTCTTATCCCACTTGAGGACGAGTTTTCCATTCTCTTTAATGAATACCCAGTAATCCTTTACTGACGCAAGAGGGCTCGTAACCGGAACAACAAACGCATAACTGCCTTTATACACGGGGACAGAACTAATCTGTAGATCCGTGTCACTCAACGCGGGGCTTCCCTTCATATCAATGTACTGAGACTCTACGACCGTGCCTTTCGGAGCAAAGATGTGTTTGCCATAGGTTTGATAATCGGTTGTGTTGTAGGTCGGGGAAAGGCGATTGTTATCCCGTGGCAGTAGCACGTTCAATGCATAGTTTGAGCTGTCGTCTCCGTTATACTTCTGCACCTCGGGAAGTTCTGACGGCTTAAAAACTCGGATATTTATCATCGGCATGGAGTCCGGGGAGAACGAGAGGCCCGCGCTCTTGAACGCCTTTGCCAATATGGGAATAAAGAACGACTTCTCGAACAGCGTGTAGGAAGGTATGTCAGAATCACCGCTATCCCAGAAGTCCACGGCGCCATGCACATTTGTCAGGCTTGAGCTACTCGTTAGGAAGTCGTCTTCGGAGTATGTGGCGCCATAGGCGCAGCCTGTGAAATCGCAGCCCGCACCAACTGTCTGGTGAGTACCGAGGAAGTAGTCAGGCATAAGACCCGAGTCAAGTGAAACGATTAGATCCTTCTCGATTGCTTTGCAGGTTCCTCTCACGTGAGAGGGGTCATCGGTGCTACCGTCCGAAGAAACTTGGAAGTCCTTCGGGTTCTCAAAACAAAATGGCCCTTCATAGGAATCGGCGCGGGTATAGAGCGGCATGGCAAGCAAGAGAAGCGCAAGCCAGAAGAAAGATTTGTTCATTGCCGGGATAATAGCACACCGACAAAGCACACCCGCGACCAAAAGGTCGCGGGTGTGCGTTGTCGAAAATAGGTATTAACCCTTCCTTTTCTTCCCCACTTTGCGGCGGGAGACGATGAAGACGTTTGAGTACTTCTTCGGCGTGCGGGTCTTCTGGCCCTTGCCGGTGGGCTTGCCCCACTTGGACTTTGCGCGCCGGAGCCCGCGGCCCTGCTTGCCTTCGCCGCCGCCGTGCGGGTGGTCAACCGGGTTCATGGCGGTGCCGCGCACCGTCGGACGGATGCCCATCCAGCGGCTGCGGCCCGCCTTGCCGATGACGACGAGATTGTATTCCTCGTTGCCGACGGCGCCGACACTCGCCCACGAGAGGTCGGAAATCTTGCGGATTTCCGTTGATGGAAGCTTCACCTGCGCGTAGCCGGCGTCGTGCGCGACCACTTCGGCATAGTTGCCCGCCGAGCGGACGAGCGAGGCGCCTGCGAGCGGAGCAATTTCAATGTTGTAGACGAAGGTGCCGACGGGAATTTTCCCGAGCGGGAGGCGATTGCCCGCAGTCAATGGCGCATTCTCGGAAACGATGAACGTAGACCCGACCTTCACCTCTTTCGGCAGGATGACGTAGCGGCGCGCGCCGTCACGGTAGAGCGCCAGCCCGATGAAGGCAGAGCGGAACGGGTCATATTCCACCGTCTCGATCTTCGCCGGAATGTTCTTCTTGTCGTACTTGAAATCCACGTCGCGGAAGCGCTTCTTGTGGCCGCCGCCCTGGTGGCGCGTCGTGATGCGGCCGAACGCGTTCCGGCCGCCCTGGCTCCCCTTCTTCTTGAGGAGCGGCTTGTGCGGCGCGTGGCCCGAAAGCAGCTCCTTGTACGGAAGCGTGCTCATGTGGCGGCGGCTCTTGGATGTGGGTTTGTAGGTTTTCATAAGGTTTTTGTTAACGAGTCAGCGAGTTTAGAAAAACCTTACCCTGTTAAATACATTTGCTCCGCAAATGTCCCGCTTCGCGGGATTTAACAGGGTTCGCTTCATGTAATTCGCTTCGCTCATAACATTACGCGAATTGAATCGTATCGCCCGCGTTCAGGTACACGTAGGCCTTCGTGCGCGCCGCGCGCGTGCCCGTGCCGCGCTTGGTGCGCATCGCCTTTGTCTTCCCGGGAAGATTCGCGATGCGGATCTTCCTTGGAGCCACGTTGTAGACCTCCTTGATGGCGCCCGCAATCTCGGCCTTCGTCGCGCGCGGCGGCACCGCAAAGGTGTACACGCCCCGCTCGGTACTGATGAGCGCCTTCTCGGAGAACCAGGGCGCACGGATGATCTCGTGCGCACTGCCCTCTTTACTCGGCGCCGTGCGGGCGCGGTGCTTCACCGCGACCTTCGCCTTCTTCTCCTTCTTTGCTGTCTTTGTAGTGCCGAAAAGTGCCATGATAATTTATTTAGACTTGGCGCGCGCCGTGAGCGCCGCAAACGCCGCCTCCGGCTTCTCAATGACGAGGTACTTGTGCGTCATGACGTCCACCGGATTCAGGTTGCGCAGCTCCTCAGTCGCTATACTGCCGAAATTCCCGAAGCTCTTTATCGTGTTCGCGTCATACGAGGCGAGCGCAAGCAGGGCGGCGTTCTTCTTCTTCGTCGTGAGCGCGCCGGCGTCCGCGCCCTTCGCGAGCGCCGTGAGCGCGGTCTTCGCAAGCGCGGTCTTCGGCGCGGCAAAGGTGAATTGGTCAACGAGGATAATCTCGCCGTCCTGCGCCTTCTTTGAGAGTACCGAGAGGAGCGCGCCGATGCGCATCTTCTTGTTGATCTTCTCGCTGTAGTTGCGCGTGGAGCGCGGACCGAACGTTATACCGCCGTGGCGCCAGATTGGCGAACGAGTGGAGCTGTGGCGCGCCTGGCCGGTGCCCTTCTGCTTCCACGGCTTCTTGCCGCCGCCTGAGACTTCGGAGCGGTCCTTCGTGTGGGCGCGGTTCTGGCGCAGGTTGGCCTGCATCGCGGTCGTGACCTGGTGCACGAGGTCGCTCTTCCACGACTGGCCGAACAACGCCTCCGGGAGCGCGATGCTGCCGACCTTCTTTCCTTCCATGGAGAAGATGGCCGCCTCAATCGGTACGTATTCTTTCTTCGTCATTTTTTTTGCGGTAGCCATAGTATTCAAATTACGCGCTGACGATCTCAAGCAGGGTGCCGCGGCGGCCGGGTACCGCACCGGACACGATTATCTCGCCCGCCTTCGCGTCCACGGCGAGCACCTTCAGGTTCGTGACGGTGACACGGTCGCTTCCCAGGCGGCCGGCCATCTTCTTCCCTTTCACGACGCGGCCGCCCGCGCGGCCGCCCGAACCGCCGATAGAGCCCGGGGAGCGCTCGGTGTGCTTCTGTCCGTGCGAGCGCGGGCCGCCGTGGAAACCGTGGCGCTTCACCACACCGGCGAAGCCCTTGCCTTTGGAGATGCCCGAGACGCGCACGACATCGCCGACGGCGAAAATGTCCGCGCTGATTGTATTTCCTGCTACCTGCTCCTGCTCACTGCCTCCTTCAGGCAATCTGAATTCCCTGATTGCCTGGAACCCCTTGCCCTTGGTGTGGCCCAGGACCGGCTTGCTGATGTTCTTCGTGCGGCGGGCGCCCTGGCCGAGCTGGATGGCCGAGTAGCCGTCCTTGCCGTCCTTCGCCTTGACCTGCGTTACCGTCACCGAGTCGGCAAGCAGGATAGTCCCCGCGCGGGCGCGGCCGTCCTCCCCGAACACTCGGGTCATTCCTTCTTTGGTGGCGAGAATGAATTTCATTGGGTTCAAAGCAAATCGCGCAACAGCAATTCGCTGTTACGCGATTTGCTGGAGGTCCCGCATCGGGCACCCGAAGGGGTGCAACCGGGGGACGTAGCTTTAGGGGCACTCTACACGAAGGGTCCAAAAGATGCAAATGATGGGGCCCCGAGCGCTTGGCGCTCGGGGCCGACGAGTACCCACTATTTCTTCAGTTCAAGCCACTTCACCTTTTCGGGATCTTCCCCTGCCAAAACCCATCTCGCGACAGAGTCATCAATGAGTTCTTCTTCAGCAGCAAGCATTTCTCCCGACATCACTGGCCCGATAAACTCCTTAATCGCTTTAATACGCGCGGCCAGTGCCGGTGCGCTCTCGCCGAGCGGTGCACGAAAAGCCTTAAAGCGCTCCAGCTGCTGCGGATTCAGATCCTGTTCCGACTTTGCTTTCGGGAAGTACACGCCCATATGGACTCCTTTCTCCATGCCTTCCATGGCTCATATCCTACCAGAAAAGCACACAACCGCCCTTGCGGGCGGTTGCGTGGTGCTCCGCGTGGAGCGAGGTTAGACCATCTTGACGTCGATCGTCACGCCGGAGGGAAGGTTGAGGTTCGTGAGGGCCTCAATCACCTTCGGCGAGGGGTTCAGAATGTCGATGAGGCGCTTATGGACGCGCATTTCGAACTGCTCGCGCGCGTCCTTGTGGACGAACGTGGAGCGGTTGACCGTCCAGCGCTTGATTTCGGTCGGAAGCGGCACGGGGCCGACGACGACCGCATCAAAGCGGGCGGCAGTGTCCATGATCTGCTTCACCGAGAGGTCGAGTATCTTGTGCTCATAGGCGCGGACGCGGATGCGGAGCTTGTGCTCCGCTATCGGAGCGGCCGGCCCCGCTTTCTTTTTTGGTGCGACTTTCTTCGCCGCAGGCGCCGCCGCCTTTTTTGCGGCGCGCTTAGCCGGCCTCTTTGTTTTGGTCGCGGTGGGCATCGTAGAGTTACGCCGTGATCTTCGTCACGACGCCGGCGCCGACGGTCTTGCCGCCTTCGCGGATGGCGAAGCGCTGCTGCTCTTCGAGTGCGACCGGCGCGACGAGCTTCACCTTGAAGGTGACCGTGTCGCCCGGCATCACCATTTCCTTGCCTTCCGGCAGGGTCACTTCTCCCGTGACGTCGGTGGTGCGGATATAGAACTGCGGCTTGTAGCCGGAGAAGAACGGCGTGTGGCGGCCGCCCTCGTCCTTGCCGAGGATGTAGACCTCGGCGTCGAAGTCGGTGTGCGGCGTGACCGACCCGGTCTTCGCGAGCACCTGGCCGCGGTGCACGTCTTCTTTCTTCGTACCGCGCAGGAGAATGCCGGCGTTGTCGCCTGCCTGGCCCTCCGTGAGCTGCTTGTTGAACATCTCAATGCCGGTGACGGTTGTCTTGGCCGTCGGCTTGATGCCGACGATCTCCACTTCCTCGCCAACCTTGATCTGGCCGCGCTCGATGCGGCCCGTGACAACGGTGCCGCGACCTTCAATCGAGAAGATGTCTTCGATCGGCATGAGGAACGGCTTTGAGAGCTCGCGTTCCGGCATGTCGAAGTAGGTGTCCATCGTATCCACGAGTTCCTTGACCTTGACCGCGTACTCCTCGGTCGCGGACTTCGCGTCAAGCGCCTTGAGGCCGGAACCGCGGATAATCGGCGTATGTGCGCCATCGTAGCCCTGCTTCGTGAGCAGCTCGCGGATCTCCTCTTCGACGAGGTCGATGAGGTCGGCTTCGGCGACCATGTCTACTTTGTTCAAGAAGACGATGAGCTTCTTGAGACCCACCTGCTTCGCAAGCAGGATGTGCTCGCGCGTCTGGGGCATCACACCGTCGGTCGCGGCGACCACGAGGACCGCTCCGTCCATTTGGGCGGCGCCGGTGATCATGTTCTTGATGTAGTCGGCGTGTCCCGGCGCATCGATGTGCGCGTAGTGACGGTTCGGCGTCTCGTACTCGCTGTGATGGAGCGCAATAGTAATACCGCGCGCCTTCTCTTCCGGTGCGCTGTCGATTTTGTCGACGCCTTCCACGCGGGCGCTGTAGCCCTCCGCGGTGAGCATCGAGAGCACATGCAGGATGCCTGCCGTGAGCGTCGTCTTGCCGTGGTCAACGTGGCCGATGGTGCCGACGTTCATGTGCGGCTTGCTGCGATTAAATTCTGCCATAATCGGTTAATTTATTCTGTTAAATCACGAATTAATCCGACGTGAGTCGGAACAAACTCCAAGGCTTGCCGACTCACAAAAGCAGACAAGCCAAAGAGCGACGCCAAGATGCGTTAAAAGCACTATAGCGCAAGGCGCAGGGAAAGCGCAAGGGCTATAAGCTTTCTTTAAATGCGTAGCGGGTACGACTTGAACTAATCAACCTTGAAAGAGCGTATCGCGTTTTCGAATTCTATCTTGTATTTTGCCCAATCTGTTTCTAGCGCTACTCCTTGTACCAAGTAAAAATAACCTCCCACCACCATCCGAGCATCCATTTGCCTTAGGCTTGTGACGCCAGGGGGAACTGCCACAGTCATTACAGTGAGGTAGGCAGGAATCCCATTGATAGTAGTCTTGTCGTCGCTATAGATTTTTGCTCCAGCCCCCTTAAAAAGAGCGATGTCTGACGCGTGTTTTTCATCAAGGGTTAAACTGGTTTCATAGACCCGCACACCCATCGCCGGGTCCCTTTCCGAACGTGGAGAGTTTTGAGATATTGCGACCGCAAATTGTTTTGGTACGGAAACCCGGGTTCCTTTTACATACACAAAGCCCGTGGGCACAGTCATACTGAACGCAGGGTCGGTATTTTGATAATCCGTTGAGATAAGAGTCGTTGAGATAGTGGAAAATCTATTTAAGGCTTGTTGTAGCGCATTTTGAAATGTGGTAGTTGCGACACGACCAACCACGTTGGAAGTGTCTGATTGAGATAAGTGGCTATAGAAAATAATCTCAGATGAGATAGCTAATCCTCCGACAATCACAAAAAATGCGAGCAATTTCTGTTTAGACATAAGAAAAATTATACCTCTGTGCGCAATGACTTAAAAGGGGGCAATTTACTTCCTGCTGGCGATAATATCTTGAGCGACGTTGTTCGACACGACATCGTAGTGGTCAAACTCCATCGTCATAGACCCACCACTCCAACTTCCACGCACCCTGTCCGTTATCTTAAACGGCCGTTACAGATAAGGAACATTAGTGTGGAAGCGGCAGTGCGTCAGTCCGCCGGGAGATTGAAATGTTTACGGAGCGATTCATCATACTCTATCTCGTCCGCGACGATGTACAGTACCCCCTTCCCAAGCTTGAGGTGCGCACGCAAGAAAATGAGGAGCTTCTCGCACGGAAACGGATACGCCCATACACTGTGCTGAATCTTCACGAATTCAAACTCCTCAAGCGCGCGCCGTAATGTATCGCGCACTCCCCGTCTCCGTTCCCACACGTCGAACATTATGATACGCCACTTTCGATCCCATCGGCGCGGCCGTTTCGGCCTGATTTCCTCCATATGGATCAGATCCTCCGCGAGTTTCTTCCCTCTCTCAGTGAGGATGATGCGAGAACCGCCTGTCGTCTTAACTCGCTTCAACAGGCCGGCAGTGATCATCTCAGAGTACTTCTTGCTAACACGGCGTTTGAGTCGTGGCGATGGCCCCAGAATACCTTCTGCATATTTTAGTAATCGTGCCGTATTGGGCGCCATAACCACCAATCCGATTCCCGCTGAAAGCACGATGATGTTCCGCAGGGCATTTCTCTTCACCCTCCGCCTTACCTTTTCTTCAATCGTTCCCCCCTTGTGCATGTTCCTTATTATACACGGCCGTGTTATTTAGGGAACATCTATGATAATCAGGAAGGAAAGGAGCACGGGTAAAAGACAGGGCCACCACGGATGGCGGCCGTTTGCCTATCAAATTGCGCGAGTTACTTGCGCGAGGCGATGATGTCGGTCGCAACGTTATTCGGGACGGTGTCGTAGTGATCGAATTCCATCGTCATACTTCCGCGGCCTTCGGTCATGGAGCGGAGCGTGGTGGTGTAGCCGAACATTTCGGAGAGCGGCACCTTCGCGTGCACGACTTTGTTCATGCCGCGCTCTTCCATGCCCTCTATCTGCCCGCGCTTTCCCGAGAGGTTGCCGGTGATGTCGCCCATGAACTGGTCCGGCACGATGACTTCCACGCGCATGATCGGCTCCAGGATGACAGCCTTCGCTTTGGCGGCGGCTTCCTGGAACGCCATGGACGCGGCGATTTTGAACGCGATTTCGGAGGAGTCCACGTCGTGGTAGCTGCCGTCGTAGAGGTCTACCGAGATGTCCACCATCGGGAAGCCGGCGAGGAAGCCGCGCGCCATCGCTTCGCGCAGACCCTTCTCCACCGGCGCGATGAATTCCTGCGGCACGACGCCGCCCTTGATGTTATTGATGAACTCAAAATGGTCTTCGCGCGTGACGTTCTTGGACACCTTCTTCTCCGGGTCCACCGGCTCCATCTTCTTCATCTTGATTTTCACATGGCCGTACTGGCCGCGACCGCCGGTCTGCTTGATGTACTTCCCTTCCGCCTCTGCGCTGCCGAGAATCGTCTCGCGGTACGCCACCTGCGGCTTGCCCACATCCGCGACGACATTGAACTCGCGCTTCATGCGGTCCACGAGAATTTCCAAGTGGAGTTCGCCCATGCCGGAAATGATGGTCTCATTCGTCTCTTCGTCGGTCTTGATGCGGAACGTCGGGTCTTCGTCCGAGAGTTTGCGGAGTGCGACGCCCATCTTCTCTTGGTCGGCCTTCGTTTTCGGCTCAATGCGCAACGATACCACCGGTTCCGGGAATTTGATCTCCTCCAGCACGATAGGATTCGCCTCGTCGCAGAGCGTGTGCGAGGTCTTGGTATCTTTGAGCCCCACCGCGGCGGCGATCTCGCCGGTAAACACCTGCGCGACCTCTTCGCGCTTGTCGGCTTGGAGCCGGACGATGCGGCTGATGCGCTCCTTGCTTCCGGTGGTGGAATTATAAATATACGAACCGGCCGTGAGCGTGCCCGAATACACGCGGAAGAACGTCAGCGCGCCGACGAACGGGTCGGTCTGGAGCTTGAAGGCGAGCGCGCAGAACGGCTCGTCGTCGGAGGCGTGGCGCTCGATCGGCTCATTGGTCTTCGGGTTGATGCCGGTAACCGGCTTGAGGTCCAAGGGCGACGGGAGATAATCCACGACGGCATCGAGCACGAGCTGAACGCCTTTATTCTTGAGGGCGGAGCCGGTGTAGACCGGAAAGACTTCATTCGCCATGACGGCCTTGCGCAAAATCGCTTTCAATTCTTCGAGCGGAGGTTCTTTGCCGTCGAGATATGACTGCATGGCTGCGTCATCATTCTCCACGATGCGTTCGATGAGCTCGGCGCGATACTTCTTTGCGTCCTCCACAAGGTTCGCGGGGATGTCGCCTTCAATAACCTCCTCGCCCATATTGCCGCCGAAGGTGTATCCCTTCATAGTCAGGAGGTCAACAACACCCTCATGCTGTCCTTCTTCACCGATGGGGATTTGCATGCGAATGGCCTTCGGTGAGAGCCGGTCGAGGATGCTTGCATAGGAACGTTCGAACGATGCGCCCGTGCGGTCGAGCTTGTTGATGAAGCAGACGCGCGGCACTGCGGCCTCGTCGGCATAGCGCCAGTTCGTTTCGGACTGCGGTTCCACGCCCGCGACGCCGTCGAAGACGACGATGGCGCCGTCCAAGACGCGCATCGAGCGCTTCACCTCGGCGGTGAAGTCGATGTGTCCGGGGGTGTCGATGATATTGAAACGGAATTTCTTCGCGGTGTCCTTCTTGTCCTTCTCGCCGGTCTTCGTCCAGAAGCAGGTGATGGCGGCCGCGGTGATGGTGATGCCGCGCTCGCGCTCCTGCTCCATCCAGTCGGTGGTCGTCTCGCCTTCGTGCACCTCGCCGATCTTGTGCTGGCTACCCGTATAGAAAAGAATGCGCTCGCTCGCGGTCGTCTTCCCCGCATCGATGTGCGCGATGATGCCGAAATTGCGAACTTTCTCCAATGGGTAATCGCGGTTCATAAATTAGGTAAAAAATAAAGGCGCCGAGGCGTTGGGTTTATAGTAGCGGAAACCTGCGGAAAAGCAAAGCCCGGTGACACATGGCCACCGGGCAGTACCGAACATACGTGCCTTTGTCATCCCTTGGCAGGAAGTAGATCAGTGTAGTCGCACTCAAGGCGTTCGAACTGCCTGCCGAGCTCGTTGGCGCGTGTAATCGCTTCACACACCATCGACCAGACCGCCTCATCGCGCATCGTCCGACACTCGCGATCATCACGATCGAACCGTATCTTCGTGGAAAGGACCTCCGTGCGGCTATTGATGCTTTGCGAAAAAGCTCCTGACAGCACCTCGATGAGCGGGAAACTGTCGCCCACGCTGATGTAACCCTCCCTCGCTCCCCACGGTGCGCTCGGCCAAACGCCGAAACAGGCGACTTTCCCGCTCAATCTCTGGAAGCCGATGGCACCGGCGAATCCCGCTTTGGTGACGTCGAGCAGATGCACCCGCCACTTCTGGAGCATGACATTGAGCTCGGTGGAGAGCGGGACTTCGCCATCCTTGATGGGAAGCCCGTACCTCGCCGCAAATTCGATAAAGAGAACTGTCGCGGGTCCCTCCTCTCCGATCAATTTCGCCAGGAGATTCCTGGCATCTTGCGCTGTACTTTTCATATGATTCTCCTTGCAAAAAGACCATCGATATCGACAGACCGGAAACGAAAAGTCCCGGACAACCCGGGGCTACTCTATGCTTTTTATGAAAAGACGCAAATTACTACCAAGCGAGCTGAGTGACAAACGTGTGTCTGCACATATTTGTCCGAAGCAAGCGCAGGGAGGAAGACCGGCTCTGCGGTCTTACCACGCAAAATGCGCGAAGGCCTTGTTCGCATCCGCCATGCGGTGCATCTCGTCCTTCTTCTTGATAGCGTCGCCTTCATTCTTCGCGGCGAGCAGGAGCTCGGCGGCGAGCTTCTCCGCCATCGGCTTCCCTTTCTTCGCGCGAGCGGCATTGATGAGCCAGCGGAACGAGAGCGCGAGGCGGCGGTTCTGCGGAACTTCGCGCGGCACCTGGTAGTTCGCACCGCCGACGCGGCGGCTTCGCACTTCCATGAGCGGGGAGACGTTGCGGAGCGCCGACTCAAAGGTCTCCAGCGGATTCGCACCGCTCTTCTCTATTTCAGCGAGTGCGTCATACACCACCGCGCGCGCGGTGTCCTTCTTCCCGCTCCACATCACCGTATTGATAAAACGAGTCACCGTCTCCGAACCGTATTTGAGGTCGGGACGCCACGTGCGCTTCTTCTTAAGGGGTCGGCGCATACTATTTTGCGCTCGGGCGCTTCGCGCCGTAGCGCGAGCGGGAGGTGCGGCGCTTCTCGAGGCCAGCGGTGTCGAGCTTGCCGCGCACGATGGTGTACTGGACGCCGATATCCTTCACGCGGCCGCCGCGGAGCATCACCACCGAGTGTTCCTGCAGGTTGTGCCCCTCGCCCGGGATGTAGGCCGTGACTTCCATCCCGTTCGTGAGGCGGACGCGGGCGATCTTGCGGATGGCGGAATTCGGCTTCCTCGGCGTCTTCGTGGTCACCTTGGTGCAGACGCCGCGCTTGAACGGCGACGGATAAAAGGTCGGACGATTCTTGAGTGCATTAAAACCGCGGGCCAAGGCAGGCACGCTCGTCTTCGACGATTTGTTCTTGCGTCCCCGCTTGGACAGCTGATTGATAGTGGCCATAAAGTAAGCTTTCTCCCCGCGCTTACCTCGGAAGAATGTATGCGGACATACATTCTTCGCTCGGTTCGCTTGGTAGTAGAAAAATGAAGACCCGAACGGGTCGAAGTCAATATAAAGGAATAGTGCGTTAAATGCAAACGCGGCGGTTATTCTATCGGCTCGCGGTACGGGTCGACGGAGTAAGGACGGTTCGGTGCGAGCGGAGCGCTCGGCTTGGGCGGGGCCGGAGGTTCGACCTTGGGAATTGTGGGCGAAGGTCGAACCTCCGAGGTAACGCGAGGAGGCATGGCGCCGGGAAGATTCGGCGGCGGTGCGTTCACTCGCGGGGCGGGCTGTATCGGAGGAGTTGGGGCTTTATGAAATTCGATATGCGGCTCCTCGTGGTCCTCGAGAAGCTTGCTGTTCTCGAGCGGCTTCGGGGGCGTAAGCGGCGCGTGATGTATGGCGGCCACGCCGCTCTGCCCCGCCGGGCGCGGCGGGAGAGGAATCTTATTCTCCAAATGCATGAACCTCTGCGGCTGCCCGCCGGCGCCAGGGACCATGGGCGGGCGCGGTGTATTACCCGGCGGGCGCGGAATCGCAGACGGAACCGCGGCTTTCGGCGGCTGTGGTGTACTCGGTTGCGGAGCGTTCCCTGTTCCGCTCTTCATCATCTGTTCGCGAAGCGGCACAAATATCTGGTCATTTACATCCCGCACGATGCTAGTGATAGTCTCTTGGTTGAGTTTCGCCTCTTCGGCGAGCGCTTTATTAAACTCGGCAGGATCTTTCAGACCAAGCAGGAGCAAAATAATTTCGCGCTCGACGACCGCTCCCTGGTCGATGTGGAGCCGATTCTTCTGCATCAGATTCTTCGCGGCCATTTCTACCTTGCCGCTCGCAAAGAACGTGCGAATAGGCGGCGGCACTTCGGTAAGAAGCTGTTTGATATCGTCCTCGAGCGTTGAGTTGGGAGGTGTATCCATATGCTATCAATTACGGTTTCGGAGCCCCGCCTGCGGGCGAAGCGGCAGGAGCAGCGCCTGCCGCGGGCGTTGCCGTTTTCTCCGCGGTCTTCTTGAGAAGATCCATGAGCGTATCAACGTCTTTTTCCTCTTTCGACTTACCGGCGGCCTTCCTGATATTTTCTGCCGCTTTCGTATTTCTATAGGAAATTTTTCCAGGGCCCCACTCAAGACCTTTGGCATACCCTTCCTGTGGTGCTCGCTTCAGTTTATCGACCTCTCTTTGCCGCGCTTCTACTTCTTCCTTCTGAACTTTGACCAATTGATCATGGACTTTCTTTAACGCTTCCCGTTCTTTGTTTTGTTCTTCCCGATTCTTCTGGCTGTCGAGGAGCGTATTGTTGAATGCAAGCTGTGCAGCGGCGATTTTTTGCTGATTCCCTCCGGTCTTTGCCACGTCAAGCGCCTTCCGCGCGGCGTCGACCTTATCGTTAAACGGTTTCTGATCGACGTTGTGTCTGTTGAGAAGATTTCGCATCTCGCTGTCGTTCTGGGCTTCGATATCCTTTACTCTCTGCTCCATCATCTTCTTGCTCTCTTCTTCGGTTTTTTGCATCTCTTTCTCTTCGGTCGTTTGTGTCAGTGTCTTCGCATGTTCCTCGCGGCCTTTGATTGCTTCTTCCATTTGCTTTCGGTATCCACCCTCCCGCGCCTTCCCCGCTTCAACGCCAATGCCTTTCAGGCCACCGCCCATTGCGACGCCGCGCACGTCGAAACTCGCTTTCGCACCGCGGTCGAGTATGCCGGCGACAGAACGGCCGAGAACCGGGACGCGAGCATACTTGCTTGAACGAAATCGTTGGGCGGCGGAGTTTAATCCCCATCCGGCTGTCGTTCGCATGCCCGCAGCCGTGAGACCGAAGGAGAGTTTGCCGGCAAGCGCAGATGCCTGCTTCGCGCCGAAGGCGGACATGCTTTTCGCTTTAATGACAACCGTCAAGAGAAGCCCCATCGCGACGAGGAAGGAGAGCAGTATGCCCGCAAAGCCCGTATAATTACCCCCGCCTGAGGAGACAGATGAAACCGTTCCCGTCCAATCGGGAGTACCGCCGAAAGCGAGGAATTGTGCATCGGTAATAACGGCGAGCGCCACATAGAGCAGGAGGAGCAAGACCGGCGCGGTGATGATTTGGTCGAGAAAGTTGCTCCACCACTGTTTCGCCCGGTACTGCATCGTTGGCAGTGCGAGCCCCATGAAACCGACGGGACAGAGAATAATGAAAAAGATAAGGGCCACGAAGCGCGCGACGAGTATGAAGGCGAGCGAGAACATCACGAATGCCGCCACGATGAAGAGAATGATGCTCATGAAAGCGACAAACACCGATTTCGAAGCCTTCACCAAGGTTGGGTCGTTTCGTACGTTGCCGTAGATAGTCTGGAGTCCCAGCTGCTGCATCAGCTTGCCTGAAATTCCTTGATCCAAGAGGGTGTCCGCTGTCGGAGTGTTGCCGCCGTTAATCTGGGTATAAAACTGCGTCGCGAAGAGATTCGTACCGTCGATCATCGCTTCAGTGATGAAGAGCGAGAAGTTGAGGAAGATGGCACCGACAAGGAGCATCGGGATCATCTTTGTCTTCCACCCGTATTGATCGACATTGAGTATCGTCGCGATGCCCGCGCCGAGGAAGCCGAATATGAACATGATATTCGCGACGTCGCGCAGGATGCGCCAGGTCACGCCGACGGCGGCAAGGCCGTGCACATAATCCCCCATCTTGATAACGAAGTAGTACACCGAATAGTTAAGCGTAATCATCGCAATGCCGAGGAGCCAGGCGAAGAGACTCATGATCCAATTCATGACTTTGGCGAGAGCGCTGTCCATCTCGGGCGATGCCGGCAGTTCAGTGGCGGTCTTCGCGGCGGCCTGATCGGCGACCGCTTGCGACTGTTCGGAGGTGAGAGCGGCGGGCTGCGCTGCCTGCTGTGCAGGAGTGAGTTCATTGGCGGCTTGCTGGGCCTGCTGGGCGGGAGTACCGAGTTCGCTTGTAGAGTAGTCATATGCGGGAGGATTCTGCGCATGCGCGATGGGCGCTGCGCCCATCGCGCTTATGACGAGCGCGAGGACGATGCCTGATGTTGAGAGAAATGTCCTCATATCATCCGCCGGAGAACGTCTGGGTCACATACAAGGATGAGTTCGGATTGCACACCGTCGTCTTGAGCGCCGCCGCATTCGTACTGATGAGACTCATCCGGTCAACCGTCGAGCCGCCCGAGACGGTGAGTGAGCCGTCCGG
The DNA here is from genome assembly GCA_018968865.1 of Patescibacteria group bacterium. The sequence goes on along the minus strand of JAGWZP010000003.1, from coordinate 16,607 downwards.
ACTCGCCGTTGCACCGTTGAATGCCTGTGAATCTTGCTGGGCATTCGCGACATCGCTCATGGTCGGCGGCATCGTCTGGAGCGCCTGGATGCCGGCGGAATACGTGCTTCCTGTCGTATCAGCGCCCGACGTGAGATTGCTCTGCAATTGCTGGACCTGCGCCGTTGAGCTGGCGACGACCGCGGCGGCGGCGGCGGCTTGGGCAAGCACCGGCGCGATTTCAGTTGCAAGCGCGGTCTGCGCCGCCGCCGCCTGCGCGCGCGCGGCGTCGATGAAGACCGAATGCACCGTGCTCAGATTTTGCTGAGTGGGGTTCGGATTATAGAAGCCGTCATTTGCCGCGTTCGCGTTAAGCTGGGCCTGCGCGGAAGCATCGGCGGCGGCGGCGCACGCGCTCGCGAGCGATTGTGCACTCGTCGAGGCGGCACTCGCCGATGCGCCGATAGCGTTCCATGCGGACTGATACTGCGCGATCTGATTCAGCATGGTGGAGCCGGACACCGGAAGCGACGCGGCATCCTGATAAATCGAGGAGTTCGTTACGCCCAGCGCGCCCGACGTGTTCTGGTACTGCATGAGCTGGGACGTCGAGTTCGAACCGGACGTTTGGGCGACGCCGAAGAGGCCGCCCGAGTCGGAGCCGCCGAGAATTTGCGAAGCAAACTGCACCGTCTGGAGCACGGTCGCGATATTCCCCAATATCTGATTTATTTGTGGACCAATATTTCCCATACGGACTAGCTGGTCCTGTTGGCCGCCAAGCACTTTGTCCAAGGTCGCTTTGATGGTGGAGCCCGGCGTTTTGATGACGCCCGGCGTGCCGTCTTTATTGGTGCATGGGTCGCCGGGATTAACACCTCCTCCGGAAGGCATCGTCCCGCCGGCGGCATCAAACACTGCTTGACATTCATCTCCGCTCTTACCGCTTGCCTGGCACTGCTGATACGCGGTCGCAGCAGAATTTTGAGTCTGGTCGGCGGCGTCAGTTGAACCGCACCACGACATAAACCCTTGCCCCCAACCGAGCTGGGCGACGCGCGCGCCGGTCGCGCCCCCGACTCCCGAGCCGACGAGGGTCGACATTTGGCTGTCCGAGGTCTGGTACAGCGTGTAGGGATTGTTCTCTGTCTGGGTGGTGAGCGCGAACCATGCGGCGACGCCGCCCTGCGACCAGTTCCCGGCGAGGAAGCTGTTCACGTTCGGCGAGTAGCGGGAGAGCGTGCTCTGGTTAGCGGCCCAGAACCCGGCGAGACTCGTTTTTTGGAGGTAATTGACGCGCAAAGATGAGGCGATCGAATACGCGAACGGCGAATTCGAGTTCCTGCCGAACTGGTTCAGGTACGCGAGCGCCTGCGAATCGCTCACGGTCTGGAGCGACGCCATCACGTCCGTCGCAAATTGCGGCACGCCCGTGCCGTTGGCCTTCCCGATCACGAACCCGATGACGCTCGCCGTGAGCGTCTTCATCAGATTCCCCGAGAGGACGAAGGCGAGCGGTTGCAGAATGAATGTGTTGGTCCACTGCGCATAATCCGCGGCGGCGCTCGTGGCGGCGTGCACCTCAACGAGCGTATTCTTGATGGCACTGATGGTACTCTCGACTGCAGTTTTGATGCTGGTGACAGAAGTGTCGCTTATGACACAAGGTGTCCCGGGGCTGCATGCTTCGGTGTACTGTGGAATCCAAAAAGACCCTGAGATTACGATCAAGAACAATAGATACGCGATTGATATACGATAAATCTTCATGATTTTTGTGCAATAGACTTTTGCTCTGCCGCGACATTCTCAATAAGATTTACAAAAGATGCGCCGGGCGCGCCCGCAGGGAGCACGACGCCTGCCGCGGCGTATAGCTTGCCGATAGTGGCGAACGCCGTGCCGAGGGCAAGGGCGGTTTGCGGGTACTGATTGAGCGCGAGCATCGCCGCCAAGGGATCGGTCTCCGTGCGCGTGAAGTCGGTTGTGATTTCGCTTATGCGCATCAGCGCATTCACGAGCGCGAGATCGTCCGCCGCGAGTTCGCTCGGCACGGGGAGCATGGCAAGCCCGACCGCAGAGTCGCGGTAGGCCTTCGCTATGGAGATAATGTGCGGATACGCCGTGGCATCATTGTTCAGGAGCGCGCTCTTCAGATAATTGATCTCGCTGGTCGTCGCATTGCTGGTATTTTTCAGAAGCACGGCCTCGGCGCTCACCGCAAACGCCTTGAGCGCGTCCGGGCCCGAGCCGGCGACCGCGAGGTCTTTCATGGATTTGAAATCGGGAGCGGCGACGACGATCGACGACAGCGAGTTCAGCGCCTGGTTGGAGATATCGTTCATCTGGCTGTCGGAGAGGTCGGCGCCGCCGTTGGCCTGCTTCGCCGCAAGGAAGAGCGAGAGGAAATTTTTCGCGAAAGCGGCGGTAAGCGTCCCGTCGGCGGGCGCGGGCGGAAGCGAACCGTCCGGATTAAGCGCGGCGGTGGAAGACGAGGTCGGAACCGAAATATCCGCGATCGCTTTCGGCACGATGAGGCCCTTCGCGACCGCCTCGCCGTCGGTCATGCCGAGGTGGAAATAATCCGTCGTCGTGGCGTTGATGGGAATGCCGTAGAGCGTTTTCTCCCAGTCGGGAAGGCCGTCGCCGCTCGTATCCCTCGTCGCGATCGCCTGGAGAAGGGCCGTCTCGGTCGACGCTTGCGCGACCTGCGGGGATTCAACGCCGCGTGCGAACAGGTAGGCGCCGACGACTAGAACTGCCGAAAAAAGCGTTGCCGCCAGAACACGCCAATTTTGCAGAATCTGCCCCATAGTATGCATACGCAGTATACCAGCCGCCCGCGCTTCTCACGGACGCCCGTCCCCGCTATATGTGCATTACCCCTTGGAAAGCGCGAGCCATACCGCAAGCGGCAGGTCTTCGGCGCGGGCTTTTTCCGGAATGCCGCCGCTTGGGAGTCCCGCTTCCGCAAGATTCTTCCGCACGAATTTCCGCCTATGCGCGAATCCGGCGTGAATGAGCGCGAAAAACCGCTCTTCTTCCCCTTTTGTGGCGAAATGCTTCCGCGAAATGTCGTGGACGGTGAGCACGGCTGAATCTACTTTCGGCGCGGGTACAAATGCGCCGCGCGGGACGATGAATTCGCGTTTTGGCACGCCGTACGCCTTTACCGAAAGCGAAAGGATGCTTTCTTTCTTTGCACGGGCGATGCGGTCGGCGACTTCCTTCTGCACGAGGAGCGTGAGCGAACTCGGCTGGTTGTCCGACGCGAGGAACATGCGGAATATGTCGCCGGTGAGGTAGTACGGGATGTTCGCGACGAGCGCATACCCTTTCGGGAGCGCACTCATGTCGAACGTACGGATGTCGCCGTGCACGAGCTCTACTATGCCCTCTCTGATGTCATGCGAAAAATCAGCGCGGAGTTTTTCAAAAAGGTCGCGATCCGCTTCGAGCGCGATGACTTTCTTCGCGCGCTTCACGAGTTCCCTTGTCAGCATGCCGGTGCCGGGGCCGATCTCAAGCACGATCGCATCCGGCGCGAGTCCGGCAACGAGTGCGATGCGCTCTGCGATACGCGCGTGCATCAAAAAATGCTGCCCCAGACTTTTTTTAGCGCGCATCATGCCTCAATGACGTCTTCTCCATCGGTCTCATCATAGAGCATGAGCGCTCCGTCGATATCGGCGAGGAAAGACGACGGCTCCGACGCGAAGTCGCTGCCGTATATCTTGCGCACGCGCGCGAGCGTGAGGTAGAGGCGCTCTTTCGCGCGCGTCATCGCGACATAGAAGAGCCTCCGCTCCTCTTCTTCGTCGCGGTCGCGTTCGCCGCCCATGCCTTGGTGCGGAAATAGCCCTTCTTCCATGCCGCTTACGAACACCGTATCGAACTCAAGTCCTTTCGCCGCGTGGACGGTCATCAGCATGACGCCCGTCTTTTCGCCTTGGTCCATTTCGTCCTGGTCGCTCGCGAGCGCCGCTTCAGCGAGGAATGCCGCGATACCCTCATGGCCCTGCACGGCATCATACCGCGCGGCGACTGACGCAAGCTCCTCCACATTTTCAAAGCGCTCGTGATCTTCTTCGCTTCCCTCCTCCAAAAGCGCGCGGCGCATCCCGCTCTTCTCCACGACAAGTTTTACGAATTCGGAGGGGACAAGCGCCGCCGCCGCGCGCGCGAGCTCCTCGATGATTTTTTCAAACGCTTCGACGCGCGCGAGCTCGCCCGCGCGGAGCTGTCCGCGCTGCCCTGCTACAAGCTTGCCCAGAGTCACTTTGCCGATCCCGCGCGCGGGCGATGCGGCGGCGCGCAACTTATCGACCTCGCGCGACGGGTCCATCGCGAGCCGCATCCACGCGAGCGCGTCCTTCACTTCCTTGCGCGCAAAAAAGTGCGTGCCGAGAAGCTTGTACGGCACGCCGGCGCGCAGCAACCCTTCTTCGAGCGCGCGGGATTGGAAGTTGGTGCGGAAGAGTATCGCGATGTCTTCGGGAGCGGTTCCGCTCCGCATCAGCTCCCGTATTCGGAGCGCGATCCAGCGCGCCTCGTCTTCGGCGCTCCGCGCCATGTGGACGGTGATGGGCGCGCCGGCCGTTTTTTCGGTCGTGGAATATTTTTCCTTGCGATTCTTGTTCTTTTCGATGACCGCGTTCGCCGCGTTCACCAGATTTTTCGTGGAACGGTAATTGCGCGCGAGGATGATGGTCTGCGATTCCGGATACGCTTTGTCGAACTCGAGCAAATTCTCGATGGTCGCGCCGCGCCAGGTGTAAATGGTCTGGTCGATGTCGCCGACGACGAACAAGTTCCGGTGTTTCTCCGCGAGCAGGTTCGCGAGCCGACCTTGGAGCGCGTTCGTGTCCTGATATTCGTCGATGTGGATGTACTTCCAGCGCTCCTGCGCCTCCCTGCGGATGTCGGCGTGCTCTTCGAGCATCCGCACGGGAAGCGCAATGAGGTCGTCGAAGTCGAGCGCCTTCTCGTCCGCGAGCGTCTTTTCATAGCGCAGCCACGCTTCGGCACTGATGCGCGCGCCGAAGCCGCTCCTCGCATATGTCTCATAGAATTCCTGCGCGCGCATGCCTTCGCCTTTTGCGCGCGAGATGCGGCCGAGCACCGCGCGCGGCGAAAGCTCTTTCGTCCCGACGTCGAGCGCTTTGAGCGCGGCGGCTATCGCTTTCTCCGAATCATCACGGTCATAAACGCTAAAAAAACGCGGGATGCCGATGGTCGTGCCGTAGCTCTCCAGCAGTTCGCGCCCGAGGCCGTGGAAGGTGGCGATGAACGGCAGTGCGGAGTGCGGTGCGTCGCCAAGCATCGTTCGCACGCGTTCGCGCATCTCGCGGGCGGCTTTGTTGGTGAAGGTCACCGCGAGGATGTCGCGCGCGGGGACGCCTTCGCGGACGAGGTGGTAGATGCGCGTCGTAAGCACGCGTGTTTTCCCGCTGCCGGCGCCGGCAAGGACCGAGATCGGGCCGTCGACGGCCAGCACCGCCTTCCGTTGCGCGTCATTTAATCCGTCGAGATATTTCACTTTCGAAATATACCCTAAAAACCGCTCTCCACAGCTACCAGCCAGTGTCATTGACTACCAATCTCACTCGGTTATACTCCCAGTATAGCTGTATGGAAGTATTCAAGAAATGGCTTATGTAGGCCATTTTTGTCTTAGAAAGACTGACTGAATTCCCCGTTTACCTATTACCTTCAACCAACAATTCTTCATACTCGGGCTCGCGGTCGTTTTCTCTGCCGCCGTGCTCTTGCCGGACCGCGCGAATGCGTTCTGGCCGTTCTCTGTGAATGCGGATGCCGCCGTGAATACCTTGGTGCCGGACTCCTCGACGCCGACCCTCAAAGCTTCTACGAACATCGACCCGAACCCGGACAAGGGCCTCGGCGACAGCATCCAGACGACCGGCGGGAGAGCGCTCCTCGCCGATGCGGGCCCTTCGGGCACCACCGCCGACGTGGTGGGCACCACGCAGACCGACCGCATCTCGGTCTACGTGGTACGCGACGGCGACACGATCTCGGAAATCGCGAAAATGTACGACGTCTCGGTCAATACCATCATTTGGGCAAACAACCTCTCCGGCGTAAACGATGTCCATCCGGGCGATACGCTCATCATCCTGCCCATCTCCGGCGTCAAGCGCACCGTCACAAAGGGCGATACGCTCAAGTCCATTGCAAAGAAATACGGCGCTGACGCGAATGAAATAGCGCAGTTCAACGGCCTTGATTCATCCGCGGCGCTCGTGGTCGGTTCGACCATCATCATCCCCGGCGGTGAAGTCGTACCGCCGAGCGTCAAGAAAAGTTCGCCGAACCGCCGGGTGGGTCGCGAACCGTATCTTGGCGGCAGTGGCGCGGCGCAGAACGGCTACTACGGCAATCCACTGCCGGGCTCGCTCGTCACGCAGGGCATCCACGGTTGGAACGCGGTTGACCTCGGCGCGGCGCGCGGCACACCCATTCATGCCGCCGCGGACGGTACGGTCATCATCGCACGCAACAACGGCGGATGGAACGGCGGGTACGGCAATTATGTCGTGATCACGCACGACAACGGTAGTGAGACGCTCTACGCGCACATGTCGCACTCCATCGTCTCTCCGGGGCAATCAGTGTCTGCAGGCCAGATCATCGGCTATGTCGGTATGACTGGCAGTACGACCGGCCCCCACCTCCACTTCGAAGTCCGCGGCGCGGCAAACCCGTTCCGCAACTGCGCGGTCGGCAGCGTGTGCGAGCCTGAATGATTTTGTAGTACAAAAACCCGCGGCGCCGCAAGCGCCGCGGGTTTGTTTTAGGCTATTCAAATCCGAAGAGTCCGCGCGGGCGGTACTGGAGCGCTTCGTGGACGAAGGCGGGCGTGACCACCTCGGCGCCGGCGAGGTCGGCGATGGTGCGCGCGACGCGCATGGTGCGATGGTACGAGCGCGGCGAGAGGCGGAGCCGCGCGGCCGCACTCGTAAGCGTCCCCTTTGCCTCCGCGGTGAAGCCGCTTTTTTCATCGAGTTCGCGGCCCGTGAGCGCGGCATTCGTTGCGCCTTTTTTGCCGGTGCGCCTTTGCGCGCGCTCACGCGCCGCGACAACGCGCTTCCGGACCTGTTCGGACGGTTCGCCGTTGCTTAGTTTTGCGAGCGTATCGTGCGGAACGAGCGGCACTTCGATCCAGAGATCGAGGCGGTCGACGATCGGCCGACTGATGCGGCGCGCCTGTTTGAGCGCGGCGCGCACCGCGACGCGCGTATCGCTCGAAAGCGTATCCGCCGGATTCATCGCCGCGACGATCATGCAATCGGCCGGAAAGGTGATAGTCGCGCGCGCCCGCGAGACAGTCACGACATGGTCCTCGAGCGGCTGACGGAGCGCTTCGAGCGTCCGCGAATCGAATTCGGGGAATTCGTCCAGGAACAGGACGCCTTTGTGCGCGAGCGTCACTTCCCCCGCTTTCGGGAACGTGCCGCCGCCGACGATGGCGACGTGCGATATGGAGTGGTGCGGCGCGCGGAACGGCGGCCAGTACACCGCCTCGCCCTCTTGGAGCAGTCCCGCGGTCGAATGTATCGCCGTCACTTCGAGCATGTCGTCGTCGGTCAAGGGCGGAAGGATGCCGGCGAGCGCGCGCGCGAGCATCGTCTTGCCGGTGCCCGGCGGGCCGTAAAAGACGATGTTATGGCGGCCGGCGGCGGCGATCTCGAGCGCGCGCTTCGCGCTCTCCTGCCCTTTCACATCCGCGAGGTCGAGCGCGGGCGGCGGCGGCTCGACGCGGCGGTCGCGCACGAGGCGCGCAAGCGGTTTCTCCCCTTTCAAATGATTCAAGAGTTCTGCAAGCGATTTTGGCGCGTAGACGATAACGCCTTCGGCGAGCAGCGCTTCGCGCGCGTTCCCCGGCGGCACATATATGATCCTCGTCCCGTGCCGTTTGGCCGCGAGCACTTGCGGAAGAACGCCTTTCACCGCGCGGAGTGTTCCGTCGAGCGCAAGTTCGCCGATGAACAGCATTTCTTCGGCGAGCGGCGCCACGTCGCCGGCGGCGATGAGGTAGGCGAGCGCGAGCGCGAGGTCGTAATGCGATCCTTCCTTCTTCAGGTCGGCCGGCGAGAGCGAGAGGACGATACGCTTGTTCTGCTGTTTCGGCGGCCTGTAGCCGGAGTGGCGTATCGCCGCGCTCACGCGGTCGCGCGCTTCTTCGACCGCCTTGTCAGCGAGGCCGACGACCGAGAAATTGTGCAGACCGCGCGTGAGGTCCGCTTCGACGCTCACCAGCTGTGCCTGCGCGCCGACCGGCTGAGCGGCGAGTGTTTTCGCGTACCCGTGCTTTGGCAACGCAGCAGGCATTTTTTGTCGTATTACAAATGCTCGACGCAGGTCGTCGCGGAAGGATTGGCCTCGAGGCGCGCCTCGCCGATGTCTTTCTTGCAGACTTCGCACTTCCCGTAGGTTTTCTTTTCTATCCTTTTGAGCGCCTCGAGGACGGCATCGTACCGCGCCTCGAGGTCGGCGAGGATGGCGATATTGCTCTCGCGGCTCACGACGACGTCGGCCTGGTCTGCAAGGTCGGATTCGTTCACCGCTTCCGAAGGCATCGCTTCCCAGTCGTTCGGCACGCCGGGATTCCTGCGGCCGACCGTTCCCATTTCGGACTCGAGCTTTTCCTTCTCCGCTTCGAGCTTCTTCCTAAAATGCTCCAATTTCATACCGGCATGATAGCAGACAATGTCAGGGTGTCCGCGAGGTCGCGAGCCGCTGCAATATTTCGGTGAACGCGGAAGGGTCGCGCGCGATAACAAGCGTCGCTTGGTTCCAATAGCCGTAGAGCATGAGACTTGTACCTGTTTCGTCGCGATAGATGCGCACGTCATGATCGCTGACCACCTCGTCGCGGAAACCCGGCGGCATGTTCGCCGCCCGCGTCGTTGTCGCTGTCGACGCGGGTGGCATAGACGCGCCGAAGAGCGCCGCAAGGTCGCGCGGCATCGTTTTTTCCCATGAGAGCATGCCGGCGAAAGTATTGCTGTACGACGACACGGAAAGTATGAAGAATGGCGTCTGCGAACCGCCGACATTCACGACGCCCGCCATGCTGCCCTCCGCGTTTATATTGCGGAGCACCACGTCGGGCGCCGAGAGCGGAAGGAGCGAAAAGACGCTTTCGGCAGTTGTGCTTGCAATATAGAGGAGCCGGACCGTGCCCGAGACAAGCGGGCGAGCGGTTGATTGCAGGAGCGACTGGAGGAGCGCTGTGCCGGTACCGGAGAGCTGTTCACGCTCATCCACGAATATCGGCGCCGATACCGTTTGTACCGGCACGACCGGCGCGGTTGCGGCCGCGTAACGCGTGTAAGCGATATACGCGCCCGCCGCACCCGCGACGAGCAGTATGACGCCGGCAATGATGTAAAGATACTTGTTCCGAGGGGACTCTTGAATCGACGACTGCACCAGGACCGGCTGCGAATCTTCCTCGGCCGCGAGCACCGTCGCGGTCGATGCATGCGTCTCCTTCATCCGCTCCGAGAAATCTCCCGCATAGGTCTCCAGGTGCGCTTCCGGCCGCGGTGGCGGAGGGGGCGGCATTGGAGCGGATTGTCGCGGAGATTCTGCGGCAGGCGGTGCGGCAATGGGCTTCTGCGGCGCAGAAGCTGCAGCAAGAGGAGCGAGGTCGGGCACGCCGCCTTCCTTGACGATTTTTATGTCGCCCGCGAACGTGCGGATATATTTTTCCGGCTTCTCTTTCTCCGGAGCGGAAGGTGTCGGAAGCGTGGCCATCGCTACCTAGTGTAACTCATTACTTGTCCTGTGCTACGCGTTATGCGCGCGAAGCGATGGTGAATTTGTGCGGATCATCGCACATGTCAGTGAACGCATGCGCCGCTTCTTTCAGTTTGCCCGAAGAAGATTTGCCGAAGGAGATGACCTCCACCTGGCACCCTTCATTGAGGTCGAGGTACTGGATGAGCGGCACGAAGTCGCCGTCGCCGGTGACGAGCACAACGGTGTCGAGCTTCGGTGCAAGCTTGACCGCGTCGATTGCGAGCCCGACGTCCCAGTCGGCTTTCTTCGCACCATCGGCGAAGATCTGGAGATCTTTCACCTTGGTCTCGATGCCCATCTTGGTGAGCGCCTCGAAGAAATTCTTTTCTTCGCCGGTCTCCGTCTTGATGACGTAGGCGATGGCGCGCACGAGAATGCGGCCGCCGACGGCCTCTTCGAGAATTTTTCCGAAGTTGACGCGCGCTTTATAGAGATGCTTGGCGCTGTGATAGAGATTTTGCGTATCGATGAATACCCCGACGCGCTGGGCTGGATGTTTGATAACTGCCATAAAATAGATTCTTTATGTAAAACGAAATAATAAAACTCGTGGCAACGCCACTACTCACAGTCTACCACTTAAGAAATCACTTCTTGAGACCGAGCTTTTTGATGACCGCGTTGTAGCGGCGCTTGTCGTTCGTCTCGAGATACTGCAAGTGATTACGCCGGTTGGCGACCATTTGGAGCAGGCCGCGGCGGGAATGGAAATCCTTCGGGTTCTTCTTCAAATGCTTGGCGAGCTCGTCGATCTGGCGCGAAAGAAGCGCAACCTGCACATCCGGCGAGCCGGTGTCCGTGTCGTGCCGGGCGGTGCTTTTCATGACCGCCGTCTTTTTCTTAGTGGTAAGCATGAGTCCTTGTACCTTACCACGCCTTGTGAAATTGCGCAAGTGTCGCAAAATCAGCTCGCACTGAAGTGCGCACAATATTGGTATACTTTCCCCATGAATGCCGAAGCGGCGAAACGCCAGTTTCTGGAATACATCGAGATAGAACGCGGGCGCGCGGTGAAGACGATTGAGAATTACGACCGCTATCTCTCCCGCTACTTCGCCCAGATGAAGATTAAGAACGTGAGCGACATCACCGAGCAGAACGTCCGCGAGTTCCGCCTCTGGCTCAACCGCCAGCCAGGCACGAAGGCCGATTCTATGAAGCGCCGCACCCAGAACTACTACATGATCGCGCTCCGCGCCTTCCTGAAATTCCTCCGCAAACGCGATATCGACGCCATTTCCCCCGAAAAGATAGAGCTCGCGAAGCTCCCCGAGCGCCAATTGGACCTCATCACCTCCGCCGAACTGGAGCGGCTTATGAAGGCGCCGGGAGAAGCGCTCGCGAAGGAGACCGACGAGGATAAAAAAGTCGCGTATCTGCGCGACCGCGCCATCTTGGAACTTCTCTTCTCTACCGGACTGCGCGTCTCCGAACTTTGCGCGCTCAATTCCGACCTGGACCTCTCGCGCGACGAACTTTCTGTGCGCGGCAAGGGCGAAAAAGTGCGCGTCGTCTTCCTCTCCCCCGCTGCTAAAGAAGCAGTACGCGATTATCTCAAAGCGCGCAAGGATATGGAGGAGGCGCTTTTCGTGGATGGCCGGCCGAATAAATTGCACCGCATCATCCCGCGCGACATCCAGCGGCATCTGAAGGCGTATGTCGCGTACGCCGGCATCACAAACGTCGTCACTCCCCACACGCTCCGCCACGCCTTCGCGACCGACCTCCTCTCCAACGGCGCCGACATCCGCTCCGTCCAGCAGCTCCTCGGCCACGCCTCCATCAATACGACCCAAATCTATACGCACATCACTGACTCGCACCTCCGCGAAATCCACAAAAAGTTCCACGGAAAGTCCCGCGGCTGACGAAGCCGGGAGGCGTGCCTGGTCGAGGATGTGTCGGAGCGCGACGGCGCGAGACACAGCAAATTTTCAGCCAGAAAATTATGCGTGTCCGAGAACAGACACGCCTCCCGGCAACGAAGCGACTGGTGGTATACAATACTCATTATGAAAATCGTGTCGTGGAACGTGAACGGGCTCCGCTCCCTTGCCAAGGACGGCTACTGGGAATCGTTCTTGAAAGGCGTACGGCCCGATATCTTCTGCCTCCAAGAGACCAAGGCGAATCCTGACCAGCTTTCGGAAAGCTTTCTCTCACCTGCCGGCTATTCGGCATTTTTCTCCTCCTGCCAGATCAAGAAAGGCTATAGCGGCGTCGCACTCTATTCAAAGGTTGAACCTCTGAAAGTGATTTACGGCATGGGGATTGAAGAATTTGACCAAGAGGGCCGCTTCATTGGCGCCGAATACGAAGACTTCTGGCTCATTAATGCCTACTTCCCCAATGGCGGCCAGGGTCCCGAGCGGCTTGATTATAAGCTGCGTTTCTATGACGCTTTTCTCAAATTCGTAGAGAAACTGCGCAAGGTTAAACCGGTCATTTTCTGCGGCGACGTGAACACCGCCCACGAAGAGATAGACCTCGCCCGGCCGAAGGAAAATGAGGAAAATACGGGCTTCCTGCCCGAAGAGCGCGCCTGGATAGACGAAGTGGTCGCCGCCGGCTATGTGGACTCATTCCGCCACTTCCATCCCCATACCAAGGACGCCTACTCCTACTGGGATTTATTTACGCACGCGCGCGATCGCAACGTCGGCTGGCGCATTGATTACTTCTTCGTCGCGCAGGAATTTATGAAGCGTCTTAAGAAGGCCGAGATATACCCCGACATCTACGGCTCCGACCACTGCCCTGTTTCCATCACGCTGTAAGAAACCCGCGAAGACGCGGGACCAGGTTTCTTGCTGGTAAAATGATGCGGCCTCCGCCGCGCAGTATTAAGGCTCTTGCAGAGCCACCAATAAAGGACACTTATCCACAGAGTGTCCTTTACAATGTCCTTTAGTAGACTAGTATCAACAAAGGAGCGGTGGCATCGCGGACGAGCCGTGGAGCCACCGTTGCGGTGGTTCTTTTATGGTTCTTTGATCAGACGGCACTAGAGTGCTACCAAGTGGAGTTCCTGCCCACACCCGCGGTGATCCGCTATACAAGCCACACGGCACGGCTTCCCTATTTGGGATGCGCCAGTAGTGCAAAACAAAAACAAAAGCTGCCCACATTTTTCTCGGGCCGGAGGCACTATCATTTACGCCCCTGCTCCTTTCCGCCATCGGCCACCCATAACTGGGCGGCTTTGTTGCTTATATAGAAAGTTCCACGTGGAACTTATTTCACAACTAACAAACGTGGTGTTTCTCCATTATCTGCCGTACTTCCTCATCTTCTGCGGCTTCTCTCTTCTTCTTACCTGATTCTCCAAGCGTTTTAAGCTCTTCGTCTCCCAAAGCAAGCAATTCACTGGTCCTTTTATCCAAATAGTCCTCGGTATTTTTAGCCGAATCATCAAGTATTTCCTCAAGAAGAGCGTTCAGCGTCCAGCCGATACGGGGTCCCGGTTCCACATGAAACTTCCCCATGATGTGCTCGCCTCCCGTCTTGAGCATCCCTACTGAAATGGGATCGCGGAGCGCTTGTTCCACCATCGCCTTGTATTTGCGGAAGCGAAACGGCTGTTCCTTAGGCCTGCCGGTACCGATACGATCGCAGATGCGGAGGTTAAGCAGATCCCAGATATTCTCCTCACCGACGTTCTTAATCATCCGGCGGACGGCCGAAAGGGTGATCTGTTCCGGGTCAGAAAAGAACATATGCCATCTGACCAGCTTGACTACCTTGTCGATGGTCTCGCGAGGGAAGTGGAGGTCCTCCAGCGCCTTCTTAGTTACACGTGAACCAACGACCTCGTGGCCATGGAAGGTCCAATCCTTCTTCTCGTCGGACCAGCGGCGGGTCTCCGGCTTGGAGACGTCGTGGAAGAGGCCGGCAAGGCGGATATCGAAGTTCCAATTCTTGTCGGCCGCGTGCTGCATCGTACGCATCAAGTGCTCAAAGACATCGTAGCTGTGCGCCTGGTTCTGCTCAACGCCGATGCCGCGGATGAGATCCGCTGAAATGTATTCAAGGATACTGAGCCGCTGTGCCAGGATGAGTGCATCCATCGGCTTGTCCGAATTAAGAATACGTACGAGTTCGTCCTTGACCCTTTCACGTGAAACGTGGCTTAAATGCTTGCTATTTTGGCTTATTGCCTCTGCCGTGGTGCCGTCGATGCCGAAACCGAGCTCAGCGACAAAGCGGACAGCGCGGAGCATGCGGAGCGCATCTTCATTGAAGCGTTCGCTCGGATTGCCGACAGCGCGCACGAGTTTGTCCTTTATGTCCTTTTGACCGTCGTATGGGTCAACAATATGTCCTTGAGAATCTTCAAGCGCTATGGCATTCACGGTGAAGTCGCGGCGGGCGAGATCCTCCAAGAGGGAAGTGCCGAACGAAACGGAGTCCGGGCGGCGTTTATCAGAATAGTTCGACTCGGTGCGATAGGGAGTGACCTCGATAATGGCGAGGCGCGAGTCAAGGGAGCCGGTCTTCACCCCGACCGTCCCGTAGTCGTTTTCATAGAAAGAGTCGGGAAATAGGGCCTGTATCTGCTCCGGCGTGGCGTTGGTGGTAATGTCCCAATCCTTAGGTTCTAGGCCGATAATCAGGTCTCGGACGCACCCGCCGATGAGATACGATTCATGACCGGCCTTTCGTAGACCGTCTCCGACTGCTTTGACTTCCGGCGGAATGCGATAGTGCATTAGTAAATTAAATCGTAGCACACGCTCTCGTTCGTTTTCTGTGCGGGTAGGGAGAATCGAACTCCCATCATCTGATTGGCAACCAGATGTTCTACCATTGAACCATACCCGCGCTACGCGACATGATAGCATGCCGCCTATTTATCTTTCTAGTGCCCCGACCAGGAATCGAACCCAGAATTCGACGTCCGAAGCGTCGCGTGATATCCGTTTCACCATCGGGGCGTACCTGCATAGTACGGTACAGGACTGAAAAAACCAGATGCTTTCTGCAAAAAGGCCCTTGAAATTCTTCATTGTCGTTGTGTATAAACCTGTGCACACTGGGGATAAAGGACAAGGGACTTTTTGAGGAGTCCGTGAAATAGTGAGGGAATGAGCCATATTTCTAAAGGCCGTGAACATCTTCACTAAAACCAGGAAAGAAGTTGGTGTTCTTGGGGAAATCGTTGCCGCCGAGTACCTGAAGCGGCACGGATTCTCCATCCGAGACCGAAACGTCATGCGCAAAACCGGCGAGCTGGACGTCGTCGCCGAGCGCGGAGACACGCTCCATTTCGTGGAAGTGAAGACGATGGTTGTGGACAAATTTCCCGACGAACGGTCAGTGAACGACGACTACGACCCGTCGCTTAATTTGCACGAAATGAAGATACGGAAGGTCGCGCGGACCGGGGAATGGTATGTCCTTGAGCAGGACTGGGAAGGGGAGTGGCAGGTGGACGGCATCCTCGTGTGGCTTCGCCGCTCTGACGGCATGGCCCGCGTCCGCTACCTGCCGCAAATCGTATAAAGCTGTTAGAGTGCTTGAGACGGGCTGTCGTATACCGGTAGTACGCATCCTTTGGGAGGATGATGACTGGGTTCGATTCCCAGCAGCCCGATGTTTATGGTGACAAACCGGCCGTGATGATCGCCTCGAGCGTTGACATCTTTGGTGCGAAGTCGGCAACCGCAGTTGCAGTCGGTTCGGCAAGGAGAACATCCAGCGCGCTCCCCATCTCGCTTGCGTATTCTCCGCGTATGTACGAGGCCGTGATGGCGTCAAGCGAGCGCGTGCTGGTGTCGCCGGAGACGGTGCTCGTGGTAATGGTGCCCGCGAGTAATCCCGATGCGTCGGCGATGCCGCCGCCCGAAGACCCTTCTTGTGCGGCGGCCGAGCCGCCGAGCGCGAGCACATCAATCGTGTTCGTCCCGAATGTATACACGTCTTTCACCGAGCCGAAGACGACAGTCGGAAAGAGCGACGACTGTATCTGGCTTGTCTCGAGAAATTGCGCCCCGTAGGAAGCAATGACGACCGGCGTGCCCGAGCGCGGCGGTACCTGTGCGAGAGGAAGTGAAGGGAACTCCTGTGGCAGGGGTGCCGCGGTCGCACTTTTCGTGATGGCGAGGAACGCGAAGTCGTATTGCCCGGTCCCGCTCGGAGACGCCTGCGTGAGCACGTTCGCGTTCGCGCGGAGCCACGCGGGCGAGATGTAGATGAGCGCCGCGTCATACTGGTCGGCGGCGGGGCTTCCGGTCCGGACCGTGCAGGAGGCTCCGCGATCCGCGAGGAGGAAGTACTGCGCGACGTGCGCGTTCGTGAGGATGATGCCTTTCGGATCAATGATGACGCCGCTGCCGCTGATGGAGTGCAGAGCGCTCGCCACGGGGACGTAGCAGACGATATTCACGAGCGCGCCGCGGAGCGCGGCAGCGGCGGCGTTGAGTTCAACACTGTCGGAGAGAGCGAGCGGCGCAGGCGCCGAAACCGGCTGTGCTGCAGGCGACGAAGACGCAGCGGGTACCGGAGCGGGCGGCACAACCTTCTTCGGTACGGGAATCGCCGGCGCCGAAGAAGCGGTTACTGCGCCAGATCCCGGCTCGAGGCTCGGTAAGGTTATGGTCGGTACGGCGAGATCAGATATGACGGTGAGCGTTGAGGACGCGGCCGCCGGAGCAGCCGCGTCCGGGCGCACGATCGCCGCGGAATTGGAAAGAGAGGCGATGAGAGCGCCGAGGATGAGGGCGGCCACGATGCCGAGGTAGGGCGCAAAGCGCTGCATATTCAAAGGCTAACGCATAATCGTTTTGAAAGACAGTGTG
>JAGWZP010000028.1 GCA_018968865.1 Patescibacteria group bacterium | reverse complement strand
CATGCAGGCATTCAGCTTCGGGCAATCCAAAGCGCGCATCATTGATCCCTCCGATGCGACACAGCGCGTGACCTTCGCGGATGTCGCCGGCGCGCGCGAAGCGAAGGAAGAACTCCTCGAGATCGTGGACTTCCTCAAGAGCCCGAAAAAGTTCCTCGACATCGGCGCGCGCATCCCGAAGGGCATCATCCTCATGGGCGCGCCGGGCACCGGCAAGACCCTGCTCGCGAGAGCGGTCGCGGGCGAAGCGGGCGTGCCGTTCTTCTCCATCAGCGGGAGCGAGTTCGTGGAAATGTTCGTCGGCGTCGGCGCCTCGCGCGTACGCGACCTCTTCCAGCTCGCGAAGAAGGCCGCGCCCGCCATCATTTTCGTCGATGAAATCGACGCGGTCGGGCGCGTGCGCGGCACCGGGGTGGGCGGCGGCAACGACGAGCGCGAACAGACGCTCAACCAGATACTCGTCGAGATGGACGGTTTCGAACCGACCGAAAAAGTCGTCGTCATGGCGGCGACGAACCGGCCGGATGTCCTCGATCCCGCGCTCTTGCGCCCCGGCCGCTTCGACCGAAGGGTGACGATCGACCTGCCGGATCGCCGCGATCGCGAGGAAATCCTCCAGATACACGCGCGCGCGAAGCCGCTCGGACCTGACGTGGTGCTCGCCGTCATCGCCGAGCGCACACCAGGCTTCTCAGGCGCCGAGCTCTATTCGCTCATGAATGAAGGCGCGATACTCGCGGCGCGCGAAAACCGGACCGAAGTGACGCAGTATGACCTCATCCGCTCCATTGAAAAGGTGATGCTCGGCCCGGAGCGCAAGTCGCACCTGCTCTCGAAGAAGGAAAAAGAATTGACGGCGTATCACGAAGCTGGTCATGCGCTCGTCTCCTCCATACTGCCGCATGCCGACCCGGTGCACAAAATTTCCATCATCAGCCGCGGAAGGGCGGCCGGCTATACACTGAAGCTTCCGTTCGAAGACAAACGGATGCACTCGAAGAAACAATTCCTGGATGATATCGCGGCGACCTTGGGCGGGTACGTCGCCGAGGAGATGCTCTTCGACGACGTGACGACCGGCCCCAGTAACGACCTGATGGTCATCACCGCGATCGCACGCGACATGGTCGTGCGGTACGGCATGAGCGACGCGATGGGTCCCATCGCCTTCGGCGAACGGCAGCTGGGCAATGAACCGTATTCCGAGGAAGTTGCTTCGCAGATCGACGCCGAAGTCTCCCGCATCATCAGCGAGGCGAAAGCGCGCGCGACGAAAATCATCCACGAGCATCGCGGGGCGCTGGACGCCATCGCGAAGGAGCTCACCGAGAAGGAGACCATTGAGCGCGCTGAATTCGAAAAGATTTTGATTGCAAACGGCATCACGCCGAAGAAACGGGAAGAGGAGGGGAGCGTGCTTGCGCCGGTTGAGCTTTGAAATACAAAACCTCGAGCAAGCTCGAGGTTCGTGAGGCCTTTCTCCTCGTTTATTTCTTTTTCTTTTTTGTTCGCGTAGCGACACGTGGAACGCTGGGCTCCCGAAATGATGTAGGTTCGAACGAATATCCACCATTACCCACAGATCTGAGGCCGAGGGGCTTGTATCGGGTGTCCGGTACCTGATTTCGAGCTATTTCGAGCCTTGTTTGACGCTCTGCTTTCCTTGGAACAGCCATTACTTTATTCTCCCTCTACAACGGTTAGTTAAAGAAACAAAATGTACAACAACAGCAAACCGCACGATACCATTGTGTACCAGTGTAATCAACCTATTGTGGGCGTGCCTGGACTCGAACCAGGAACCGCGGAGGTTATACCTAGGGGCACATCCTGCAGTCGCTCGAAATAAACAAGCTACAACTTGTGCGCCCACCACGACTCGAACGTGGAACCGCAGAGGTATAAGCTCTGTGCTCTAACCAATTGAGCTATGGGCGCTTGTTTATTGGCTCGCTTCTTTGGCTGTAAGCTCATGCTCTAACCAATTGAGAGATGCCTGGCTATAGAGTAGCGCACGCTTACTCCAAATGCATCTCGCGATCGGCGGTACGGGCGCGCGCGGCGAGAGCGGGGTGCTGTTGTAAATTGGGATCGCTCGCGACGAGGCGGGCGGCCTCGGTGCGGGCGGCTTCCACCAGCTTGAGATTTTTCAGCGCTTCCATCGCGATGTCGGAGACGCCCCACTGCCGCCCGCCCACAAGTTCGCCCGCGCCGCGGAGCGCCAAATCGTATTCGGCGAGTTCAAAACCGTTTTTCGCACGCATAAATGCTTTCATCCGCTCGCGCGTTGTTTCGCCAAACGATTCGGGGAGCGCAAAGCAGTACGACTGGTGCGTGGAGCGGATGACGCGGCCGCGCAACTGGTGGAGCTGGGCGAGCCCGAAGCGTTCCGCACCCTCGATAAGGATGACAGTGGCGTTCGGGACGTTCACACCCACTTCCACGACCGACGTCGCGACGAGGATATCGATCTCGCCTTGTTCGAATCGTCTCATCACGTCTTCTTTTTCAGACGGCTTCATCTTGCTATGCAGGATATCTACCGCCGCATCGGAGAATATGTCTTTTTTCAGCCGCGCCGCTTCCGCCTTGACCGACTTCGCCTGGAGCGCGAGCTCTTTGGCCGGATCGGGCTCGTCGATGCGCGGACAGATGACATACGCTTGATGGCCGCGCACGCGCTCGGCGCGCACGCGCTCATACGCCTTCTCCCGCTCTTTCGGCTCGAGTACCGCGGTGATAACGGCCTTTCTCCCCGCCGGCATTTCATCAAGGAGCGTGAGGTCGAGGTCGCCGTAAAGCGTGAGCGCGAGCGTGCGCGGAATGGGCGTCGCCGTCATGGAGAGCAGGTGCGGCGCGATGGCGCCCTTGGTCGCGAGCTTCTGCCGGTGCATGGTGCCGAAGCGGTGCTGTTCGTCGATGATGGCGTAGGCGAAATATTTGAACGAAAGCGACTTCTCAATGAGCGCGTGTGTGCCGATAACGATCGGTATCTCACCGTTCGCCACCATTTTCCGAAACGCCGCTTTGGAGAGTTTGGCGGATTCTTCATACCGCACTTTTGACGGAAACTTGCGGCATTCGCTTCCCGTGATGAGGCCGATAGGTATGGGATGGTCGCGGAAATACGAGACGAAGGTGGAGAAATGCTGTTTCGCGAGGATTTCAGTCGGGCAGAGGTACGCGACCTGAAGCGTGCCGGCGATTCTTCCGGTCGGGAGCGATGTGGCGACGAGGTACGCGGTCGCAGCGGCGACCGCGGTCTTGCCGCTTCCCACGTCGCCTTCGAGCAGGCGGAGCATCGGGTGCGTTTTCTCAAAATCGCCGACAATGGCGTCGATCGCCTGCATCTGCGCTCTTGTTGCGGGGAAGGGGAACGACGCGACAAAGCCTGCGAGCGCGGCGCGGTCGACCGCCACCGGTAGCGCTGTTTCGGCGAGCAGGGCGCGGCGGCGTCTCTGCATCACGATCTGGAGCGCGAAGATTTCTTCAAAGGCGAATCGCTTGCGCGCCGCCGCGGCGTCCGACAATTTCTGCGGCGCATGCATGAACACCAGTGCGGACGAAAGAGAAGGAAGCCGGTAGCGCGCGAGGATCTCGGAGGGAATAGGATCGGGAATCATCTCCTGCGCCTTCGCTTCAAAAACCTTTCGTATCGCGTGCATGAGCCAGAGCGACGAGACGCCTTGGCTCTCGGGGTAGACCGGATACAGCGCTCTGTCCGTCTCGACCCCTTTCACAAAAAGGGAATCGTGAATTTCTTCCGGCGCCACCGGTGACTTATCGATAGCCGGATTCGCGAGATAGATCTTTGCCCCCGCTCCGGCCACCTTTCCGCTCACTTTCACGACCATGCCGTCGTGGAGCGATTTCGCGATATAGGGCTGGGAGAACCACATCATCTTGATCCGTCCCGAGGCATCTTCGAGCCACGCCTCGGCGATGGGCCGGCGGCTCTTCCACGTCTTCCTGATGTCCGGTTTCCTCACGGTGCCGTAGAGCGTCACCTCGGCGCCGGCCTGTATGCCGGCAATGGTCCCCACATCCCCGCTCGATTCATAGCGGGCGGGGAAGTGGTAGAGGAGGTCGCGAACGGTCCGTATCCCAAGTTTGTGGAGTGCCCGCTTCTGCTCCGGTTTGAGCCGCGTAAAATGCTTCTCAATAGGATCTTCGGCATTCATCATCGTAGTATACTGAAAAGATGCAGAAAAGACGCTCCGGCCTCTATCACGCGCTCGTGGTACTGCCGGACCATGTCTATCCGTTTAGGACGGAAGTGGAAGGGCAGTGGGTGCGGGGCATTCGTTCCTATAATGCGACGCTTGCGCGATACCAGCGGATGTACGGCGCCGGGCATTATGGATTCAAACTTGATGCCTACCGGCAAGTCTTTCATCTTGCCGGGTCCATCCTCTTTCTGGTCAGCGCGGCCTATCTTTCGGAGACGCTCTTCGGGAGTACAGCCGCGCTCCCCGCGTTCCTCATTGCTGCCATACTGTTCATTTCATTCCAGGAGTTCTATCTCCAGCGCCGGACCTATCGCCAGCTCTGGCGAAAAGGCATCGTCGATTGGCTTACCTGGTGCTTGCCAATAGGGATTTATTTCCTTACGCAACTTCGTTAAAAGCATCAAGCGGTCTTTCCGGCCAAAGGACGAGTGCGAGTGTCATGAAGGCGATGGAGAGATCGCGGAAGACGATATCAAGGTCGGCCCAATTGAACACGACGATAGCAACAAGCATCAGCGTCGCGAGCGCCGCCGGGATGCGGATATGCCGCCCGGAGAGTATCCAGAGCGCGAGTACCACTTCAATCACGCCGAATCCGTGCAGGAGTACAAGCGAATTGATGGGGAGTGTGCGGATAAAGGGAGGGAAATAGCTCAGCCACGAGGTTGGGTCCGAAAACGCCCGCAGGGGCGGATACAAGAAAGTGAACGCGGCGCCGATACGGAGCGTCACGTACACAAGTTGTTCGCGTCGCATACTATTAGGGCGAGGTGACGATAACCGTGCCTTTGTCTCCCGCGCTCCCGTGGTTGTGGTACCCCCAGGTGCCGGCCTTGGTGAAGGTGAAGCTGTAACTCATCCCGGTTGAGCACTCGTCGAACGGTGTTGGGCCGCTATAGCCGGCGGCGCAATGCTGGGATTTGGTCGTGCCGTCGTAACCCTGGTGCGTCGGATGCGGGTCGGATGCGATCCACATTTCATCGGCGCCTTGGCTCACAAAGGTCACCGTTGTTCCCACGGGTACGGTGACGGTCTGGGGCGAGAATCCTTGAGCACCGTAGGTGACCGTAACGCCAGCGGTCGTGGTTGCCGCTGTCGTCGTGGTCGTCACCGGCGCTTCAGTCGTCGTGCTTGCCGGCATATTTCCGGAAGTTCCTTTCAGTAGATACCAACCGCCTGCGATAACGATCAAAACAATGACGACACCGATGCTGGTTTTGTTCATAAAGATTTGATATTGATTACTATGGTTTTGCTTGAATCCTACCATACACGGTATATACTTCATTCATGTCTACCACCACCATTATTCTCATCATTCTTGCGGTACTCATGCTCTGGGCGATATTCGCATATAACCGGTTTATCACGCTTGTGAACCAAGCGAAGGAGGCGTGGGCCGATATCCAAGTGCAACTGAAGCGCCGGTATGACCTTATCCCGAATCTCGTGGAGACGGTGAAGGGCTATGCCGCGCACGAGTCGAGCGCTTTTGAAAATGTGACGAAAGCGCGCGCGGCCGCGATGGGCGCGACCGGCACGGCGGATAAAGCGCAGGCCGAGAATCAGCTTTCGGGTGCGCTGAAGTCGCTCTTCGCCGTTTCCGAAGCATATCCGGACCTGAAAGCGAACCAGAACTTCCTTCAGCTGCAAAAAGAGCTCGGCGATACTGAAGACAAGATCCAAGCGTCGCGCCGCTTCTACAACACGACCGTGATGGCGCTCAACACCGCACTCCAGTCCTTCCCGGGGAACGTCATCGCCTCGTCGTTCCACTTCGCGCCGATGGACCTCTTTGAGCTTGCGGCCGCCGACGCGGCCGCGGCCGAACCGGTGAAGGTGCAGTTCTAGCATCGACATGGAATCCCCAAGAGCGGAATGGGTCCCAAAGGCGAAGGAACTCAGTACGGAGGAGGTGCAGGATGCGCAGATCGGACTGCTTGAGTGGGAACTCGAAGAGCGGGATAAACAGCAGGGCATCGATCACCTGACGGGAGCGAGCACCCGCAAAGTTTTTGAGCGTGAGTTTGAACAGGCGCTCAAGATGATCCGCGGAGAAGTGGAGGAGAAGCGCGAAGGCATTGAACCGCTCAAAGAAGTTTCCCTTATTTCCATCGACATCGACCATTTCAAGCAGGTGAACGATACGCTCGGGCACCCGGCGGGCGATGAGGTGCTCCGAAGGGTTGCCGGGCTCCTTTTGGAATCGGTTCGCGAAACGGACACGGTGGCGCGCGTCGGCGGGGAAGAGCTCATGGTACTTTTGCCGGGAGCGGACGTATCGGTCGCCGCGCGCCACGCGGAAGAACTTCGCACAAAAATCGCGGCGCTCACATTCAGCAATTATCCGGAACTGGAGGTTACCGCAAGTTTCGGAGTCATTTCCTCGCAGGACTCGACCGATGAGAAGACGCTGTACAACCATGTCGACAAAGCCCTCTATGCGGCGAAGCGCGGCGGACGGAACCGGGTCGAGGTATACAACGAAGTATGAATCTTTACGAACAGCGCTCGAGCAATGTCTTCCGGACATGGATGCTTATCGTCGGCTTCCTTGTCGTGGTGACGGGAGTCGGGTACGCGATTTCGTGGTACTACGGCAATCCACTCATTCTTTATATCGCGATTATCATTGCCGTCGCGACGAACTTTTACGCCTACTGGGCGAGCGATACGCTCGTGCTCTCGCTGAACCACGCGCGGCCGGCGTCGCGCGAGGAATTCTTTGACTTTTACACTGTGACCGAGAACCTCGCCATCACGGCAGGTTTGCCGAAACCGAAGCTCTACGTCATAGACGACCCGGCGCCGAACGCGTTTGCGACCGGTCGCGATGAGAGGCATGCGGTCGTCTGCGCGACGACCGGTCTCCTCTCCATGATGACGCGGAGCGAGCTCGAAGGCGTCATCGCGCACGAACTCTCGCATATCAAGAACCGCGACATACTGCTCATGACCGTTGCCGTGGTGCTTGCGGGCTTCGTCGCCATCGTCGCGAATATCTTCCTGCGCATGTCGGTGTGGGGCGGAGGCCGGCGGGACGATAGGGGAAACGGAAATGCGATAGTGATGGTGCTCGCGGTGGTCGGCATCATCCTCGCACCCGTGGCCG
>JAGWZP010000002.1 GCA_018968865.1 Patescibacteria group bacterium | reverse complement strand
AAGTGAGAAAGAATGGCTTCCGGCACATTTTCATAATTAAACGAGACATCATCGAACTCAACGGATCCCCGTGTCGTACCGGCCATTTTGGCGTTCTCCGGATGGTATGTTTCGTGTTTTTTATTGAAAATGCGTTCGAGTGAACCGGCTGCCGTAATGCCGTTTTGCAACACCTGCCAGCCGTACCCGAGTGAGACAAGAGGCCCAAAAAACATAAGTGCATAGCCGTTGATAGCGACCAATTGGCCGACTGTTATGAGCCCATTGCCGACGTAGTGAACCGAGACAATGAATATTCCCAGTTGAGTGAAGAAGACCGTTATGCGCTGCCAGAAATTGACGCGGTTCCAATTAAGTTCGTTCTTATACCACAAGTCGACGGCATCCCCGCGCAATGTCTTTCGTATCCTCCCTATTTCATACGGCTCGCCGGCGACCTGCTTCACGGCTGCGGATTGTTCAACTGCGGCGGCGGCATCGTTCCAGCGATCATTCCACATCCGATGCGCACGGTGGTCTGTGGCAGCGGTGCCGCGCAAAAGTATCGCGAGCGCTATCCCGTACGCAACAATGCCGAGCAAGAGTATCTCTGCGAGCGTCGTGTTGATACTTAAGGCAAGCGTAATGCCGATGATGACCGAGAGAAGCTGCGGAGTGATCTCGATGAGTGTTCTCACGATGCTTGTCATGCGCCACGAGGCGCTACTGATTCGGCTGAATATCGCCTGCATGTGCTCCTGGGTATGGAACGAAAGCGGCAGTTGCAACAGATGCACGAACCCTTCCGCTTGCGTGCCGAGCTGCAGATTCGTACTCAACCAACGCCGCTTTCGGTCAGTCCACCAGTCCACTGCGTCGGAGATGACTCGTATCGAAGCCCACGCGAGAAGCGTGACGACGTAGTACGGTAGTCCCGCCGCGTATTCCACCTGGCCTCTCGAAAGCGCGATAAGAGTATCGAAGAATCGTCCTGTGACGTATGGCACAAAACCATTCGCTATTGCCGATACAATGCCAAGTGTACAGAGCAGGAGTATCGTCCCACGATACTCGCGTGCATGGCGCCAAATACCTGTAAACCCTTCCCGAAGCGATACTGGTTCGTTTTTCTCACCGTCAGTTTCCTCCATGATGAGTGTTATCTCGCGAGGAAGAAGAGGCCGATGGCGGGCGCCGAGAACCACCAGAAGAAGTAAGCCTTGGGCGCAAAGAGTGCGTCGACGGCGGGTGTGAAGCGGTACACATCCGCCACGGGGAACACGTGGTACGCGAGCGCGATGAGGAAAGTCGCGGCGAGAAATGCGAGTACGATCGTCCCCACGATGCCGACATACAGAAAATCAGAGACTACGACGCGCCGGAGGATGATGTAGAACACGAAGGATAAGCCGAGATAGAGGGCGACGTGCGAGAGGAGTGCGGTCAGCGCAGGCGCCGAAGGGAGATAGGAGATATACGGGAACATCTCGTAGATGGCATACGCCGCATAGAATGCAAGCAAGACCGAGAGAAGCGTGGCGCGCCCGATATACCACGCGAAGAGGAAGAAGACGCCAAAAAGGACGATGATGACGAGAAAATCGCTCGCCGAGTTCCATATCGTGAACGCCGTATGCGTCGCGAGCGCGTTCACTTGAGCGATTGCACCGGTCGTCGATGTGGCGGTCATGAAAGAAGTATACACCCTGCCGTTACGCTCCCCCGCTCTGCCGCCAGAGGCTTTCAAAGAGAACCTTCATCGTGTGGTTGAAATCTTTATTCTCAATCAATATCCCTACGGGCTGGTTCGTTTTCAAAGAAATGATGGCGACCTTGTTGCCGTATATGAAATTGGAATTATTGATGGCGACCGAATTCGGCAGGAACTGCGTTATCCGAAGCTCTTTTGCATCTCTTTCTTTCAGCGCGAACGTCGTCTTCGTTCTGGGTACGAGGAGGCGCGCGCGTATGTTCTTCCGCACGCGGCTTTCTATGAAATCATCCATATACGACTTCCCCAGGAGCGCCACCCAGTCATCCCACGGATGAATCGCCGACAAGCGGTGCTTCGTCTCAAGAATGTCATTCATGATCTGTTTGATTTCTTCCGCTCCGGTATACGTGCGTACGGTCAACTTTGCGCCGGTGTCCCGCTGGAGAGACTGAAGTTCGGGGAGAATTACTTTTAACGCGGCTTCGCGTTCCTTGAGGCGGATGAGCAGTTTGTTCGGATTTTCTGCAGCCCATATCTTCCTTCGGCGCTGGACATAGGCATTGAGCAATCCCTTTTGATGCAATGAATCAATGATGAGATTGACGGTGGTGCGGGGTATCCGGGTCTTCTCGGCGATGTCCGTCGCCGTACTCCCGCCGAGCTCAAGGGTGGCGAGGTAGACCTTCACTTCGTGAGGAGAATATCCTAATTGCTCAATGGCAGATCGGATATGCATTGTGTCTGCGAGCTCATTATACCACAAAAGTTATCAAGTGATGCGCATGCGCTACGTCCAGGGACTCTCGCTCGAAGAGATGTCGCTCATCTCTGGGCAATCTAAAAACACGACAGCAGTCCAGGCGCACCGCGGGCTTGAAAAGCTCCGGATGCTCCAAGGCGCCGCGGCGTAGGTTAGAGCCCCTCGGATTTGAGGTCTTCAACCGTTTTACGGGCTTTGCCCGAGAGCTTGTGCGGGAGAGCGACTTCCAAGCGGATAATGAGGTCGCCGCGGCCGCCCTGCTCGGGGATGCCTTTGCCGGTTACGCGTAGGAGCTCTTCGGCGCGCTTCATCGGCGGGATTTTCACTTCAAGCGTCTTCCCTTCCAGACTTTCTATGGAAACGGTAGTGCCAAGAAGCGCATCAGTGAGCTTCACCGGCAGGTCCATGATGAGATTCGCGCCGTCGCGGCGGAAGGTCGCGTGCGGCTTCACGTGGACTTTCACGTAGAGGTCGCCCGCGGTACCGGCCTTAATGGCTTCGCCCTGCCCCGGCAGGCGTATCATCTCGCCGTTGTCTATGCCGGCGGGGATGTTCACCTTGATTTCTTCCTGCTTGCGGTGAACGCCGTGGCCCTTACACTCCGGGCACTTCTCTTTCGGTATCTTGCCGGTGCCTTCGCAGGCGGCGCAGGTGCGCACGCTCGTGAACTGCCCGAGTATGGAATTACGCGTCTCGTGCACGCGGCCGCTACCGTTGCAGGTTGTGCAGGTTTCCAGCTCAGTGCCGGGTTTCGCCCCACTACCTTTGCAGAGCGTACACGTGGAGACTTTGGTGAGAAGCACCGTGCGGGTCGTGCCGAAGGCGGCGTCCTTGAACGGAATTTCCAAATCAATGGAAATGTCGCGGCCGCGCGGCGCGCGCGCCTGGCCGCGCGTGCCGCCGAACATATCGCCGAAGATGTCGCCGAAATCGAACTCCACATTCCCGCCGTTCCCGAATCCCTGCTGGAATTGGGAAAAATCAAATCCGCCGAACGGATTCCCCCCGGCGCCTCCGGCGCCGGGATGCCCGCCCGGGAACGCCTGCCCGTACGCGTCATACTCGCGGCGCTTCTTGTCGTCGCTTAAGACCGAGTACGCCTCGGTGATTTCCTTGAACTTGGACTCGTCGGTGCCGCCCTTGTCGGGATGGTACTTGTGCGCGAGCTTCCGGAACGCCTTCTTGATGTCGTCCTTGCTCGCTTTGCGGTCCACGCCGAGCACGTTGTAATAATCCTTTGCCATACTTAGGGCTTTTCTTTGAATTCGGCGTCGGTGGGGCCTGCCGGAGCGTCGGGCGGAGGCGGCGTGCCACCGGCGTCAGACGCCGGCGGGGTCTGGGCCTTCGCCATCGCCTCGCCAATCTTCGAGAGCGCCGATGAGAGCGTCTCGGTTGCCGTCTTGATGGTGTCGACGTCTTCGCTCTTGTGCGCGGTCTTGAGGGCGTCAATCTTATCCTGCACGTCCTTCACCACTTCCGCGCCGGCCTTCTCGCCGTGGTCCTTAATCGCCTTCTCGGCCGCGTACACGGCCTGGTCGGCAATGTTGCGCGCTTCCACGAGCTCCTGGCGTTTCTTATCGTCTTCCGCGTGCGCCTCGGCGTCGGCCTGCATCTTCGCAATGTCGTCCTTGGAGAGGCCGGTGGAGCCGGTTATCTTGATGGATTGCGCCTTGCCGGTCGTCTTCTCCTTGGCGGTGACGGTCAGGATGCCGGACGCGTCCACGTCAAACGTCACTTCCACTTGCGGCATGCCGCGCGGCGCCGGCGGAATGCCGTCCAGCATAAACTTGCCCAAGGACTTGTTGTCGGCGCTCATCGCGCGCTCGCCCTGCGTGATGTGGATCTCTACCGACGGCTGATTGTCCGCGGCGGTGGAGAAGGTCTGCGAGCGAGAGGTCGGGATCGCCGTATTGCGCTCAATGAGCTTGGTGGCGACGCCACCCATCGTCTCAATGGCGAGCGAAAGCGGAATGACGTCCACGAGCAGAATATCCTTCACGTCGCCCTGCAGGATGCCGGCCTGGATCGCGGCGCCGATCGCGACCACTTCGTCCGGGTTCACGGTCATATTCGGCTTCTTGCCGAAGAATTTCTCCACGGCCTGCTGGATGGCGGGCATACGCGTCTGGCCGCCCACGAGGATGACTTCGTTGATCTCCGGCACTTTGAACGGCGAGGCCTCCATCGCGCGCTTCGTGATGTCCATCGCCCGCTGGATAAACTCGCTCGAGAGTTCTTCCAACTTCGCGCGGGTCATCTTGATGAGCAGGTGGCGCGGGCCGGAAGCATCGCTCGTGAGGAATGGGATGTTGATCTCCGTTTCCATCGCGCTCGAGAGTTCTATCTTTGCCTTTTCGGCCGCTTCATCCAGGCGCTGGCGCGCGAGCGCGTCGCCGCGCACGTCGATGCCGCTCTCTTTCTTAAATTCGTCAGCGAGCCAGTTGATGATCTTCTGGTCAATGTCCTTGCCCCCCAGGTGCGCGTCGCCGTCAGTGCTCTTCACCTCAATGACGTCGCCGCCCACTTCCAAGACCGAAATGTCGAAGGTGCCGCCGCCGAAGTCGAACACGGCGATCTTCTCGTCTTTCTTTTTATTAAATCCGTATGCGAGCGCGGCGGCCGTCGGCTCGTTGATGATGCGGAGCACTTCAAGTCCGGCGATCTGTCCGGCGGCCTTCGTCGCGCTTCGCTGGTCGTCGTTGAAGTATGCGGGGACGGTGATGACCGCCTGGGAGATCTTCTCGCCAAGCTTCGCTTCGGCATCGGCCTTCAGTTTGCCGAGTATCATTGCGGAGATTTCCTCCGGGCGGTACCACTTCTCGGTCATCTTCACCTCAATACTGCCGGTGTCGGTCTTGCGCATCTCGAACGGTACCGACGCCTTATCCTTCTGCACCGCCGGCTCGTCAAAGGAGTGGCCGATGAAGCGCTTTATCTGGAAGATGGTGTTGAGCGGGTTCGTCACCGACTGACGCTTGGCCAGGGTGCCGACGATGCGCTCGCCGGTCTTCCCCACCGCCACAATGCTCGGGGTCGTGCGCGCGCCCTCGGCGTTCTCCAGAACGCGCGGTTCGCCGCCTTCCACGATAGCCATCGCGGAGTTCGTGGTGCCCAAGTCAATGCCAAGAATTTTTGCCATACGTTTATTAAAGTTAGAGATACTATTGTACGCTTCCCGTTACGACCGTGCAAAGTGTGCGACGCGGACCTTTGCCGGACGGATGACCGCATCGCCGACCTTCCATCCTTTTTCCAGCACGGCCGTGACGGTGTCGTCGGCTTCGCTGTCGTCGGTCGGGTCCTGGCCGAGCGCTTCGTGGAATGAGGGGTTGAACTTCTCGCCGACCTCGCCGAGGGCTGTCAGCCCGAGCGAAGCGAACGCGCTCTCCAGCTGTTTCGCGATGGCGAGGAACCCTTCCGGAATCTCGCCGTGCTCTTTGGAGCGCTCCAGCGCGTCAAAGGCTGGCAGGAGCGTCTCCACGGCCTTCACTTTACCCCGCAGTTCAGCCGTCTTTGAGTCGTCGCCAAAACGCTTGAGCGCGTTCACGTAATCGGCCTTCGCTCTCTGCCAGCCGTCCCTGTATTCAGTTCGTTCTTTGCGGCAGGCGGCGAGTTCGTCGCGGAGCTTCTTCACCTTCGCCTCGGCTTTTTCTTCCCCGGCTTCTTCAGTGTCGGGTTCAATCACGTTTTCCGGCTCTATGTCATCCCCTTTCCATTCCATGCGCCTACTATGCCCGAAATTTTTTGCTGGGTCAATAAAAACGAACGCCACCCGGAGGTGGCGTTTAGGCGAACATAGAAGCGAAGTGCGGATTCTTGTTGAGCTCGATGAGGAGCTTAAAGAAAGATATTCGCACACCGCCCGGCTTGATCTGCAAATACCAATAGACTTCCCAGATGACCTTGGCGTTCATCTTCGGGATGTTACCGAGCACTTCCGGATTGATATCCGCCAACATCTTCCGAATAATAGGCACCGCTCTGTTTTCGAGCGCTTGGGGCACCAACTCTATGCCGGTCCATTTCCTGCGAGTGAGCTTTATCCCCGACCGGACCGCCTTTTCAAGTTCCATCTCGAGGTTCATGGCCGCGAGAGCGCTCGCCTTATCTTTGAACATCAACGATCCCTCTGACATCTCCGCTCTCCTCGAAAAATTAACGTACCCGGACAGACTTTAGTCCCGCGCCCGGGTCAAGTCAACTCCTCCACGCCTCCCCGAGCCGGAGGGTGGATGAGGAAAAAGAAAACCGCCCTCCAACGGTTTTCGTTGAGGGCGATTCTTAATACTTCCGTTCCCAGACCGGCGGGGGCATGTCCTTGCCGGGGAGACGATATGCGATGTCCCAGCCGAATGGCAACTGTAGCACGACCAGTTTATCGCCCAGTTCCTTTGACGGCATCATGATGGACGATTGAACGCCATTCTGCGCGAGGAATTTTCGTGCTGATGTCGCGGCGGCCATTGGGTCGTCCACGGGAAAGGAGATTCCGGCCCCTTTGATGCCTTCCCCATACGCGAGGACGGTGACGCCGTCACGCATGAGCGTTTGATGAGGACCGGCAGTAAACGTTCCGTATGGCTTAATCCCGGCCATACTGAAAACATGTACCATGAGGTCGTTCGTGCGCTCATCCGGAGTGGCGTACAGCCGATGCCCTTTATCGGGGATCTGGATGAGCGGATACGGATTTGCGAAGTGCAAGATTCCAAGGGCGGCGGCAATAGCGGTTGTTGCTATCGCCCAAATCAAAACTAACCTGTTCATGTCAAACTCCTTTGAAGAGTGATTTCTATCTGTCTCATAGAGTATAACTAAAAACTCTTTTTGTCAAATCACTCCACGCCTCCCGAGCCGGAGGGCGGTGAAGGGAAACAAAAAGCCGTCCCCAGCGGCTTTTTGCTGGTGACGGCTAGCTTTCCCAAACCAGTACCTCTTCCATCCATGCCCACGCGACTTCGCGTACGTCTTCGTGTTCATGACGTTGGAAATATTCAGTGAACTTCCCTCGGAAAAACGGATTGCGGAGTGGTTCGCGAAGTAGCGCCCGAAGATTTTCCCGTAATGCCGTCTCCAGAAAAACAGGAGCGAACGGAGCTTCGGAACACATGGACATTAGACAGGCCCTTCTGACAACCGAGCAGTACATGAGGGCGATCATCTCCGCGAAGAAAAAGACCTGTGCTTCATCCAGCGGCAAACTGTATTCTTTGGACATCTGGTTCTCCCTATAGGGTTTGGACTATATGCAAAATAGCATATTACATTCAGTATGTCAATTTTGCGTAATGGTTCAATAGCTTGGAAATCTCCCCGACCCCTCGGGTTGGGAATATTGTTATCAACCGACGACCGTCTAGTAATAACAATATTCGGTGAAGGGGGCGGATCTTGCGGAAGGTGCCTTTCTGAATCTCCCTATCTTTTCCGACCGGATGTAGATAGTGAGATTTGAATTTTGATATGGTTCTGCCCGGGCCGGAATGATGGCGGGGGTGGAATGTGTCGAGGGTGGACCTTGGTGGGTTTAAGGATGGCGCGAAAAGAAAAGCCGACGATTCGTTACGTCGGCTGCGGTGTGGGCGCACTCATATTTTGGGTCTCCTTACGGTTAGGGTATAGCCTACTTCTTGGGTAACAACTTGCTGACAAGCGCTTCCCTGGCTTCGTCTGACAATCCAGCCTGCTGAAGTGATTCTCTCACTTGGTACAGGTTGGCAATAAGACGAGTGCCGCCCTTGTCCTTCTTCTGGTGCATGCCTTGTGCGTGCGCGATATTTAGCAATTCTTGCACAAGGTCGGGCCACTGGAGCAGGAGTTTGCGCGCTTCACGTCGGAAAGTATCCGGAGACGAGGTCTCGCGCAAGATGCCGAGTCTCTTCTCTTTCTCTTTCGTCGGCTTAAGACGCTGTGCCGCCTCCACCTCTGCCCGCAGTTGGATTTCTGCCTGCAATTCGCAGACTTGTTTCTCTGACGCAACCCCTGCGGTGTGAAGAGCGTCTTGTAGTGTCCCCATAAAGATCTCCCTCTCAAAAGCTCGTCCCATGACGAGTAAAAGTATTATACACATTACAACTCATTTGTCAAATCCTCCACGCCTCCCGAGCCGGATAGCGGGGGTAAAACAAACCGGCTCTCGTAATCGAGAGCCGGTTGTGAGAATCTAGCGCTTACGTCACGGATATTCCGTTCGCCGTCGCTCTCGGAATTCCGCGACCCCGCCTCGCGGTTTCGCCTGCTGGCGAAACATCGCTCCGGCTGTCTCCGCGTCCAAAAAGCCAATTGGCTTTTAGCGCTTCGACCACTGCGGGGCCTTGCGGGCTTTCTTGAGGCCCGGCTTCTTGCGCTCCTTGGCGCGCGGGTCGCGCTTGAGGAACTTCGCGGCCTTGAGCACCGCGCGCGTGTTCGGCTCCGCCTTGATGAGTGCGCGGCTGATAGCATGGCGGACGGCGTCTGCCTGCGCGGCAATGCCGCCGCCCGAGACATGCGCCGTGACAGCGTAGGCCTCAGCGCTCTCGGCCTTCGCGAGCGCTTCAATAGCGATGAGCGCACGCAAATCTGTTTTGAAATACTCCCTCGGATTCTTGCCGTTCACGATGAGCGACGGCTTGTCGGCCTTTGCCATGCGCACGCTCGCGATAGCGGTCTTGCGGCGTCCGACGGCGGTGATGAAATGTTTGAGCGGCATATTATTAGGCGTTGACGACGAGATTCTTCATGCGCAACTTGCGGAGCTTGTTGCGCGGGATCATGCCGTCCACGGTCTTCTTGACCACCTCGGCGATGCCCTTCTTCGCCATCATCTCTTCCATTGTCGTGAAATAGAGTCCTCCCGGGTGGCCGGTGTAGCGGGTGTACACCTTGCCCTCCTTGCGGCGGATAGTGATGTGGAGCTTGCTCGCATTGTTGACCGTCACCTGTATCGGGAGCGCCTGATTCTTGGCGAAGTGCACCGACTTCTTGCCCAAGAGCGCGCTCGCCGCCTCGCTACACACGCGGCCGAGGGTGCGGTCGGTCGCATCAATGGTGTAGGTGCTTGGAGCTGGTTTGGTGTTGCTGGTCATAACAGTGCTATGCATACTAGACAAAAGCGATGTACGCAAGTTTGCGGGCATCGTTACTCCCGCGCTCCGTGCGCTTGACCACGCGCGTGTAACCGCCCTTTCGGTCCGCATAGCGCGGGCCGATGGTGCCGAAGAGCTTCTGCACCGCCTCCTTGTCGTGGATGCGCTTTATCGCGAGCCGGCGGCTCGCGAGCGTATTCGTCTTCGCATACGTGACGAGCCGTTCCACAAAGGGGCGGAGTGCCTTGGCCTTCGCCTCGGTGGTAGAAATGCGCTCCTCCAGCACGAGGGAGCGCGCGAGCGAACGGATGAGCGCCGCGCGCTGGCCGGTCTCGCGATGGAAGGTCTGTGCTTTTTTAGTAAACGCCATGGTAATTATTCGGCTTCAGGCTTCAGCGTGAGGCCGTGACCCGCGAGCGCCTCCGAGATCTCCTCAATCGCCTTCTCGCCGATGCCGTCCAGCTCCTTGAGCGCGCTGGCCGTCTTGCGCGCGAGGCCGGCCGCGGACTTAATGCCCGCACCTTCAAGCGAAGTGACGACGCGCGCCGAGAGTCCCATATCGGCGACCTTGACCTTGGTCGCTTCGGTCGTGCCTTCCGATGCCTTTGCAGAACCTGCGGGAGCGACCGGCTCGTTCTCCTGGAAGCCGATGACGGCGCGGAGCTGGTGGATCATGGTCTCAATCGCCTGCTCGAGCGCCTGGCGCGGCGCGATGGTGCCGTTCGTTTCAATAAGGATGCGCAGGCGGTTGAAGTCCGTGCGGTCGCCGACGCGCATGTTCTCCACTTCGTAATTCACGCGGCGGATGGGGGTGAAGGTCGCATCGAGCGCGATGGTGCCGATGTCCACCTTGTCCTTGGTGAGCACTTCGCGGGAGACGTAGCCGAGTCCGCGTTCAATCGTCGCTTCAAGTTCCAGCACCGACTTGCCCGACATGTCGCAGATGTGCTGCTCCGGATTCTTAATCTCCACTTGGCTCGGGAGATTGAAGTCCTTTGCCGTGACTTCCCCGCTGCCCTTCGCCATAAGCGATATGGTCTGCGGCTCGTCGCCGTGGAGCACGAAATGCACGCGCTTCAAGTTAAGCAAAATCTCCATGACGGTCTCGCGGACGCCGTCGAGCGTGGCGAACTCGTGCGGGACGCCTTCTATCTTGACCTGCGTCACGGCCGCGCCCGGGAGCGAGGAAAGGATAATGCGGCGCAAGCTGTTGCCCAGCGTGTGCCCGTAGCCCGGATAGAGCGAATCTATTTCGTAGACGCCCTGCAGTCCTTCTTCAGAAACGATACGGGGCTTACTCGGTAGGGTGATGTGGTATTCCATAACGCAATCGTAATTACCAATTAATACTGAAATCTACTATACCTGATTATCTCGTGTAGAACGAGAGCACCGCGACGAGGTCGCCCGCCGGATCGGCCGACGAGCTTGTCGGACGCTCCAACACAGCGCCCTCCATCTTCTTCGCGTCCCACATGAGCCACGACGGGAGCGGGCGCTCGGCGAACTTCTCCGCGAAGCCGACGAGTACGCCGTGCTCCTTGGAGCCCTCGCGCACCGCGATGACGTCGCCCACCGAGAGCGCCTGCGACGGCACACGGCTCTTCTTGCCGCCGACCATCACGTGGCCGTGCGCGACCATCTGGCGGGCGCCGCGCCGCGTCTGCGCGAGGCCGAGGCGCCAGACGACGTTGTCGAGGCG
Organism: Patescibacteria group bacterium; assembly: GCA_018968865.1. Next base: position 25,814 of record JAGWZP010000002.1, on the reverse strand, counting down.
GAGCTCGAGGAGCTCGTGGAGGCGGTCTTTCGGCGCGGCGCTGTGCGCCTCAAGCGCCTTGCGCACGTAGTTGCGGAACTGGCGCTCGGTGAGCCCGTAGGTGACGCGCACCTTCTGCTTTTCCAGCATCTGCTTGCCGTACTCGCTCTGGCGGCCGCGGCTGCGCTTCTTGTTCTTCGCACTGCGGTCGGCAGACAGCGCAAACTTCTGCGTTTGCGCTTTCTCAAAGACGGTCGCGCCGAGGCGCTTCGCTATTTTGTATCGTGGTCCGGTTTTCATACAGTATGTAAATTACACGCGGCGGGGCTTCGGCGGGCGCGGGCCGTTGTGCGGAACCGGCGTCACGTCCTTGATGGACTTGATCTGCACTCCCTTGCCCGAGAACGCGCGGAGGACCGACTCGCGGCCGGCGCCGACGCCGCGGATGATGACCGTCGCCTCCTTGAGCCCGATCATCATACCCTTCTCGCCGAGGAACTCGCCGACCTTCGCCGCCGCGTACGGCGTCGACTTGCGCGCGCCGGAGAAGCCGAGCGCGCCTGCGCTCGACGAGACGATGGCGTTGCCCTTCTCGTCGGTGAGGATGGCCTTCGTGTTGTTGAACGTCGCGTCGATGTGCAGGATGCCTTTCTCCAGGTGGCGCTTGGTCGCCTTTGAGAGGGCGCGCTCCTTGCGCCCCTGGTCCATGCCCTTCCCGCTCTTCTTGATGATGCGTTTCTTCCCCATATTAGGTCTTTTCGAGCGTACGGCGGCCCGAGGTCATCGTCTTGCGGACGTTGCCGCGGCGCGTGCGCGAGTTGGTCTTCGTGCGCTGGCCCCGCACCGGGAGCCCGCGGCTGTGCCGGTCGCCGCGCGCCGACTTGATGTCCTTCAGCCGTTTGATGTTCTGACCGATTTCGCGGCGAAGCTCGCCTTCGATGGTGAATCCCTCCGCGAGCGCGCGGATTTTCTGCTCCTCGTCGGTGGTAAGCTCGCTCCCTTTCTTTGTCGCAGGAATGCCGACCTGCTTCAAAATGTCGCGGGCGCGCGTGGGGCCGATGCCGAAAATAAGCGGCAGCGAATACGCGAGCTGCTTGGTATCGGGAAGAGTAACGCCGGCAATACGCATACGAAAAAAATTACCCCTGGCGCGCCTTGCGGCGCGGGTTCTTCTTGTTAATACGATAGAGCCGTCCGCCGCGGCGGACGAGTTGGTCTCCAGTCTGCTGAACTTTGATAGACGCACGAACTTTCATTGTAAAAAGTGAATGTATTAGGTTAATCGGCGCACGATCCTCGCACGGCCCCCGTACGGGTCAAGCACCATCTCCACCGAATCCCCCATCAGGACGCGGATGCGGTGGAGGCGCATTTTCCCTGCAAGATACGCGAGCACAAGCTCGCCTTCTCCCCCCTCCTCAATGGCCGGAAGGCGAACACGAAAAAGCGAGTTCGGCAACACTTCTTCAACGGTTCCGGTCACCGTCGATTTTGTCTCTTCGCCTTCACTCATTTATGAATCGCCTTCCATGCAGGTACTTCATCAATCTAGCAGGTGTCTCTCGAGCCGTCAAATAGCGGCTAGGGATTCAGCACCGTTATGGAGATGCTCGAAGGGTCTTGGGGAAAGGTTTGCCGCCAAAACGGGCGGAGAATGATAACCGCGCGCTTGACCTCCGGATAGTTCGTAAGCGCTACCTCGGCGGCCGTTTTCGTCTTCCCGCTCACGGCGGCGGCAATGCGGGTCGGATCCACCGTGTAGATAAGCGACGCCGTGCCGGAAAGGTGGAAGGAGAAGGTGGAGGTGTTCGCGTCCGGCAGAGCGCTGTCCGGCGTGAGCGTGAGCGCAGTCGCGGGTCCGAGCGTGAGCGCCTCGCCCTGATAGCCGAGGCCGGTCACCGAGGTGGCGACCTCCTTGGCGAGCGCGGCATTCGGGAAGATGATCGCGGTCATCGTGCCCTGCTCCTTCACGGCGACCATGCCGGTCGTGGAAGAAGGTTCGGGTGGAAGCTCTTCGAAGGTGGTGGTCGCCGCGCCGGGAAGCAGTATGTAGCCCTGCGGTATCTGCGATTGGATGCTCGTGAGCAGGTCCGGCGCGAGCGCCGTGTTCAGCGCATTCTTCGTTTGCATTTCAAGCGCCGGGTCCATGACCGGCACGGTCCCCGAGGCGCCGCCCGTCATCGCGCTTGTAGAACGGCCATAGACCGCGCTCTCTTGCGGCGTTCCGGCGAAACCGGGGATGGTGAACGACGTCGGTCCGACATTGTACGTACTGCCCGCCTGGTCGGCGTAGACCTTCGCGGTGGTGCTCCCCGGTTTTGCCGGCGTGCCGCCCGGTATGGTCACCGCCGTGTGGATGCGGAAGATGAGCCCCGCGGCGGTTGCAAAGCGGGTATTCGCGATGAGCTTTTGCGATTTCGTCTGGGTGTTGTAAATGGTGATGTTCCCGGAAGCGGAGGAATTCACGGTCTTGGTGCCGCTCCCTTTGATGCTCTGCGATGCTATCTTCTGCGCGGTGACGATCTCAAACGGCAGGGTGCCGGAACTCTGGGTCGCCGTAAACGAACTTTGGACCGCGGCGGAAACGGTATTCGGCGTCACGTCAACCTTGGCGCTGGAGAAATAGAAGAGCGCGCCGATAGACGCGGCAATGACGAGAAGGATGGCGAACAGCATCGTATAGGGGAATCTTGGCGGCCGTTCGCGGTTGGCTATGACCGCTTGGCTCATTGGCTCTACTTCTCTGCGGCGGGACGGCGGAGTGATGTCGTTAAGGGTACGCATATGGGAAATAGTATATCAGTCTGCCGCCTCTCCCCCAAGGTCGCGCTTATGGTGGAAAAGCGCCATAAGGAGGAGCAGGAGATCGGGCGGAGTCGTCGTCGCCTGGCGCACGAGCCCGATGATGTGGCTCGCCAAGACCGAGACGATTTTGGGCGGATTGTCCGAAAGCCAGAGCTTCGCGAGATCGGTCGTATCAAGCGCCTGCCGCAGGACATCCACCTCCGATTCGCGCGCGAGCAGGAATATCGTCCGCGGCAGGGGGTACTGCCCCGCGAGTTTGGCGAGTTCATCGCCGACCTGTACCACCCAATCTTCGACGGTATCGGTGGCCGGCACTTCAGAAATAGAAACGAACAATCCCTTGCGTAAAAGCGCGACAGACGTCTGCGGTCCGGTGGCGTCGAAAATAAGCGCATCGCGCTCATGCGGGAACGCCCTCTGCATCGCCTGGAAGCGGAGCGAAGAGCCCGCGATGGGCAGGATGCGCTTCGTGTGATAGATGCCCCGCAAGAGCGCGATGATATTGTTCGCGACTGCCTCGTCAATGAACGAAGAGAGCACGACGACTGAAGCACGGTGCGCCCTCTTTCCGTACGGATCATTCGTCTCGTAGCCGTTGAGGATGGTCCCGATGATGCTTTCGTCGGCGAGCATCTGCCCCGGCGCCGCAACGCTGGTCTCTTTCAGGGCCGCGGCAACGAGGCTTCGGGTGAAGGTGAACGGTTCACCCTGTTCAAATACTTCGGTGCGCACCGAAGTTTTTTGCCACGGTGCATCGATAGAAACGAGGATGGCGGAGGCGCTGCCGCTGCCGGTAGCGCGCGCAAGGGCCGGCGCGCCTTCGCGGATGAGCGTATCGCCCAGCGCCTGCAGCGCGCGCAACATCGCCTTCTCATGTAACTCGTCCTCCCATGGCTCGATGGGAAGGCGCGCGGTGTAGAGAATAGCCGGCAGCTCGCCTTCGACGTACTGCGCATACGCACCCGCAACGGAGCCGGCTCCTATGTCTATCAATACGACCGATTCACTTTTTTTCTCGTCTCGGAAAAAATCAGCGAAGCTCATCGGTTCATTCTAGCACCGCTTTGATGCGGCGGATGCCGGCGGCGGATGCTTCTTCTTTCAAAATTTTAAATGTGCCTTTGAGTTCGCTCGTGTTCGACACGTGCGGACCACCACAGAACTCTATGGAAAATGCGTTATCTAACGGACCGACCGAATATACCGACACCGTGTCGGGATACGTGGCGCCGAACTCGTGTTCGGCGCCGAGCTTCTCGGCTTCTTCTTTCTTCATGTCAGTGCGAATAACCGGAAGTCCTTCGGCTATCTTCTCATTCACGATCTTCTCCACTTCCGCTTTCTGCTCCGGTGTCATTTTCTGTCCGTAGGAGAAGTCAATGCGCAAACGCTCGCTCGTGATGTTGCTCCCGCGCTGATGCACGTCCGGCCCCAGCACCATCTGGAGCGCTTTGAGAAGCAGGTGGTGCGCGGTGTGGTAGCGAATGGTCTGTTCCGCGTGGTCGGCGAGTCCGCCCGCGAACTTCTGCGCGGCGCCCGCGCGCGAGAGCGCTTGGTGGGCTTCCATCTTCTCTCGCAGTGCGTCCCTATCAAGCGGAACGCCGCGTTCCTTCGCTATTTCCTCGGTCAGTTCCACCGGAAATCCGTAAGTCGTGAAGAGCATGAACGCGTCGATGGCATTCCCCATCTTCTCGAGTTCGCGCAACCCGTTGGAAAGCGTTTTCCGGAATTGCGCTTCCTCTTTCTCCAATTCTTCGCGGATGCTGTGCGTTGCTGACTGTATGAATGGATACGCGTCCGCGTACGCCGCGCCGAATCCCTCGGCGACTTCGGCGAGCACCGCGTCTTTGATGCCGAGTTTGTCCGCCTCACGGAGCGACCGGCGGATGAGCCGGCGGAGCACATACCCTTGCTCGGTATTGGAGGGGCGAATGCCGGACGCGATGAAGAACGATGCCGCGCGCATATGGTCCAGAATGATGCGGAACGACCGAAGTTTGGACATCGCAAGTCCTTTATCAGATAAAGGACTTGCGATGTCCTTATATTCCACGCCGGAGCGCCTTTCGAGGACCGCGCGCGCCGCGTCGAATGCGTCTATCATGAAAATATCCGCATCCCCACGCGTCGCGGCCGTGAGGCGTTCCAAGCCGCCGCCGAAATCCACATTCCGCTTCGGCAGTTCTGTGAAGCTTCCGTCAGACTGCTTCATGAACTGCATGAAGACCGAATTCCCTATCTCCACGAAGCGGCCGCAATCGCAGTTCGGATGACACGTTTCTCCGAATTTCGGGTCATGCGGCGTACCAAAGTCGTAAAACACTTCCGAGTCGGGCCCGCCGATCTCGCCGGCCGGCATCTTGGAGGGCACGCCTGCTCTGCTCCACCAATTTTTCTTCGCACCATAGGTAAAAATGCGCTCGTCGGGAATGCCGATGCTCTTCCAAATTTCTCCCGATTCGGTATCGGAGGCCATGCCGCTCTCCTCATCGCCGGAGAACGTCGTCACGAACAATTTCTCGGGAGCGAGACCGAGGCCTTCGTCCACACTCGTCAAAAATTCGTGGAACCACGGAAGCTGTTCCCGCTTGAAGTAATCGCCCAAGGACCAATTGCCGAGCATCTCAAAAAAAGTTGTATGGCGGTTGTCGCCCACCTCTTCGATGTCCTCGGCGCGAAACGACATCTGCGAGTCGGCGAGCCGCACACCCTCCGGGTGCGGCTGGCCCAGAAGATACGGCACGAGGGGCTGCATCCCGCTGCTGGTAAAGAGCGTGGTCGGGTCGTTCTCGGGCACGATGGGCGCCGAGGGAATGATGGCGTGCCCCCGCTTACGAAAGAAATCAAGATATCGCCTGCGTACCTCCGCGACTTGCATATGGGAAAAAGATAGCACGAGATACTGCATTCCTGTACTATTCGGGAATGGAAAAGCTGGGATTCGATGTGCGAGATATTGATACCGCAGTGCGTCCGCAGGACGATTTTTTCCACCACGCGAGCGGCGGGTGGATGAAGCGGAACCCGATACCCAAAGCGGAGGCGCGCTGGGGCTCGTTTATCATATTGCGCCACACGACCGATCTACAGCTCCAAACCCTTTTGAAAAAAGTGGCGGGTACGAAGCGTGCGAAGGCAGGAGGCCCCGAGCAAATGATCCGTGATTTTTATCGCTCCGGCATGGACATGCAGGAACGGCGTGCGCGCGGCCTCGCTCCTCTCAATTCACTGCTCAAGCGTATTGAAGCGATACGAAATCCGCGCGATCTCGTCCATACTATGGCGAAGCTCGCGCGCATCGGCTCGGGCGGCGTCTGGGGTATCGGCATCGACCAAGATATGAAGAATAGCGAGCGCTACATCATTCATCTGGGCCAGGGAGGCCTCGGCATGCCCGACCGCGACTACTACCTGAAGGATGACAAGGAGTCGCGGCGTGTGCGGCGCGCGTATGAGAAGCATCTCGTACGGCTCTTGGAACGTGCGGGGCGCAAAAAAGAATCCCGACAGGAAGCGGCGGTTGTCCTCGAGATAGAGACCGCGCTCGCGAAAGTCTCGATGAGGAAGGAAGACTTGCGCGACGTCGACAAGACGTATCACAAAAAGTCGCTCGCACAGCTGAAGAAGCTTTCGCCAAACATCCACTGGCAGGATTATTTCACAATCATCGGTGCGGAGCCGAAGGAGGTCGTCGTGATGCAGCCCGATTTCTTCGCGGCGGCCGGACACCTGCTCGCCACCTTCCCTATCGAGTCGTGGCGGACATACCTGCGCACCCACGTTATCGGCGATTTCGCCTCCTTCCTCACCCCCGAGCTTGAAAAAGAAAGTTTCGCTTTCTACGGTACCGTACTGACCGGCACCAAATACATGAAGCCCCTGTGGCGGCGCATTCTGCGCGTGGTCAACGGCGGCTTGAGCGAACTTCTCGGCGAACTCTATGTACGGGAATATTTCCCCGCTGAAGCAAAGCAAAAAATGCTGGCGCTCGTCGCCGACCTTTTCAACGCTTATGAAGCGCGCATCAAGAGTCTGGATTGGATGAGCGCCGCAACAAAAAAGAAAGCCCTGCAGAAACTGCACCTTATGAGCCGCAAAATCGGCTACCCCGACAAATGGAAGACGTATCGTGGCCTCGTCATACGCGCCGATGATTACGCGGGCAATGTCATGCGCGCGGGCGAATACGAGCACCGCCGTGCCATTCGCCGACTCGGGAAACCGGTCGACCGCAAAGAGTGGTTCATGAGCCCGCAGACAGTAAACGCCTACTGCAGTTACGGCCTGAATGATGTCGTCTTCCCCGCCGCGATACTCCAGCCGCCGTTCTTTTCCCTCCATGCCGACGACGCGCTCAATTACGGCTCTATCGGTACGGTCATCGGCCACGAGATAACGCACGGCTTCGACGACCAAGGATGCAAGTTCGACGGCAAGGGCAACCGGAAGACGTGGTGGACGAGGACCGATAGCACCCGCTTCACGGCAAAGGCGAAAGTACTTGTGAAGCAGTTCAACGGCTATACCGTAGCGGGAGGCATCAGGGTGAACGGCCAGCTGACGCTCGGTGAAAATATCGCCGACCTCGGCGGTGCCTCGATTGCCTACGATGCCTACAGACTGCACCTCGCAAGGGTCGGCCGCGCGGATATTGGCGGCCTCACGCCTGAACAGCGTTTCTTTTTCGGCTTCTCGCTCTTTGACCGTGAGAATAGCCGTCCCGAGATTGAAAAAATGCAGGTGCTCACTGACCCGCACTCTCCTCCGCGCTTCCGCGTGAATGGTCCGCTTTCAAATCTTCCGGAATTCTATGAAGCGTTCGGCGTTTCGAGGGGCGACAAACTCTACCGCGCGCCTTCCGACCGCGCGAAAATCTGGTAATCAGAGCCAGTCGATGGGGGTTTCGTTGTGGGAAATGAGGTACTCGTTCGCCTTGCTGAAGTGCTTGCAGCCGAAGAAGCCGGAGGCGGCGGAAAAGGGCGAGGGGTGCGGCGCTTCCAGTACCAAATGCTTCGTGCGGTCTATGTGCGCACCCTTCGCTTTTGCGTAATTGCCCCAGAGCATAAAGACGAGGTTCGCGCGCTCCTCCGAGAGCGCGCGGATGACGGCATCGGTAAACTGCTCCCACCCCTTTTCCTGATGCGAACCGGCGGTGTGCGCACGAACGGTCAGCGTTGCATTCAAGAGCAGGACGCCCTGCGTGGCCCAGCGCGAGAGATCGCCGTCAGTATGCACGAGCGGTTTTCCCAAATCGCTTTCTATTTCTTTAAATATATTTTGCAGGGACGGCGGTACTCGCGTATCCGCGTCAACAGCGAACGCGAGCCCGTTCGCCTGCCCTGTTCCGTGATACGGGTCCTGCCCGAGTATCACTACTTTCACTTTTTCAAACGGGCAGAGGTCAAACGCGCGAAAAATATTCTTGGGGTGCGGATATACTTTCCCCTTCGTGTATTCTTTCTTCACAAACCTCGTGAGCTCGGCGAAATATTCTTTTTCAAACTCGCCGGAGAGATGCTGCGCCCACGATGGGTCTATTTTCACTTCCATACTTACGTGATGAGAGGCACGAACGCGTACCCCTCGTGACAGACGGTCTTGAAATGCTCGCCGGCGCGCTCGACGACGCAGATGGCGTCTTGTATCGGGATGACCATCTTTCCGCCGTCTGTGAGCTGTCGCGCGAGCTCGTCCGGCACCTCGTTAGCTGCCGCCGAAACAAGAATGCGGTCAAAGGGCGCGGCTTCTGGCTTCCCCAGTTCGCGCCCCGCCTGCTCGATATGCGCGTGTGCGAACGCATACGTTCCGAGGTTTTTCGCCCCGAACGCGACAAGTTCGGGAATGCGCTCAACGCCGATGACCGAACCCGCGGGGCCAACGAGGTGCGCAAGGAGCGCGGTCGTCCATCCCGACCCGCTCCCGACGTCGAGCACGCGGTTGCCCGGACGCACCTGCAGCGATTCGAGGCAGAATGCGACGACGGTCGGCTGCGAGATGGTCTGCCCCGCGCCTATCGGCAGTGCCGTATCCAGATAGGCGGCGGCTTTTGATTCTTCCGTCACAAATTGCGCGCGATCTACGGCACGGAACGCTTCCTCGACGACTTGCGTCCGGATCGCTCCCGATTCTTTCAGTTCGGAAATGAGCTCCTCGTTCGTCATAGCGCCCCCTCTTCGCGAAGCAGCTCGCATTTGCGCGCTTCGCCGCCGCGATTGTACTCGCCGACTCTCCCATCGGCGCGGATGACACGGTGACACGGCACCGTGGGATCATAATTATTTTTCATCACGGTGCCGACCGCGCGCGCCGCTCCCGGGTACCCGATGGCCCGCGCCACGTCCCCGTAGGAGCGCGTCTCACCTTTCGGTATTTGGCGAACGGCATCTCGGACTCGCTCGGCAAAATTATTTTTTCTTATTTTTTGCATGCAGTTCCTGAAGGATTTTCCCGGCCGCTTCGCGATACGAACAGTATTCGCACGGTCCGCCGCCGAACGAAGTCCCCGTCGCCGGAATCTCGTCGCTCATCAGCATCTTTTTCAGGTCATAGATGGCCGGTTCGACCCACGTATCGCTGCCGGTGTACGGGATAAGCTCCACATCAAACTCCAATTTCCCGTCGAAAGCCTCCGCATCTGACTTTCCGTTCACGTACACGAAATACGCGGTTGGCGACACGGCGAATCCGTTCTTGCGGAATAGCCATTGGTAGATCTCAAGCTGGCGCTTATAGGAATCATACAGGTCGTCTTCGGTGCTCGGCCCGATTTTCTTGCTGGTCGCCTTGTAGTCCACGATGATGAATTCTCCGGCAGGATTCACCCAGACGTCATCAATACCGCCGCGGATGAGCAGGTTCGTCGGTTCGTGGAGATAACTGATGCCGCGGCGGAGCGCATCGCGCCACTCGGACATCCGATCATCCACGAGCGGCACCGCATCAAGGCCGTACTTCTCCACGAGCGGATGCTTCGTGCCCTTCGCGCGATGAATATCGAACTCGCGCTTGAGGAGCTCGTCCACCGCATTGTTGAGCGTAAAAGCCGGCATTGAGGGGCGCTTCACGCCGAGCCGCATATCGAGATACGCACAACGCTGGCACTCCGAAAAAAGGTCGAGCTTTGAGCGGCTCACCTTGAACGGTTCCGGCGACAACGGGTCGAACGGACCGCGCGTATATTTTGCTTTGAAGGCGGCGGCCATGCTACGGGGTGGTGGTGAAATACGCGACCACGCGCGCGCCGGTGTCGAAGTCGACGTACACGCTGTTGAGCGCAGGGTCGAAGTCGCCGTTATTGTCGTCCCGATACAGCTCGACCGCGTAGGTCCGGCCGGGCTCGGTCGCGCGCAAGAGAGCGATGGAGACCGCGCTCTTCGGACCTCCTACGCGCGCGGCGCCGAGCACATTTCCCAAATCGCTTCCATTCACTTCGCGCACGGCGACCCAGACGCCCGGCGGCGGCACCGTAACCGATGCAACGGTAACCGTGCTGCCGGCGGGCTGGTCGGTCACCGCCACTGCACCGCTCTCGGGAACTCTGGACTCGGTGCTCGTCGCAAGGAGCGAAGACGACGGCAAGGAGAGGAGGGCGACATTGTTGCCGAGGAACCACACGCCGGCGAGCACGAGGCCGAACAGAACGCCGGCGACAAAAGAGCTTAGGGAGAAGTTTTCCATCATGGAGAGACAGTATGATGAGATACTTCGGGAAGTGCAAGGAGGCCCTCGGCCTCGGCGAGAAGCTCGCCCACCCGGGAGCTTGGGAGACGGAGCAGGTCGAGCTGGCGGCGGTCCTTCACGATCTCATCCACCGCGATGACGCCGTGTTCGATCAGAAGCCGTTTCTCGGTGCGCGAGATGCCGGTCAAGGTGGTGATGGGATACACCGCGGCGCGGCTCATGCGCATGAAGAGATTCTCCTGGAGCGGGTAGCTCCAGCCGAGGAGCTCGACGCCGGCGCACTCGGCATACGTGATCGCTTCGGACGTGAACTTCGTATTGGTGACCAGAATGCCGCGGTTGATCGGACACGCGCGGACACTCTGGTCGCAGGCGAAGATGTCGTCAAAACGGCTCTTCACGTAGAGCGCCACCTTTAGGTCGGTCTTGTAGCTCGGGTCGTTGTGGTACTTGAGCTCGGCGGCCAGATATTCTTTTTTCTCCGCATGCGACGCATAGAAATCGACCTCGTGCGAGACGCATTCCCCGCGTATCACTTTCCGCGTCTCGACCTGCCATCCTTCCGCGCGGTAAAGATGCGAAATGAAATCTTCGAACGGATGGCCGGAAGGGCCGAGCTCCAGAAGGGCGCGCCGGAGCGCATAGCGGGCCGCGACCGGGCGCGCTTCCTTCCGCAGGAGCGCGAAGGCGCGGGTGTAGATCTCCTTTGAGGAGATGCCCGGCACGATCATCTCTGTAATGGTGTCGGCTATGCGCCGCGCCGTGTGCGCACCCGCGCCGGAACGCTCGAGGGACATGATGAGGCGCGCCGGATCGAAGACTTCGGTCGACCCGTCCGCTTTATTGATAATCGGTAAGACGGTCATAAAACGCTCGTACTCGCGACGGAGCCGTTGACCGTCGCTTCAATAGGAAGATGCACGGGCGCCGCGATCGTCGTCTGGAACGTCGCGCGCGTCGGCACTTGGAGGCAGACGCCCGCATCGGGAGGCATGGAGATCTGCACGAGGATGCGTCCCGTACTCGATGCATTGTCCTGAAGCAGACTCTCCGCGGAAACCATGGTGCAGGCGTTCGGCGCTTCGAGCGAACCAGTAATGGTGTGGACGCCTTTCCTGAAAACATCGTGGAGCGTGACGAGCGGTATGCTCGGAGTCTCCGTATTGGACGCCAGATGCGGTACGTCGCGCGTGTGCGGCACTGAAAGTACGAATCCGATGAGGACAACGAGCGCAATGATGGTCGCGGCGGCCCACAGACGCGTTTGGTTCATGACGTAATACTACCACCACCGACAAGTTCATGAGAGCGGTAGAAGACGATGGATTGGCCGGGCGCAGGAATCTCGGGAAGCGGCGCGGCGCTCACGAAACGGCCGTTCTCGACGCGGCCGGCGATGCGCTGGCCGCGGTAGCGGTACTGCGCCTCCGTCGCCTCGGATGGCTCGCCGAACCAATTCGCATCAGTGAAGCAGATTTCCCGTGCGCCTGCCGGACGCGTCTTCGAAACCGTAATTTCCTTTTTCTCGACATCTTTTCCTATGACATATCCGCCGCGGGCTCTCTGCCCGATGGTGTACAGCACCGCCGGATTATCGGTGCCGAATTCGTGCTCCAAAAATTCCTTGACGGAAACCGACCCGAGAAAACAGACTCCCTGGCTGTCCTTTTTCTCTGCCACCGGCAGATTGAATTTCTTCGCGAGCGCGCGCACTTCGCTCTTATCCATCTCTCCTACCGGAAAGAGCGTCGCGTCCAGAATCTCTTTCGGCACCGCCCATAGGAAATAACTCTGGTCTTTTTCACCCCTGCGATAATGTCCCATCGCGATGCCGTCCGCGGCGTGCGCCTTTGCGAAGCGGTAGAACGCGCCGAATTTCACTTCGCGATTGCACATCACGTCCGGATTCGGCGTGCGCCCCGCGCGGTACTCGGCGAGGAGATAGTCAATCACGCCCTTCTTATATTCGGCGCTTGCGTCAAGCGTGAGGAACGGGATACGGAGGCGAGCCGCGACGCGCATCGCGTCGCGGCGCTCTTCTGCCCACGTGCACGGCATGCCGGGCGGGTACCAGCCCTTGATGAATACGCCGGTCACTTGCGCGCCGGCGCGCTTCAAGAGAGCCGCCGACACCGCGGAGTCCACTCCGCCCGAGAGCCCGACGAATATGTTCTTTCCTTGCACGTCCATCCGCGCATTCTAATCTAATTACTCAAATATTTCCTTTGGTTCGCCTGGTGGCCGGCGTAGGTCGTGGCGTAGTGCATCACGCCGTTCTTGTCGGTGAGGTAGTACAGGTAATCGGTTTTCGTCGGATGTATGGCCGCATCGAGAGAATCAGCCCCCGGATTATCGATGGGTCCGGGCGGGAGTCCCATGTGCGCGTAAGTGTTGTACGGAGAATCGACTTTCAAATCAGCGAGCGAGGGCGAATAGGTATCGCGGCCGTAAATATATCCAAACACCGCATCGACTTGGAGCGGCATGCCGAGCCGCAGGCGATTCCAGAGGATGCCGGCCACGATATGCCTCACGGCGCTCGTTCGCGCTTCTTTCTCAACGAGCGACGCCATAATGACGATGTCTGAAAGAGCATGCCCCGATGCGGCGATAGAGGGAGTAAGCGGAGCGATCTTGACAGCGAAATTCGCGCGCATCATCGCGACGACAGATGCGGCGTCTGCGGAGGGTGTGACGACATAGGTGTCCGGGAAAAGATACCCTTCGTACGGTTGCGCCTCCTTGGAAAAGTCTTCCGCGCTGATTTCAGGAAGCGCGTCGGCGACGAGAAGCGCTGCATCGCGCACGGTCGTCCCTTCGGGGAAGGTGATGCGCACGGGCGGGAAGCCGTATGCGCCGGTCACGAGCCGGGAAGCGACGGTGAATACGTTCTGGGGCGCCTCGAAGCGATACGCGCCGGACTGCACGCTGCCGCTCTTGCCGAGCGCGCGCAGGATGAATCGCAGCACCGAGGCATGCGCGATGATGTGCTCTTCGGCGAGCTGTTCGGCGACCGCCGGCGCCGATGCGCCGCGCGCGACGCTGACGATGCTGTCTCCGGGGAAGTTTGCGGGCGCCGCGAACAAACCGTGGCAGCCGACGACCAGGAGCATCGCGCCGAGCAGCGCCACGACCAGCGGAGTATGCCGTGCGAAAAAATCCATGCTCGTTACGTCGGCAGGTTGGCGGGGGCTTCGCCGGTCGCCGAGGCGATGCGCTCAAGGCCCGGCGTCTCGATGCCGTGCGAAGGAACGTGATAGATAGTCGCGAGTTCTTCAGTACTCATCACCATCACGTCGTTCTTGGACACGCCGTACGAAAACGGATCATAGAAAAATTGCCGGCGGCGGTACGCTTCAACCATTTTGCGGCGATACTTGTCCTTCAATTTTGTAACGCCGAGTTCCCACGGGTAATCATCAAACCGCATCATCCAGCCCGTCGCCCGTATCCCGTTCCATCCTTCGGAACTGAACGGTTTGAAAAGCGCGATCATGTGCGGAATGGCGACGGCATTGAACTTCCCCGGCTGTGCGAGATAGATGCCGCGCCCGCCGACGTCAAACGCCTGCTTCGATACGTTCCGTTCGATGGCGGCCATCTTCTCCGCCTGGCCTTTCGTCGGATTGGGGAATCCGGGGCGCTCCTCGCCCGTCACGACGTCGACATACGGGTCGCGCGTTGCCTTGCGGATGTCGTTGACCAGCTCCTCCGCCTCATCCTTCCACGTATAGGTCTTGCCCTTCTTGTTGAGCTTATTGTACTTCTCGCCCTTGTGGGGGCGGATGATGAACTGGAGCCACAGATACTCGCCCTTCCCTATTGAGCCCATGTATTCGATGAGGTTCGCGAGGGGGTCCACTTGTTCCGGTTCCTTCTGCACCTTGTCGAGCCCGTATTCCACGTAGGTCTTGATGGGCAAGGGGTCCTTGCCCGTGTGCACGAAGTCGCAGCCCCACATGCCCCACTCTTCGGGCGTCGCCGAAATGAGCCGCGTGTAATCCGCCGCTTCGACTATCTGCACGCCGGGATACTGGGCGTACATCTGGGATTCGATGATGCGGCGGAAATTCGCGCGTCCCCATATGAAGAAATGCACCTGTCCCTCGAAGGAAGCTATTTCGAGAGACCAGAAGGGGCGGGTGCCGCCATTGATCCAGACTGCGTACCAGTTGCTTTCGCCTCCGGTGAGGTGGATGGATGAGAGGAATGCCTCCATTGCGAGCGGCGTTTTCACCAGATTGCGCGGCGGCTTTATCTCCAGAAGAATATACTTTTGCGCGGCGATGAATTCGCTCCGCTTCATAACGAGCCATAGCGTGAGCGCGCCTCCCACCAGCAAAAACGGCAGCCACACGGGTGCGAGGAAGAGCGCGAGGAAGAGTGCGAAGGAAACCACGCTCGGCATGACGAAAAAGGAGAACGCCAGAAGCACGAGACTGGCGATGAGCAAGGGATACGGTTCAAATCGGAGACCGAACGTATCCGTGACGGAGTCCCGCCAGCCCTTCACTGTTTCAAAAAACGGCAGCATAGTGTATGGACGAAGTATAGCAACAAAAAACGCGGCGCCAGAGGCGCCGCGTGTTCATAGGGATTATACCGCCGCGTACCGTCCGTCTTTGAGGCGTTTGAAATAACGCGGGTCGTTGAGATTGACGAGGATCGTATTGTCTTTGACGAAGCGGGCGCGCTTTACCTGCTTGATAATCTCGTCCTTCTTCATCGGACCGGCCTCCTGGAGCGCTTCGCGGATGACGTCGCGCACGACGCCCGGCTTGTAGCCCCACTCCGTAAGCGCATAAAGCCCGCGGCCGACCAGCACGAAGCGCGGATCCTTGATGAGTTCGTTGTGCGTCGTCGCCACGTGCGCCTTCTTGGAAAAGAGCGTGCCGATCGTTTTTGCGACCGCGGAGAAATGCATTGGCGCGCCGTGGCGCTTGATGGCGAGATACGCGTAGTCGCGGATGCCCTTGATGCGGATAGCGGGAGCGCTCATGCGTCCCCACTCGGAAAGCGGATTAGAGCCGATGTGCTTGGAGAGAGACAGCCAGCGCTTCAGGACCTCTTCATTTTTGTACGCATCGTTCACGCCCTTCAATTCATCGAGGAACCGGTCAAGCAGTTCCGCTTCAGTCAGGACTTCGTCATCGGACAGCGAACCGTAGAGTTTCGAAAGCGCATCATGGATATTTTTCGCGGTTGCGGCATCGATGTGCCAGCGCGCGAGGAAGTCGTTCGTCTCGCGTTCGCGGAAAAATGCCGAGTCAAGCATAAGGAAAAAGCGGAACCGGTTGCGGCTTTTTTCATCCTTCCCGAGCGCCGCGAGAAGGGTCTCTTCGGGGACGATCGCACCGAGCGAATCGATGTAGCGCGCGATCTCTTCGAACGCCGTACTGGATTCTTTGAACACTTTACTCGCGCGTATCGCATCAAGTCCGGCCGCCTCGATCTGGCGGACGCGCTCGCGCGTGATGCTCGAACGGTCGCCGATCGCTTCGAGCGTTTCGCGCGCGGGGGTTGCGCCGAGGCCGAAACGGCGGATGAGGACTTCGCGGGCGCGCTCCGGCGCCGCAGAAAGGAGGCGCTTCACCAGCGCCGCACTGTCAAAAGAGAACGAAGCGGCGGCGACGCTCGCCTTTCCTTGCTTTGCACTTAAATTCGCCTTTTTCATGTGGTCTAATTTATAGCAAACACCTTATAAAGCGTCAAGCGACCGGATTATACCACAAGATTTAAGATTCTTCCCGACACATAAATCACCCGTTTCGGCTCCTTTCCGCCGAGTGCCGTAACAACGGCGGGGATCCCGCGAGCGAGCGCGACAGCATCGGCTTCGGATGCGTCAACGGGCAATCGTATAGAGCCGCGGCGCTTGCCGTTTACCTGTATGACGACCTCTTTCTCGGTTACAGTAGCAGGCGCCGCCGCCGGCCAGGGTTGCTGGTGTACGCTCCCCGCTCCGCCGAGCTGTTCCCAGAGGTGTTCGGCGAGATGCGGAGCGAACGGCGCGAGCAGAACGGCGAGCTGCGTGAGAGCGGCTTTCGGAACGGAAGGAGACGCCTCAAGTTCGTTTACCAGAATCATCAGCGCCGCAATACTGGTATTAAATTTGAATCTGTCGCCGTCTTCGGCGACTTTCATGCTCGCTTTCGCCAGCGCCTGCTCCACCTCAGGACTTGCGATGTCCTTTTCCGAAAAGGACATCGCAAGTCCTTTTTTATTCTGATCGACGAGGCGGGCGATGCGTTCGAGGAATTTGCGCATTGAGGCAACGCCGTCCAAATTCCACGGATAACTTCCCGGCTCGTTGTAGGGACCGATGAAAGCAAGGTACACGCGCACGGCATCAGCGCCGTATTTCTGCACGAACTCGTCGGGATTCACTACATTCCCTTTTGACTTGCTCATCTTAGCCCCGTCGGGGCCCATGATGAGGCCGCGGTTGAAGCGTTCCATAAACGGCTCTTCCACCGGGACGAGCGCGAGGTCGTAGAGCGCCTTCATGAAGAAGCGCGCATAGAGCACGTGCATCGTCGTGTGTTCGCTCCCGCCCGAGTAGCGATTGACTGGCAGCCATTTTTTCATCAGCGCCGCATCGGAAAAATCGTGCGCGTCCTGCGAGTCGAGGTAACGGAGGAAATACCACGAAGAATCCACGAACGTATCGAGCGTATCGTATTCCGGCGTCCACCCTTCGCCGAATAGTTTTGTGACGCGCTCTTTGAGTTCCGCTGACGAAGCGAGTGGCGCCTTGCCGGTCGGCGTGAAGTCCACATCGGTCGGCAGGAGCCACGGCAGGTGCTCGGCGGGAACGATATGCGGCTTCCCTTCGGGGTCGTAGACAATCGGTATCGGACAGCCCCAGTAGCGCTGGCGGGAAACGAGCCAATCGCGGATGCGGAATTGCGTCGCTTTTTCTCCGCCCACGGCGGCGACGACGTCCCACTTCACTTCTTCGCTATTTTTGCCGGTGAATTCGCCCGAGTTGATGAGCGTACCGGCGCCGGTGTACGGAATGCGCGCTTCTTCGGCGGAAACGACTTGCGGTATCGGGAGATTGAATTTCTGTGCGAATTCAAAGTCGCGCTCGTCGTGCGCAGGGACGGCCATCACCGCACCCGTGCCATAAGAAGCCAGCACGTAGTCGGCGACGAAGATAGGAATTTCTTCTTTGGTCGCCGGATTGATTGCCGTGACGCCATCAAGCTTCACACCGGTTTTTTCTTTATTCTCACTGCGCTCGCGCTCGGTCTTCTTCGCCGTTGCACTGATATACTCTTCAATCTGTTTTGTATTTGAAACGCTTGGCAACAGCGCCGACACGAGCGCGTGTTCGGGCGCGAGCACGACGTAGGTCGCGCCGAAGACGGTATCCGGGCGCGTCGTGAACACCTTAATGTATCGGACATCGGATGTCCTAACTTCAAAATCGAGGTACGCGCCTTCACTCTTCCCTATCCACGCGCGCTGGGCGTCCTTTATTTCGTTGCGCCACGGGAGCGCGTCCAGTCCGGCGAGCAGACGCTCGGCATACTGGGTGATCTTGAGGAACCACTGCGTGAGCCGCTTCTCCACGACTTCGGTGCCGCAGCGCTCGCAGCGGCCGTCGATGACTTGTTCGTTCGCAAGCACGGTCTGGTCCTTGGGACACCATTTCACGGCCGCGAGCTTGTGTTCGGCGAGCCCGTGCTCAAAAAGCTTCGTAAAGAGCCACTGCGTCCACTGGTAGTAGCTCGGGTCGCAGGCGATGACCTCTTTGCTCCAATCGAAGGAGGCGCCCATGCTCGCGAGTTGTTCGCGCATGCGGGCGATGTTCTGAAAGGTCCACTCCTTCGGGTCGACGCCATTCTTGATGGCGGCATTCTCGGCAGGCAGACCGAACGCGTCGAAGCCAATGGGAAAGAGCACATTCTTTCCGCGCGCGCGCAGCAAGCGCGCGTACATATCGGTCACCGCGAAAGCGTACCAGTGCCCGATATGCAGATCGCCGGAAGGATACGGGAACTCGACAAGCAAGTAGTACGGCTCTTTCGTTTCGTCCGAGAGATCAACGCGATAGAGATCAAGACCAGCCCATTTCTTTTGGGCTTTTTTCTCTATGTCGCGATGGTCGTATGCCATACAAAGGTGTCACCTTATTTCCAAGGTTGAACCTTGTTACGGCTGCTTGGTGAGCGGCGGGTAGAACGCGGGGTCGATGGTCCGGTCAAAGCACACTTGGCCTGCGCCGTGCTGCCAATTATCTTGCAACGCACCCTTGCTGCCCGCCGGTACAACCGCCATGGGTTCGGTGCGATACACCGCCTGATTAACGCGGCTCTCGGCGTTGAATACTGCGCAGAGCTTGAATGAAAGCCCTTCGCCCGGCTGATAGACGTACGGCTCGCCCGACTGCGGATCCACCGGCACGGGACCGTAGTTGAGAGAATTGTTGAGGTCGGTAATCGTATCCGGTAATTTCTGTTTCGCTTGATAAAAACCGATGATCTGGGACTGGATATTTTGCAAGTCACTCACTTTTTGCGCGTCAAAACGCGCGAGGCGCGCCTCCTGCGGCGTGCCGACGATAAAGAAACCGGCAAGTATGGTGGCGATCGCCAGAATCCCGACGCCGATGCGGACCATATTTCTCCGCGCGGGGAACGCGTCCCAATACCCTTTCAGGTCGCTGATGAAATGCATGAAGACGCCCGCCGCGATGAGGAAGATGATAAGCACTTTCAAGAGGAACGCCGTGGTGAGCGCTTCGCCGTTCAGGAACGTCGTAAGGAGTGTGATGAGGTCGACAGCCATTGCGATTCCTGCGAGGAAAAGCGTGAGGATGAGCGCCCAGCGGCGTACCCAGATCTCTTTCCGCGAAGAATCGCGCGCAATGTCACCGTGAATAATGCGCATCAAAAGCAGGAAGATCGGGAACAACACGATGATGGAAGCCATCTCGTAGCTGATACCGCTCTGGTACGGGTCGATCGGATAATAGGAGAGCGGATTAGGGAACGTGTAGTTGATGTAGTCGAACGTAAGGAGGATATACGCGATGATGCTCCAATAAAACGAGACGATTGCCCCAGCCCACAAAAAGAAATCTTTTGCTGTTGTTTTGGGTTTGTCCATAGGGCCGCATTATACCATAAATTAAAGACCCCATGCAGGGGTCCTTTCATTAGCCGTGCAGGAACACCATCACGTCGCCGTCACGGACGACGTAGTCCTTCCCTTCGGTGCGCACTTGGCCCTTCTCGCGAGCGGCGGCGTAGGAGCCGGCTTTGAGCAGATCTTCCCAATAAATCACTTCGGCGCGGATGAACTTCGTCAGGAAGTCGTTGTGGATGGCGGCGCCCGCGCTGGGCGCCGTGCTCCCGCGCGGAATCGTCCACGCGCGCGTTTCGTCGGTACCGGTGGTGAAGAATGAAATGAGGCCGAGCGTCTCGTATGCGCCGCGAATGAGACCGGTGAGGCCGTCCTCGGAGACGCCGAGTTCGCGGCGGAAATTGTCGCGGTCGTCATCGGCAACGTCATTGAGCTCGCGTTCGGTCACGGCATCCAGGAAGACGTACTGCCCGCCGAGCGTCTTAATAAGCTCATACGCGCGCTCGGCGCGGCCGCCCGCAAGCTCATCCAAATTGTGCCCGCCGCTCTTCCGATTCAACGCATACAGGATCGGCTTCATCGTGAGAAGATTCAAGTGCGCGACGAGTTTCTTTTCATCATCGGTAAGACCGGCGTGGAGTGCGAGCTTCCCCGCCGTGAAGGCCTGCATCAGCTTCGCGAGCGCGGTGTCCTCGGCGACGAATTCTTTACGGCCTGCTTTAATATCGCCGACGATCTTGTCGCGCCTTTTGCGCACCTGCTCCCCGTCGGCGAGCACCAGCTCCATATTGATGATCTCAATGTCCTTATACGGCTCCACGACATTGTCCACATGCACGATATTCGTATCGTCGAAAAATCTGACCACTTGGAGAATGGCATCCGTCTCGCGGATATTCGCGAGGAACTGATTGCCCAGCCCTTCGCCCTCCGCGGCGCCCTTCACAAGCCCCGCGATATCCACGAATTCTATCGCCGCCGGAATGACCTTTTCGCTTTGAGAAAACTCCGCAAGCGCGCCGAGCCGTGCATCGGGCACGCCGACCACGCCGACCGACGGGTCGATGGTGCAGAACGGATAATTCTCCGCCGGCACCGACGCCTTCGTGAGCGCATTAAACAGCGTGGACTTACCGACGTTCGGCAATCCAACAATTCCTATTTTCAACATATACGCACCCTAAGGCTCAATCAACTTTTGTGCAAGGCGAGCATGCGCGCGTATTGGAGCAGTGCATAGAACATGCCGGTCGCGACGACGAAAAATGCGACGGCGGCGCCGAAAGAGAGCGGTGGTATCTCTCCGAGCGTGAGGAAGACAAGGAACCACCAGCCGGTGAAGGCGGCGGCGCTTCCGAGCGCGAAGGAAATGCGCCCGCGCGAGAGTGCCCAGGAAACGAAGGTGACAAGGAGCGCGAGCGCGATAAGAATCCAGTAGCTCGCGGAAAGCGCCGGCTGCTCTGCCACGTGCAGTACATACGCGACCGTGACCAAGCCGAACGAAGAGAGCAGGAGGAGTACCATGCCAAAGCGCAATCCGCTCGCGATACTGCGCAGATGCGCGCGCTCGGCGGCGTCTATCTTCCCGTCCCGCAGGGCGCGGATGTAGGCGATCTCGCCCCAGACTGCCGATGCCGCGCCGACGAACGCGCCGAGCGCCTGACAGAAGATGAAGAGAACAATAAAAGCGGTCGTCGTAGTCATTTCTGTTGCATGAGCACGGAGAGCTCGGTACGATATTTTTTCATCACTTCCATCGCCGCCTTCATCTCGCTCTCGCCCCCCTTCTTCCGCCGCTCTATCTCCTCGCCAATTTTTTTGAAAAGCTGAGTGTCCTTGGTCACAAGCGCGGTCATCTGCTCGCGCTGCGCCGGCGGCACGTCCTTCAGCTTCCATTTCGCGTACTGATTGAGCAGAAAACTCTGGACCGACATGCGAACAAGTATACCACTAACGATGATTCGGCTTCAGGTGGAACCCGCGGATAGTTCGCGTGGTGAAGTAGAGCGCGATGAGCGAAAGGAGCGCGAGTGTTTCAATATAGGAGAATGAAGCATCAAAGAAGCTGATGCCTGCGCGGTAGTGGTTAACGGCGCTCATGCCGAACAGAAGCGTTCCGTACACCGCGATGAATGCGTTCAGCCAGTGTATCCAGCCCTGCGCCGGGTTCGTGATGCCGGCGGTAACGACAAGAAGCACCGCGCTGACGACCGCGCCAGTCGTGGAGAGCGGGAGTTCGGCGCCGGTGGACTGCGCGACGATGAGCACGATGGCGCTGACGACGAAAAGCACCCGCACTTCATCGCCGTGGTAATGAGGTATGTCGTGGTGCGGTGGGACGCTTGCGCCGCCGTCGCCGTTGCCCTCAAAAGACATGCCTCTAGTATACGCCTTCTCCCCATTGTGCAAGCCCCGGGGAGGGACAGCCGTTTTATGCTATATACTATGAGGAGTTAGTCTTAATACAAGTAATATTCATTATGGCAATAAATTCAGCGCTCTCAAAACCGCTTAACCTCTCTCCTGAATTGGAGGCGGTTGTCGGAAAAGGCCCGATGCCGAGAACCGAAGTGGTCAAACAGCTTTGGGTGTACATCAAGAAGCATAATCTCCAGAATCCGAAGAATAAGCGAAACATCCTCGCGGATGACAAGCTGAAGCCGGTCTTCGGCGGCAAGGGCGAGGTCTCGATGTTCGAGATGACGAAGCTCGTTTCGGCGCATTTGAGCTAATCTTGGCGCGCAAAATCAAAAACTCGCCTCACGGCGAGTTTTTGATTTTGTGGACCTACGGGGAGTCGAACCCCGACTTCGTCCATGCCATGGACGCGTGATACCGCTTCACCATAGGCCCGTAGTGAGGAAGAATAACACAAGCTTCTTGTGATTATTCTCTCCGAACGAAGGGCATATATGCCTACATATAGGCCCAGTATCTTTCTTCTTCAACGCACGGTGGACCTAGGGAGAATCGGACTCCCGCCTCGTCAATGCGAATGACGCGTAATACCACTTTACTATAGGCCCGAAGTGAGGAACAAAAGAAATGCTAGCATTTCTTTTGGCTCCGAACGAGGAACTATATGCTTACATATAGGCCCGAACAGAGGCGATTTTAGCATGAATGCGTTATAGTGCGAACACGGCGGACTATAAGCGAAGCTTGTATCCACGTCGCTACGGAAAGAATAATCACAATAAGAATCGTGCTATTCTTCCTTCGCGACGGGCTATAGTATACCGGTAGTACGCATGCATGGGGTGCATGTAGATCGGGTTCGATTCCCGATAGCCCGATGTGGTATTGTGCTCTTGCGCGCTCCTAGCTCAGTTGGTTAGAGCGTACGCTTCACACGCGTAAGGTCGCAGGTTCGATCCCTGCGGAGCGCACCGGGCCGGAGTATGCCGGTAGTACGCACGCTTCGGGTGCGTGTAGACCGGGTTCAATTCCCGGCGGCCCGACAAGTTAAATTCCCAGATTCGCGAGCGCGCGGGCCACTTCCTTTATCGGGAGTGAGAAGCCGATGTTCTGCGAGCCCTGCACCATCGCGACGTTCACGCCGATCGCCTCGCCCGAGAGGTTGACCAGGGGGCCCCCTGAATTCCCCGGATTGATGGCGGCGTCGGTCTGGATGACACCGCCCAGCGTCTCGACCCCGCCTTGGTCATTGCTGGCGGTAATGGTCCGATTGAGCCCCGAGATGACGCCGACCGATACCGAATTGCTGTACTGCCCGAGCGCATTCCCTATCGCGAAGACCGATTGCGCGAGCTGGAGCGACGAGGAGTCGCCGAGCGGAACGACCGGATACCCGCCTCCGGTAATTTTTACGACGGCAAGGTCTTCAGAAGACGAGCGCCAGATGACGGTTCCCGTTTTCTGCTTGCCGTTCGCGAGCAGAACGGTGTAGGTCGCGTTCGCATCCGGCACGACGTGCTTATTGGTGATGATGTAGCCGCTGCTCCGCACAAGGAAGCCCGTGCCCGCGGACACTTGCTGGGTCGTGGTGCCGACCTGTTGGTACACCGGCACCTGCATGCCGAACCCCTGGAAGAACGGATCATTGCCGAACGGATTCTCGTAGGTCACCTGGAGCTGAGGTACGACCTGGCTCTCCACGATGGACACCACGGCGGGCGAGACTTTTGCCACCGCGTCTTCGAACAATTGGCTCTGCGACTTCTCCGCGACCTGGCTGCGCCGCGCGAGCTCGGCGATGTTCGCCGCGGTGCTCGACGCGGCCAGGTTTGCGGAGTTCGCGAGTTGTGTGATTGAAGTCTGCAATGCCGCAACCGAGTTCGAGAGCCGCGCGATTTCCCTGAATTCGTACACGACCCCAGCAATAAGCACCAGCACCACAAGCGGCGCGCCCATGACTGCTATGACCAGAATCCTGTTGAATAATCTTTTCATACCCCTATAGTATACCGAATCTGTGGACCCAAGCGGGCTCGAACCGCTGACCCCCACATTGCAAATGTGGTGCTCTACCAGCTGAGCTATGGGCCCAATATGCTGAACTCTAACGTGCGAGCGCGAGATTGACCAGATGCCCGAGGAAATCGGCGAGCGGAACGCCGACGGCAGCGAGGGATTTCGGCATCAAGGATTCCGTCGTGAGCCCCGGGAGCGTATTGGTCTCCAAATAATAGACGCCCTTCGGCGAGACGATGAAGTCGCTTCGCGAATAGTGGCGCAGGCCGAGAGCGCGGTGCATGACCTTCGCGGCACGCTGGAGCTCTTCGGCGGCGACGCGGGAGAAATTGCCGGGGCACACTTCGCGCGTCGCACCCGAATACTTCGCGTCATACGAAAAGAAGTCCCCTTCGGGCGGGATGATTTCGATCGACGGGAGCGCGTAGAGCATTTCACCCCGCAGGCCCTCCACGACGCCGGTCGTCGCCTCCTTCCCGCGGATATGTTCCTCCACAAGCACGCTCGGCGCGCCCTCGAAGAAAATCTTTTCGATGGCGGCCAAGACCGGCACATACCCGCTTACGATGGAGACGCCGACCGAAGAACCCCAGCCGACCGGCTTCACCACGACCGGCTGGCGGAACGAGCGGATGATGTCGCGCGCGGCCGCCTCACTGTCTTCAGCGCGCTCGATGTAGTGCGACTCCGGTGTGAGCAGTCCGGCCTCCCTCGCGCGAGCTTTCGCCATGAGCTTATGCATCGCGAGAAATGAACTGAACGAATCCGCGCCGGCATACGGGACGCCGAACCGTTCCAGAAGCTTCTGCACTTCCCCATCCTCTCCGTATTCGCCGTGGAGCCCGATGAGCACCACATCCACTTGGCGCAGGATGCGCTCGGGCGTCGTCGGGCGGCCGCGGTCGTGCCAGACGCCTTTTTTATCAATATAGATATCGCGCGCGGTGTAACGCTCTTCAGGCAGCGCCGCGAGCATCGCGGCGCCGGATTTGAGCGAGACCTCGTGCTCGCGCGACGGCCCGCCCCGGAGCACCCCGACGATGGTTTGCATGCTCCCTAGTATAGCCCATGTCCGGACTTCGTAAGTCCAGATATCCGAAAGGACTTACGAAGTCCTTAAATTCCGGGAACGGGCTGCGCGGTGCCGCGCGAGCGAGAAGCGGTGCGCCTCGGCGTTTGCGAGGACGGCATCCGCTTCGGAAACACCGGCCGCCCGCGCGCCGATGACTTCGCGCGGGCGGTGCCGCTCATCTTTTACGACCGATGCCACCGAGATGGCGATCCCTGCTTCTTTCAAGACCGTTTCGGCCGCCTTCTTCTGCGCGCGCCCGCCGTCCACGACTATCGCCTGCGGGAACGGCCATTCCGGGTGATTCAGCCGTCGCGAAAGCACTTCCTTGAGTGATGCGATATCGTCGTTCTTTTTCACACCGCGAATAGTAAAAGTTCGATACTCTTTCTTGACCGGCACTCCATCAATGACAACCGTCATCACGCCGATAGCGTTCGTACCGCTCAAGTGCGCCGTATCGTACGCCTCAATCCGGTATCCACGACTTGTCGCTGTAGCGACATCTCTTTGATACCCATCGGTGTCTTTGATGAGCGAGACGTCCTGGATGTGGTCCAGCGCGAAGAGTTCTCGTCGCGCCTGCGCGGCGTCCTCAAATCGTTCTTCCTTCGCCGCGGCGCGCATCTCGCGCTCAAGCACCTTACGGAGCTCCTTTCCGCGCCCTGAAAGAAACAGTGCTATCTTCCGTATCGATTTCCGATACTTCGCAAGATTTACCTTATGTTGACCTATAGGCGATGCTAAGGTAAGT
>JAGWZP010000027.1 GCA_018968865.1 Patescibacteria group bacterium | reverse complement strand
TTCTTCGAGAGCAGGTGCGACTTGCGCTCCGGGCCGAGCATCACCTTTTCAATGGAGCGGATGAGGTCATACTGCGTCACTTCGGTCCGGTTTTCGCGCGCCGCGAGTATCGCACCTTCATTCATGAGCGAGTAGAGTTCGGCGCCCGAGAAGCCCGGTGTGCGCTCGGCGATGACGGCGAGCACCACGTCGGGTCCGAGCGGCTTCGCGCGCGCGTGTATCTGGAGGATTTCCTCGCGGTCGCGGCGGTCCGGCAGATCGATGGTCACCCTCCGATCGAAGCGGCCGGGGCGCAAGAGCGCGGGATCGAGGACGTCCGGCCGGTTCGTCGCCGCCATGACGACGACTTTTTCGGTCGGCTCGAAGCCGTCCATCTCGACGAGTATCTGGTTGAGCGTCTGTTCGCGCTCGTCGTTGCCGCCGCCCACCCCCGTGCCGCGCACGCGCCCGACTGCGTCGATTTCGTCGACGAAGATGATGGCGGGAGCGGCCTTCTTCGCGAGCTGGAAGAGGTCGCGTACGCGGGAGGCGCCCACCCCGACGAACATTTCCACGAACTCGCTTCCGCTGATGGAGAAGAAGGGCACGCCCGCTTCGCCCGCGACTGCGCGCGCGAGCAGGGTCTTGCCCGTGCCCGGCGCGCCCATGAGGATGATGCCCTTCGGGATGCGCGCGCCGATGTCCAGGAACTTTTTCGGGCTCTTGAGGAAGTCTACGATCTCGAAGAGTTCTTCCTTCGCTTCGCGCGCGCCGGCGACATCCGCGAAGGTCACGCGCTGTGTCGCATCGGAGGGATCAATGATGCGCGCTTTGGATTGCCCGAAGCTGAATGCCTGCATGCCCGCTCCTTTCACCTGCCGCGAGAGGAACCAGAAGAGAAATGCGATAAAAAGAAGCGAGAGCAGGGTCGGCGCGAGCGCGAGGAACCAGAATTGGAATCCTGACTGCCCCTGTATCGTGATGGACACCTTCGCGAGCTCGGCCGGCGTGACGCCCAAGGAAGCGAGCGTCTCGGGGAGTCCGGCGGAAGGGTCCTTGCGCGAGGTCTTCGTCGTTTTGTCGACATACGTGAGGTCGAGCGAATCGCCGTTGACCGTGATGTCGCTTATCTTCCCCGCCGCGACATCGGCCGCGACGACCGAAAGCGGCACGCTGTTCGTCGGTTGGACAAAACCCGCGATGAGCGAATAGGCGCTCATGAGGAGGAGGAAGATGAGAACGGTGGTGATAAGGTTCCCGAAGAACGACGGGCCGCCAAGACCGGCGCGCCAAGACCGGCGCGCCGGGGACGGCGCGCCGGATTTCTTAGATTTCTGCTTTTTGGGAGAGACCGGCGCCATGAAAGGTACTATACTCTTTGCATGAAAGAAGAGAAAGTGGCGATCATCACGAGCGGCGGCGGGATGAAATGCGCGTATGCCGCGGGCGCGCTCGTCGCGCTCGCCACGAAGCTCGGCGTCACCGAGCCCGATATCTTCATTTCCGCTTCCGGCTCGGTCGGCGCGATGTTCTATTATCTCGCTAAGCAATACGCCCACATCGAAAAAATCTGGCTGCGCTACCTCCCGTCGCCCGAGGTGGTGCGCCGGTTCCCGCCGAAACTTCGGGTCGACTACATCATCGACACCGTCATGCGCGAGAAACTTCCGCTCGACGAACGCGCCTTCGTCAAGACCAAAACAAAGTGGCTGGTTCCCGTGACCGACTTCGATACCGGCCGCACCGAGTACATCAGCAATAACACCTGGTTCGACCCCTACGAGGTTATGCGCGCGGCGAAAGCGATACCCTTCCTCTACGGCGGCGCCGTCCGGCTTGGCGGCCGGACCTTTCTCGACGGCGACATAAACGTGAATATGGGAGACCTTATCCGCAAGGCGCGCAAAGAAGGCGCGACAAAAATCATCGTCATTACCAACACCGTTGTTTTTTCAAGCGTTCTAAAACTCTTCACGCGGATGTACGCGCTCTTTGCGCGTCCGATGATCCGGCAATTGGTCCTGAATGACATCAAACGCACGCATTTCGACCATCTTCCTTCCGACATCGACATCCTAGTTATCGGTCCCTCCTACCCGCTCCCGGCCGGCCTCGTCACGCGCAATCGGCGCGAAGTGGCGGAGTCGTACCAGATGGGGTGGGACGACCTGCTTGCGAAACGCACAGAAATAGAAGCATTGTTCGGCCTCGCAAAAAGCCGCCCCTGAAGGGGCGGCTTTTTGTAAATCATGTGGAGGCGGGGGGAGTTGAACCCCCGTCCGAATCCGTCTATGAAAGAGAGTCTACGACGCATAGTCAGCGTTAGGTACTTCGGCAGGATGCGAGGAACGCGGACGAAACCATTCCTGCCCGATCCCTTATTTAGATGTACCGGCCGGGATTCCGGACATCGATCCTACAGATAATTCCGCCCATCCCTCCTGCTGTAGGCGCCAGGGGAGGATGAACGTCGCGTAGGCGAAAACGTCGGGGCGTTAGCCGCGAGCCGTCGCGTAGGCGAACGCGATGTCACCGACCTTACCGAAGTAAGGCGACTTCACCGCGCTTGCAAGAGTGTTCTTGGCAAGTTTGGTTGCTCGTGGATTTGGAGTGTCATCGAGCGTGCACTGCGTCGCACGTCTTTCAAGGAACAGACCGTCAAAGCCGGTCACCCCCTGTAAGATAATACGTTACTGGACCTACAATCTTACAGCGGCTGATCGGATCATCGGTTTTTCAACACGCGCCCGGTCTCGCGCTCGGCATCGCGCTTCTTCAAGTCTTCGCGGCGGTCGGCCTTGCCTTTGCCGCGGACGACCGCAATGCGCGCCTTCACGAACCTGTCACTATTATACAGCTCAAATGGGATGATTGTCAACCCCTTTTTCGCCTCCGCCGCGGCGAGCTCGGCTATCTCTTTCTTTGCAAGGAGAAGGCGGCGGGGACGCTCCGGGTCGTAGCTCTTCGGCGCATTCGCCGCCTGATACGCCGGAATGGTCATGCCGACGATAAACGCCTCCCCGCCGCGCACCACCACCCGCGCGCCGTCGAGCGACCCGAGCTTGCTGCGGAGCGCCTTCACTTCGGTACCCAAGAGTTCAACCCCCGCCGAGAAGTTCTCAAGCGGAGTAAATTTCAGATGGGCCTTTTTATTGGCGACGAGGGTCATGCGGGAAAGTATACCTCAACCTTTGACTTTTTGCCCGATGTTACGTAGTGTAGCCCTGTAATTAGCCGGATCCCGGATGTAATTCAGTGTTCTTCAACAACCAGTATTGCTAAGGAGGTACCATGGCACAAAAAGTAACCCTCACCCCCGCCGAGCGATTCATTAAATATGCCCTGTTCATCGGCGCGCTCGAACTTATTCCAGAAGGCCGTAAGCTGAAAAGCGGACGAATATCGCCCTACTTCTTTAACTCCGGTTTCTTCAACACGGCAGAGCGCATCACGAGCCTGGCGAGAGCGTATGTCGCGGCAACCTACAACCTTCCGTGCGACGTCGTTTTCGGTCCCGCATACAAGGGCATTCCTCTCGCCGTTGCGGTCGCCCAAGCAGTTGGCGGGAATACCGGTTATGCCTTCAACCGAAAGGAAGAAAAGGACCACGGCGAAGGCGGCATGGTTATCGGAGCGCCGCTTGACGGGAAGAGAGTGCTGATCGTCGACGACGTCATCACCGACGGCGGCACGAAACGAGAAGCGATGGAGTTCGTCCAGAAGCATCGCGGTACGCCTGTGGGACTCGCTATCGCCTGCGATCGGCAGGAACGCGGGAAGGACAGTAAGCTCTCGGCAGTGCAGGAATTCCAAAACACCTTCGGGATCCCCGTATTCGCGGCAGCGACGCTCGCTGACCTCATCTCGTATCTGAAGAAAACCTGCGATGCGTATGACCGCGGCGAAACCTCTGAGCGGCCATATGCCGCGTACGCGCAAACTCTCGAATACCAGAAACAGTACGGGGCTGTTTGAGTGCTTTTCGGCCACCCGGGCCCGCTGCGATACGATATGCGGCGGGTCTTTTCTTTATCGTACTGACTTGTACCCGCCCGGGACGCCGTTTTTAGAGAGGACGATCTGCCAGAGCTGCATCTCGCGCGCGCGAGAAACGCCGGCACAGGTGAGGAGGTAATACTTCCACATTCTATAAAACCGCCCGCCGTATTTTTCTTTCAGCGTGGGCCACGCCGCATTAAAATTCCGGAACCACGCCATCAGCGTCGTATCGTAGTACGCGCCGAAGTTGTGCAGGTCTTCCGCGATGAACAGTTCTTCTATCGCCTTCCCTATCTGCGCGATAGAGGGAAGCACGCCGCCGGGGAAAATATATTTCTCTATCCACGGGTCGCTCGTGAGCTGGGATTGCTTGTAGCCGATGGTGTGGAGAAGAAAGAGTCCCTTCTCTTTAAGACATCGCTCCGCAACTTTAAAATAATCGCTATAGTTCTTCACTCCCACGTGTTCGAACATGCCGAGCGACACGATGTGATCAAACCTTTCGTTCACATCACGATAGTCCTGGACGCGAATCTCGACCGGCAGCCCTTTGCAGCGTTCGCGCGCGAGCGCCGCCTGCTCTTTGGAAACGGTGACGCCGACAACTCTTGCACCATATTTCTCCGCGGCAAATTTTGCAAAACTTCCCCATCCGCAGCCGATATCGAGGATGCGATCGGTTTCCTTAAGTCCTATCTTCCGGCAGACGAGGTCAAGCTTCGCCTCCTGCGCCTCATCCAAATTTTTCGCATCTTTCCAGTATCCGCAGGTATATACCATTTGCTTGTCGAGCATCGCCTCGTACAAATCGTTGCCGAGGTCATAGTGTACTTCGCCCACCTTGAACGCGCGCGCGCTGGATTGCAGATTGAGAAAAAATGCCTTTGCGACAGTGAGAACGGATGCGAAATTTATCGCGATTGCCTTATCCAAACGCGCCGTAAGCACCTGATGCATAAATGCATCAAGCGCGTTCGCGTCCCACCAGCCGTCCATGTACGCTTCGCCGAGGCCCAAGGTCCCGTAACGGATGACGCGATTAAAAAGCCGCTCGTCATGCACGGTGATGTCCTGCGGGCGGGTGCCGCCTATCGTAACATCGGCCTTGCGTAATAATTCTTCGCAAAACGCGCGCGCGGACGCCATATGTATGAAAAATACGTCATTCCGCGCAGCATTGCAAACTGGTATTTCCATGCTAAAGTCTGCCCGGACATCCATTCAACCTTCAACGAGGTGCACACATGAGCAAACGCGTAGCGACAGGTCCGGCATGGCAAGTACGACAGGCGGCACAACAGCGATTGTTCGAAGAAATCAAGCAAAAGGTAATCGAGCTCGAGGAAACGATAGAACGTCCCGAGCTCCATTGGTTCCTTCTTCGCAAGTTCGAAGATGAATTGCGCAAACCGGGGAGCTCGACATTCCCAGATGGCACTATCTTAATTGTTCCAGGATGGCCGCGCGAACACACGGAAATGGCGAAGAAGCTCATCCTCGAGATAGAGCACCTCATTGCAGGATTTCAATGCGCGGATGCGGAAGGAAACGAACTTTTCGCTAAGCTCTTTGAATGGACGGCGGGCGAAATTACCCGACCATACCATAGCGAGTATCGCAATCAGGAAACGAGAATGCTGAAAACGCTCTACGGCGCCAAGAACGACTCCGATGAAGTGCCGTACGCGTAAGCATCTCGTCTCCATGAAAAATCCCGGGGCTTGCTCCGGGATTATTTTTTTATTAACGGCGCGCCCAGACAGACAGTGCAACACTGTCTGAGCGGGCTTCGGCGGATTACCGTCTCGCTTTCGCGCGGTCGTTCTCCGTTAAATATTGTTTGCGGAGCCGCACTGACTGCGGCGTGATCTCCAAATATTCGTCGTCCGACATGATTTCCAGTCCGCGTTCAATAGTGAGGTCAAAGACCGGGAAGAGCACAATGGCCTCGTCCATGCTGGACGAGCGCACGTTGGACTGCGCCTTCGCCTTCGTCGGATTCACGGACATCTCCTCGCCCTTCGCGGTATTACCCACGACCATGCCCTCATACACTTCCATCGCCGGCTTGATGTAGAGCTGGCCGCGGTCCTGGAGGAACCAGAGCGAATAGCCCAGGCTCTTCCCGGTCGCCATGGAGATCATGGAGCCGACCTGTCGCTTCTTGATCTCGCCCGCGTACGGCTTGAAGCCCACGAACTGCGACGAGAGGATGCCCTCGCCTTTCGTATCCACGACGAAAATATTCTTGTAGCCCAAGAGACCGCGCGTGGGTCCGAGTAGCGTGAGCCGGACGGTGTTGCCATGTTGCGTCATATTCTGGAGCACGAAGGCGCGGAGACCTAGCTTCTCAATGATGGCGCCCTGGAACTCCGACGGCGTATCGATGACGACTTCTTCGAACGGCTCAAGCTTCACGCCGTTCTCCTCGTGCGTGATGACGTGCGGTTGCGAGACCTGGAGCTCATACCCCTCGCGGCGCATATTCTCAAGCAGCACCGCGATGTGAAGTTCGCCGCGGCCGGATACGAGGAAAGCGTCCGCACTGGTGAAATCCACCTTGAGCCCGACGTTGACCTCGAGTTCTTTTTCGAGCCGGTCGCGTATCTGGCGGCTCGTCACATACTTCCCCTCCCTGCCGGCGAAGGGCGAGTTATTGACGAGGAAGTTGAGCGCGATGGTCGGTTCGTCCACGGCGATGGCCGGCAGGGGCGCAGCCGACTCGTTCGTCGTCATCGTTTCGCCGATGTAGATGTCGGGCAGACCCGCGATGAGCGCGATGTCGCCGGCAGAGGCCTCCGGCGTCTCCACGCGCTCGAGCCCTTTGAAGGTGAATATCTTGGTCGTGCGGCCGGTGCGCGTCGTGCCGTCCGGCTTTTTTATAAAAACGTTTTGATTGGGGCGAACCGTCCCTTCATAGATGCGGCCGACCGCGAGCCGGCCCATGAAATTGTCATACGCGAGATTAAAGGGCTGGAGCAAGAGCGGCGCATCAGCGGATGCCGTTGCATTCGCTGCGGGTATTTTTTCAAGAATCAAATCAAGAAGCGGCGAGAGATCCTTTTCAGCGCCCATCAGCAGGTCATTGGGGTTCAGCGACGCGCGGCCGTCGCGGCCGATGGCGTACACAACCGGGAAATCGCACTGCTCGTCGGTCGCGCCGAGTTCCATGAAGAGTTCCAGCACCTGATCATGCGAGCGCGCCGGGTCGGCCGCCGGCTTATCAATTTTATTCAGCACGACAATCGGCCGAAGCCCGAGTTCGAGCGATTTCTTCAAGACGAACCGCGTCTGCGGCATCGGCCCCTCCTGCGCGTCCACAATGAGGAGCACGGAATCAATGGAGCAGAGCACGCGCTCCACTTCAGAGCCGAAGTCCGCGTGGCCCGGCGTGTCCACGATGTTTATCTTCGTGCCTTTATATTCCACTGCTGCGTTCTTGGAATAAATGGTGATGCCGCGCTCCTGTTCAATCGCGTTCGTGTCCATCGTCGTGCCCTCTTTCGCCGCGCCGGTCTGCTTCAGGATAGCGTCGGTGAGCGCGGTCTTCCCGTGGTCGACGTGCGCGATGATGGCGATGTTGCGAATTTCCATAGAATAAGTAAGCTTCCTCCCTGCGCTCGCTCGCAAATGAGAATAGGAATTCTCACTTGATTCGCTTCGCTTGGTAGTAAAAAACGCCCGTGGGCGGTCAGTTCAATATACAACACTAATGTATATAATGCA
>JAGWZP010000038.1 GCA_018968865.1 Patescibacteria group bacterium | reverse complement strand
CGGCCAAGACCTTCCCGACGGTACTCTATCAAGGGGTTCCTCTGGCCATAGGCGCGGAGCGACACCGAGCGGCGCAGGTAATCCATGGTCTCGAGATGCTCGAGCCAGAACATGTCGATGACTTGCAGAAGGAGGCGCCGCAGGTGCGCGACAAACGCATCTCCAAACTCTGCCTTCTTCGCTTCGAACGCAGCTTCCGCTTCGGGACTTCCGAAAGGGAGGGCGTTGTCACCGGTGAGAAGCGAGCGGATGAGCGTCTCCACTTCCGCATCGCTTCCGAGGAGTGCAGCGCGGCGGCGGGCATAAATCGCAAGGCGCTGCGTATTCATGACGTCGTCATAGGCGAGCACCTGCTTCCTTGAGTCAAAGTTAAATCCCTCGATGCGCCCCTGTGCGGTTTCCAGAGATCGCGTAATCATCGCGCTCTCTATCGGCTCGTCCTCGGGGATGCCGAAACGGCCCATCACCTTCTTTAAGGTCTCGGACGCGAAAACGCGCATGAGCTTATCCTCGAGCGACACATAAAAGCGCGTCTCGCCCGGATCGCCCTGCCGGCCCGAACGGCCGCGCAGCTGATTGTCGATGCGGCGCGCGTCGTGCCGCTCGGTGCCGATGACCGCGAGCCCGCCTCTCTCGACGACCGCGGCGCGCTCCGCACTTCCTCCCCGCGCTCCGCCGAGTTTTATGTCGACGCCGCGACCCGCGAGGTTGGTTGCCACAGTGACGCGCCCTTCCTTCCCTGCTTCGGCGATAATCTCCCCCTCACGTTCGTGGTTCTTTGCGTTCAGCACCTCATGCGGCACTCCCGCATCCGCAAGGTACTTGCTGACGACCTCGTTGTCCTCGATGGAAACGGTGCCGACGAGAACCGGCTGCCCTTTCGCGTGGTGTTCTTTGACCGCGCGCGCGACGGCACGGTATTTTCCGGATGCGGTTTGAAAAACGAGATCGTCGTAGTCTTTTCGCGCAACCGGCTTATTGGTCGGTACCGCTACGACCTCAAGCTCGTAAACGGTGTAAAACTCCTCTTCGGAAGAAAGGGCGGTGCCGGTCATGCCGGCAAGCCGTTCGTACATGCGGAAGAGGTTTTGGAAGGTGACGCTCGCGTAGGTGCGAGTTTCTTCTTTCACTTTCACTCCCTCTTTCGCTTCGATCGCTTGATGGAGACCTTCCGACCAGCGGCGGCCCGGCTGCATCCTTCCGGTAAATTCGTCCACGATAATGATTTCGCCGTCCCGCACGACGTACTCTTTGTCTTTATGGAAAAGCGCCTGTGCGCGTACAGCCGTCTCGAGGTGATGTGCGTACTTCATGCCGCCCTCGGTGTAGAGGTTTTCGATCCCGAGCGCGGTTTCTGCCTTTCGCATCCCCGCTTCGGTAATCTGAATCGCTTTTTGCTTTTCATCGACCGTATAATCCTCGACTTCGCTCATGGTGTGGACGATTCCGGCAAAGCGTTCATAAAGTTTTTCCGAATCGCCCGCAGGTCCGCTGATGATAAGCGGCGTGCGTGCTTCATCTATAAG
>JAGWZP010000026.1 GCA_018968865.1 Patescibacteria group bacterium | reverse complement strand
GCCGCCGAGCGGCTCGCGGCGCTCCGCTACTTCGCCGGCTGGGCGCATGCGTATAACCCCGCTTACGCGTTCTACGGCGACGGCGTGATGGAATTCGCCGCGCAATTCCAGCAGGACATCAACCAGCTTGCGGGACTTTGACCAACGAGAACAGGTAAGATGCTCTGATTATTTATTTATCCACCCCCTACCGCCGTTTTTTCTTTGGGTCGTATATACTGTAAGCACTATGATTCCGAGAGTTCTTGTAGTGTCTGCCGCTGTTCTCTTTTTCGGCATCTTTTCTGGTACGGTCGTGTATGCGCAAGGAGTTGTTTTCTCAGAAGGGTACACCGGTCCCGGTGCAATAACACCGGCAGACCTCGCGCCGCCCAAAGGCACCGTCAACTGCTTCGACTACTATCACTTCGGTTCCGTAAAGGTCAATGTCTCGGCAACCGGCGTCCCCGGTACTGCCCCCGGGGCGCCGGTGACGTTT
Source organism: Patescibacteria group bacterium (assembly GCA_018968865.1). The sequence continues at coordinate 7,770 of JAGWZP010000026.1, read as the reverse complement.
TCCGGAAACATAACCAATGGAAATGGTTACCCCATCGTCGACGGCGAAGTGTACGCGAAGGTCTTCTTGAAGAATAAGAACACGACAGACGTGCAGAAGAGCGGCTACCCGCTTGTGGACCAGTTCGTTGTTAAAGACGGCATCGCGCTTCCGGCGCAGGGAACGCAACCGCTCACGTTCAGCTGGACCGTACCCCAGGGTGCCGCGCCCGGAGACTATCTCATCTCTTTCTTCTTCATTTCTGCAAAGCGCTACAATCTCTCCGGGCTTTCGTTCACCGATGACGTCGTGGGGAGTTCATCGAGTTTCTTGGTAAAAGGCGGAACGGGGAACCCTGTGACCTTTGATAAATATGCGGTCACACTCAACAAAACACCCTATAACTTTGCCAGTCCGCCGCCGCATTTTGGAAGCACTGAGGCAGTCACGGCGGGTGTCACAGTAAAGAATCCCCGCAACGAGGCGGCACCGGTCACTATCACCTGGAAGCTCTACGCGTGGGACGGTTTGCGCGAAGAAAACCTGAAAGATAAGAAAACAGAATCGGTAACGCTTGCGCCGGGCGAGACAAAGGCACTCACGCATGACGTGCTGCCGACCGGCGGCGCCGTCTCGTATCTCGTAGCAGAGCTCGATGACCATGGGGCGAAGTCGGTGCTCGATATCCGCTTCGTGCGCGACGGCATCGACGAGACGCGCATCAATTTCCCGGCCGTCCTCACATACCCGCTTACCCAAGGGGAAGGGAATACCGTATTTTCCTGCCTCCATTCAACCAACACGCCGGTGGTGCAAGACAATACGCTCACACTCGCGCTCAAAGATATGAGCGGCAACATCATCCATTCGTATACGTACACGGGCAATGTGACGGGCAACATGATGGGGGTGAAAGATGCATTTACTCCCGCCAAAACGCTCACTGATTTCACTCTCACCGCATCGCTTACGCACGGGGGGAAGGTCGTAGATGAGGTCACCCAGACCTACGAATGCTCGAAGATTGATCCGACACTTTGTCCGAAAAAGAGTTCATGGGGAACCGCGTTTGCGACCGGAGCAGGAGCAGTCGTTCTCCTCGTTCTCCTCGTTCTCCTCGTTCTCCTCGGGCTAATCGTCTTTCTCAAAAGAAGAACAGCTCCGCCGATAGCCCCGCTTCTCTTTTTCCTTCTCGTTGCTCCCGCTCTGTTTTTAAGCGCACCACCTGCCGCCCGCGCCAATAGCGCTTCGTGGTCGTACACAATACCGGATGGACTGCAGGCAGTAGATTCTGCAGAGCAGTATTGCTCGCAAGCAACAGCTACATACACGCCGACAGCGTGCAATAATCCTGATCGAGAAATTTTCTATACGGACTGGGAGGCTACCCAGACTCCCGACCCCGGCCCTAAATGGATGCCTCGCGGGGGATTGAACCAGAATATCGCCGTTACCATCCAGCATGAGACCACGGCCAAAGACACTACGACCGGAACACTGCTGGCCGACGGTTCCACGGTGAATGCCGGCGATTCCATTACGTTTATCCCTACTCCCGACAGCGGTACCGACATCAGCTGGGTCGCAACCGGAGCGGCGGGCGATTCGCCGTACGGTGCTTGGGGCAATGGGCCGTCGACGGTACCAAACCAATTCTCCTCTTCCTACTCTGTTCAGAGTACGAGCGAGAATGTGACCGTGACAATGTACGTAGACTTGTGGGTCAAACCCACTGTCCCAACTCTTTCAACGAGCGGTAGCACGGCCGGACTCTCGTGCACCAGCCTTACTTGTAAGGTCACTTCGGCGGGAAGCATCAACGCGACGCTTACCTATCCTGCGACAACCGGGACATTTTATTCCCAAACAAATAAAAGCGGAGCGTTTTTTCCTTCATCCGCAAATTGGTTCCCCAGTGGTTATGGAATGAGAGTCCCAATGGTCGATAATACAACCGCATCCAACGCCGGGTGCACTTACTCCAATGATGGCAAGACTCCAAATGCCTGTATACCTAACTATGCGTATGTTCTCTCCGTTCCAGCCATTTCCATCACGCATTCGCTGACCGCCGTTGCGCCCGTATGTTCGATCACCCAATCGAGCTTCGGATTGGATACCCCCGGGTACGATACTCTTTACGTCGGCCAATCGGTCTCCTACAAAAATACCGGCAGTTCGTCGTTCAAAGGGACGTGGTATTCCTGTACCGGAATGAATGGAGGAGTGTGCAGCACCGTTACCATGACCGCGTACAATACTAATCAGTGGTATACATTTGGTTGTTGTACCGCAGGAACCACCTGGGACACCACGAGCAACACGTGCGTGAGCAACAGCAACCCCACCGTCACCGGCACCGCCGGCACCTGCGGCACTGCAAACGGCGTCGCGTACGCATACGGCTCCACCGGATACAGCCCGTACGCGCAGTGCGGAAGCGGCTCCCCGAGTAGTACCGCATTCCCCTCGGCCGGCTCCTCGCAGTCGTGGACCTGCTCAGGCACGAACGGCGGTTCGGCAAGCGGCACCTGCACGGCAAGCCAGAACGCGCCGGCTTCCTGCACCCTCCCGTGGGGCGGGACGCTCGCTAGCGGCTCTTCCGTCACCGCATACCAGTCCTCCACGGCGACGTCGCCGACGAAATGCTCCTCCATATCCGAGACCCGCACCTGCACCAATGGCTCCCTCAGCGGCTCATATACCTACCAATCCTGCACCGACCTCACCCCGACGAACGGCTCCTGCGGCACTGCAAACGGCGTGACGTATCCAAACGGCTCCACTAGCTATGGCACGGACACCCAGTGCAAGAACGGCACGCCGAGCACCACCGCATTCCCCGCGGCCGGCGCAACGCAGACCTGGGACTGTACGGGCTCAAACGGCGGCACTAAAGCATCGTGCTCGGCAAGCCAGGCGGGGAACCCCTGCGCCGCCCAGACGGTAAATCACTGCGCTCTTCCGGCAACCGCCTCCGGTGCTTCCGCCGGCTCCTGCGGCACCGGCTATACCGGCACCTGTTCATACGCCTGCTCGAACGGCATCTGGAGCACGAATTCAAATGCGTGCGTGTTGGCGCCTCCCACCACCCCGACCCTCTCCGCCCTCTGGCAGGGTGGCACCTATCTCGGCCCCTCCGCCAGCGCCTATGACGCAAGCGGTTATCAGCTCTCGGCCCAAGCCACGAGTCCCTCCGGCGCCAACCTCAACTACTATTTCGAATGGTCTCCCACCGAAACGGCGCAGTGGTCCGGCTGGACGGGCTCGGGCGGATGGGGCAGTGTCACCCACTACGCGGACTCAGCCGCCGGCACGTACTACGTCCGTGCCTGGGCGTATGACGCAAACGGCAATTGGTCCACCCTTCCGTCAAGCTGGATGACCATCACGCTCACCACCGCCGCACCGACCGTCTCCTGCGTCGGCACTCCCGGCAATCCGTACGTCGGCCAGCAGGTCACCTGGAGCTCCACCGCGAGTGGCGGCTCCCGCTCATACACCTATGCGTGGACTGATTCCGCAGGCAGCCCTCTCGGTACGACTCCTTCAGCCAGCCAGACGAGTGCGACATACACAACGATCGGCCAAAAGAATGCCACGCTCAAGGTCTCTGACACCAAGACCGGTCTCAGCACGTCCGCCACCTGCACCACCGGCGTGAATCAGCCGAACGGCCCCACAAACGGCGGCACTTGCCCGAATGTCGGCGTCTGCCCCGGCACCTGCACCGCCTCGCTTACCGCAAGTCCCGACCCCGTTGAGCAGGGCCAGAACACCACGCTCACCTGGGGCGTCACCGGCGGCACCCTCTGCGCCACCGCCTGCACGGGGAGCGGCTTCAGCACCGGTGCCGGGAGCGCCATATCTGGCACGGCGACTGTCTCACCGGATCCGGTCAATCATAACTACGCCCTCACCTGCACCGGCGGCACCTACGGCCCGCCCCCGCCCGTGAACTACACCGTCAACGTCCTCGTCCCGACCGTCACCTTCACGGTGAACGGCCAGACCAGCACGGCGCGCGTGAATCCGAACACCGCCAACAACACCACCATCGTCTGGTCGTCCACCAATGCCTCCTCCTGCACCGGCACCAACTTCTCCACCGGCACCGCTACAAGCGGCTCCGTCACTCGGACCACCACCGCCCAGACCGTCTACAAAGTCGACTGCGTGAACAATCACGGCACCCACGCCACCGCGTCGGTGACGGTGAACGTGCTCGCAGGATTTAACGAATTCTAACCATAACACCTATGCAAACCTATCTTCGCACCTCGTTGTTCGCCGCTCTGCTTTCTACGCTCCTTGTCGCGCCGTCGCTTGCCTATGCGCAGACGCCGCCGCCGGCGACGCCCGGCAGTCATCCAAATGCCGTACCGCCCACCACAGCGCCCACAAAGCCGCTCGCCCCGACGCCGCTACCGAACGGCTCGGTAACGCCCCCCGGCGCCGCGTCTCCGACTGCGACTTCGACCGCTGGTCCGACGAATCTGCCGCCCGCCTCTTCCGGAAACGGGACCATGCTCTTCGCGCTTATCGGGCTCGGCGTTCTTGTCCTCGCCGGCATCGGATGGTTCCTGATCTCGCGGCGAACCACTCCTCCCCAAACCGGCATACCGGGAGTCTAGGGCGCAGTAGGGAAATACTGGCGCGGGGCAAGAGCGCGTGATATGCTCCGGTCATGAAAAAGGATATCCATCCGGACACGTACCGCGAGGTCGTTTTTGAAGATATCGCCTCGGGCGCGCGTTTCCTCATTGGTTCTACCGTGCACACGACCGAGACGGCCACATGGGAAGACGGCAAGGAATATCCGAAGCTCACCGTAGAAATCTCCTCCAAGTCGCACCCGTTCTACACCGGCGAGGACCGTACGCTCGACAAGGCCGGCCGCGTGGAGCGCTTCAAACAGCGCGCTGCTAAAAAGCGTTAGAACCATCTCGTCTGCTTCGTTACGGGTCCCGGCGATTTTCTCCGCCGTACCTCGAGTACGTCTCCGAAAATCGCCCTCCCGTGCCTTGCATCCAAGGCGGTTCTAACGCTTTTCTGGTATCTTACTTCAATGGAGTACTCCTCTGATTTCAAAAAGAACTTCGCCACCGCGTACCTCGCGGAGGAATATGAACGCCTCGAGAAAGAGGCGGTGGACGCGCGCGCCTCTGCGGGGACTGATGCCGAACTGATGCGAATGGCAGAAGAAGATGAGGCGCGCGTCCGCGCGCGCCAAGCGGCCATTCTCGCCGAGATAGAGCAAATCCTGTCCAAGGAAAAAGAAGAGGTGGCGAAGCCGGTCTCGGTGGTGATGGAACTCCGCGCCGGCGCCGGCGGCGACGAAGCGTCCATCTTCGCCCACGAGCTCAAGGATATGTACCAGAAATATGCCGAGAGCCGCGGATGGAAGTCGCGTTCCATCGACGACCTCACGCTTGAAATCGCGGGCACCGACGCGTATGACGCGTTCCGCTACGAGACCGGCGTCCACCGGGTCCAGCGCGTTCCCCTGACCGAGAAGTCGGGACGCATCCATACCTCGACCGCCTCGGTCGCGGTATTGCCCATCCGCTCGAAGTCCAAGATAGCCATCAGTCCCGCCGATATTGAAATGGAATTTTCGCGCTCGGGAGGCGCGGGAGGGCAGAACGTGAACAAAGTCGAAACCGCCGTCCGGCTCATCCACAAGCCGACCGGCATCGATGTCCGCTCTTCGTCCGAGCGGAGCCAGCTGGCGAACCGCGAGAAAGCGATGGTTATACTCACAGCGAAGCTTGAATTCCTGCATGAAGAAGAGGAGGCGAAGAAGCACGCGGCAGTGAGGAAAGCGCAGATAGGCACCGGCGACCGCTCCGAGAAAATACGCACCTATAATTACCTGCAGGACCGCGTCACCGACCACCGGCTCAAGGAGTCGTGGCACAACCTGCCGAAAATCATGGCGGGCGGCATTGATGACATCGTCAAGGCGCTCCTTGCGCATCAAGCTTCAGTCGGGTAAAGTGGCCTCACATGACGACCGAGAACGGCACGGCAGAACTGAAGCGCCTCTTCGACACAGGGGCGCATTTCGCGCAGGTGAAAAGCCGCCGGCATCCCTCGATGAAACCCTTCCTCGTGGGGACGAAAGGGCGGCAGGAAATCATCGACCTCGTGAAGACGGTCGAGCAGCTGGAGGCCGCAAAAGCAGCAATGGCGGCGCTTGCGAAAGAGGGCAAGACGGTCCTGTTCGTCGGCGGGAAAGTGGAGATTGCCGCGCTCGTGAAGAAGGCAGCACAAGACATTGGCGCTCCTTACGTTGCCGCCCGTTGGCTCGGGGGCACTATCTCCAACTGGAGCGAGATCAAGAAGCGCGTTGACCGGCTTGCGGAACTCACTGAGAAAGATGCGGCGGGCACGCTGGTGAAGCAGCACACCAAGCTTGAAATGGTGATGATCGGACGCGAACAGAAGCGCCTCACCGAGCGTCTCGACGGCATCACGACCTTGACCAAGAAGCCGGATGCGCTCCTTGTCGTGGATACCAAGCACGAGAAGCACGCGGTCAAGGAAGCGAACGATGCGGGCATTCCCATCATCGCCATCATGAGCTCGGATTGCGACTTGCGCGAAGCGGCGTATCCGATCGTCGCGAACGATACGTCGCGCGAGACGGTGAAGCTCATCCTCGCCGAACTCGCCGACGCTTTTCAGAAAGGACAAACAGCTTAACAAGGTTCAACCTTGTAGCAAGGTTGAACCTTGTTAGGCGGGGCATGTTATTATTTTTTTATTCACCATGGAGATTACGACTGACATCATTAAGGAATTGCGTGAAATAACCGGCGTGTCCGTCATGCAGTGCAAAAAGGCGCTGCAGGAGGCGGGCGGCGACCTCAAAAAGGCCGAGGTCATCCTCAAGAAGCATTCGGCGGCATCCGCTGAGAAAAAAGCGTCTCGGACGCTTGGTGCCGGGGCGATAGGGAGCTATACGCACGACGGCAGTATCGGCGCGATGGTGCTCCTCTTCTGCGAGACCGACTTCGTCGCCAAGAATCCGGAGTTCGGCGCGCTTGCACGTTCCCTCGCGATGCAGGTCGCCGCAACGAACCCATCCTACACCTCATCCGATGAGATTCCGGAAGAGGCGAAACGGGCTGCGACGGCGGTGTTCCAGGCCGAAGTCGCTGACAAGCCGAAGGACATGCAAGCGAAGATTCTTGAAGGGAAGCTAGCGAGCTACTTCCGCGACCAGGTGCTCCTCGAACAGCCATTCATCAAAGACGAGGGCAAGACGGTGCGCGACCTCCTCAACGAAGCGACGCAGAAGTTCGGCGAACGCGTCGAGATAAGTCGTTTCGCCCGCCTCGCAATCCGCTAACCGCCGTGGCTTATCTTATCTCCATTCTCGGCTCCCTTACGCTCCTTTTCGGCTTTCTCGCTCTGACCTGGTACGAGGAGCGGCGCGGCCAGCGCCTTTTTGCCGAGCGGCGCGCCCGCTTCGATCGGCAGGTCACGCGAGTTGAATACATCCTGGCGCATGTTGACCTCTGGGCGTTTATGCGGGAAGAGGTGCGCCGCGTCGTAGGCCGCATCGGGCATGACATCGCGCATATTTCGCTTCAAGTCGTACGCGCCGTCGAACGGCTGCTTACGCGCCTCGTCCGCTACTTCCGCACGCGGCACGAAATCGACATGACGCCGCGCGAAAGCGCACGGCCGTTCGTGAAGACACTCTCCGATTTCAAAGATCGCCTGAAAGCCACACATCCCGATATATCTGATGTAGAGTAATGAGAGCGCCGCCTTAGCTCA
>JAGWZP010000037.1 GCA_018968865.1 Patescibacteria group bacterium | reverse complement strand
GGTGCCGAAGAGTGCCATACAAAATTATTTAGTCGCGCGTGCGGAGAGCATCTTGAACGCCGCTTCCGGATTCTCGATGACGAGGTACTTGTGCGCCATCACGTCGACCGGATTCAGGTTGCGCAGCTCCTCGGTCTGTACGCTCCCGAAATTGTGGAAGCTCTTTATTGTGTTCGCCTCGTATGAGGAGAGCGCGAGGAGTGCGGCGTTCTTCTTCTTCGTCGCGAGCGTCGCGGCGCCCGAGCCCTTCGCGAGCGCAGCGAGCGTTGTCTTCGCCATCGCCGACTTCGGCGCCGCAAAGGTAAACTTATCCACGAGGATAAGCTCGCCGTCCTTCACTTTGCGCGAGAGCACCGAGAGCAGCGCGCCGATGCGCATCTTCTTGTTGATCTTCTCGCTGTAGTCGCGCGTCGAACGCGGACCGAACGTGATGCCGCCGTGGCGCCAGATCGGTGAACGGCTGGAGCTGTGGCGCGCCTGGCCGGTGCCCTTCTGCTTCCACGGCTTCTTGCCGCCGCCCGATACTTCGGAACGGTCCTTCGTATGCGCGCGGTTCTGGCGCAGGTTCGCCTGCATCGCGGTCGTCACCTGATGCACGAGGTCAGTGCGCCACGGCTGGCCGAAGATGCTTTCGGGAAGCGCGATGCTACCGACTTTCTTCCCTTCCATAGAGAAGATGGCCGCCTCAATCGGAGTGTGTTCGATTTTTTCTTTCTTCATAACTTTTTTTGCGGTAGCCATAGTATTGAAATTATGCGGAGACTACCTCGAGCAGGGTGCCGCGGCGGCCCGGCACGGCGCCGCTTACGATAATCTCGCCCGCCTTCGCATCGACCGCGAGCACTTTCAGATTCGTCACCGTCACGCGGTCGGTTCCCATGCGGCCGGCCATGCGCATACCCTTCGCGACGCGACCACCCGCGCGGCCGCCCGAGCCGCCGATGGAGCCCGGAGAGCGCTCGGTGTGCTTCTGACCGTGAGAACGCGGACCGCCATGGAAGCCGTGGCGCTTCACGACGCCGGCGAAGCCCTTGCCTTTAGTGAGACCGGAAACTTGCACCGTATCGCCGACCGCAAACACCGATGCATCGATGGTACTGCCCACTTCCGCCGTCTCGTCAGTACGAAACTCGCGAATGGCTTCGTAGCCGTTGCCCTTCGTGTGTCCCAAGACCGGCTTGCTGATGTTCTTGGGCTTGCGAGCGCCGAAGCCAACTTGGACAGCCGCATAGCCGTCCTTGCCATCCTTCGATTTCACCATTGTGACCATCACCGGGTCGGCAATAAGAATAGTTCCCGCGTAGGCGCGGCCGTCCGCCGCGAAAATGCGGGTCATCTTTTCTTTCTTGGCGAGGATGAATTTCATTTTTAAAAGCAGAACGCGCGATGCAGAGACGCATCGCGCGTTCTGCCATAGGACCGGTCGCGGGCACCGTTCGTAGCGTTAGGAGCACTCTACACGAAAGCTTAAAAAGATGCAAATGATGGGGTCCCGAGCGCTCGGGGCCGATGAGTACCCACTATTTCTTCAGTTCAAGCCACTTCACTTTTTCGGGATCTTCCCCTGCCAAAACCCATCTCGCGACAGAGTCATCAATGAGTTCTTCTTCAGCAGCAAGCAT
>JAGWZP010000036.1 GCA_018968865.1 Patescibacteria group bacterium | reverse complement strand
CGCAACCTGGGACCCGGGACTCTCGTCCCCGTTTGACCCTATCGCCGCAAAAGAAGCGGAGACGCTTAACCTCGAAGTCGCCATCATCAATGGCGCAAAGTTGGACGAATTTTCACACTATCTCGACGGCAAGCCGTTCGTCGGCACGGTTATTTCTTAGCGAACCAGTTGGCGATTGGGATAAGCAAGGGAGCGGAGCGGCAGATGGAGGAGAACGTGCCGGCGACGACGCCGACGAGCATCACGAGCGCGAAGTCGCGGGTGGCGGGCGCACCGAGGAAGATGAGCGCGAGGAGCGCGAGCACCACCGTAAGCGCCGTGTTGATGGAGCGCGTCATCGTTTCGCCAATTGATTTCCCTATCGTGTCTTCAAACGATTCCCGGAGGCCGGTCTTTTCGTTGCGCGCCAAGTGCTCGCGGATGCGGTCGAAGATGACGATGACGTCGTTCACACAGTAGCCCAAGAGGGCGAGGAGCGCGACGATGAAGAGCGAATCCACTTGCGCGCCCGTGTAATGGGCGAATGCCGCGAAGAATCCGGTCGGGACGATGAGGTCGATGGCGAGCATCGCGACGACCGTGAGCCCGTAGCCCCAGCTCGGCACCGGCCGCGACACATGGCGGAACGCGAAGGCGATATAGAACACAATGACGAGAATGACCGCAAAAATAGCCCAGAGCGCTTTATTGGTGAACTGGCTCCCGAGCGCAGGACCGATCGAGGTGTACGCAATCTCGGTCGTGGAAGCGCTTCCCGAAATAGCAGCGAGAATGCTGTCGTGTTCGGTCTGCGACAGCGTGCGGGTGCGAATGCTTACCGCATTCGTGCCCGAGGCGCGGACGGACACGGCGCCCACCGGAATGACGGACACTTGTTTTTCAATCGTTGCAAGCGGCGGCACGCCGTTCGGATAGCTCACCTGCATCAGAGAGCCGCCGGTGAAGTCGATGCCGAGCGGCAGGCCGAAGACAATGATAGCGCCGATCGCGGCGGCGAGGAGGAGTCCCGTAATCCAGAAGAACAATCCGCGATGAGCGATGATGTACATAAATTATGAATTACGGCCGCCCGAACCCATGAGGAAGTGCCACGGACCTTCATTCGCCTCGGGAACGATAGCGAGAAGGAAGACGCGCGAGAGCGACACCGCCGAGATAAAGGAGGCGAGCACGCCGAGCACGAAGACGAGCGCAAACCCTTGCACGATGCTCGTCCCGAGCCAGAAGAGGATGACGCCCGAGATGATCATCGTGAGATGGCCGTCGCGGATGGCCGGCCACGCCCGGCTGAAGCCGATGTGCACCGCCTCGCGCGGACTCTTGCCTTCGCGCAGTTCCTCCTTGGTGCGCTCAAAGATGAGCACGTTCGCGTCCACCGCCATGCCGACCGAGATGATGAGCCCCGCGATGCCGGAGGCCGTGAGCGTCACCGGGATGACTTTGATGACCGCCAGCATGAAAGCGACATACTCGACCAGCGCCACGGACGCGACCATGCCGGGGAGGCGGTACCACGCAATCATGAAGAGCGCGACGATAGCGAACCCGATGAGGCCGGCGATGACGCCCGCAGAGATGGCGGCCGCGCCCAAAGTCGGACCGACCGCTGAACTGCTCTCCAGCGTGATCGGCACGGGGAGCGCGCC
>JAGWZP010000025.1 GCA_018968865.1 Patescibacteria group bacterium | reverse complement strand
ATAAAAGACAACCTGCTCAAGAACGCAAAGGCGATTACCTGGTCGCCCGCGCACATCAAGGAAGGCCGGTGGGGGAATTGGCTCATGGGCGCACGCGACTGGTCCATCTCGCGCCAGCGCTTCTGGGCGAGCGTCATTCCGCTCTGGAAAGACGCGAAGGGGAATATCACCGTCATCGGCTCGATCGACGAGCTTAAGAAGCACGCGAAGAAATCCGGCAACACATATTTCGTCATGCGGCACGGCGAGGCGGAAAATAACGTTGCAAAACTATTGAATGTCGACGACTCGATCCCGGGGAACCTTACTGAAAAAGGCAGGGAAAAGGTGCGCGCGACCGCGCAGCGTCTCAGGAGCGCCGGGATAACCCGCATCATCCACTCGCCGCTCCGGCGCGCGACTCAGACCGCCGAGCTCGTCGCGAGCGAGCTCGGATTATCCGGGCGTCTCACAAGCGACGCGCGGCTGCATGAGCTCGGGCTCGGTATTTTCAATAAAGGGCCGACCGGCAAATACCACGAATGGTTTTCAAGCTCAGAGCCGAAAGGGATGCGCGCACCGGAGGGCGGCGAGAGTTGGGCGCAGCTCAAGAACCGTATCGGCTCGTTCCTCTACGAATGCGAGAGGGATTTTAGGAATGAGAATATCTTGTTCGTGACGCACGAGACGCCGGCATTCATGCTGGAAGCGGCGGCCCGCGGCGAGACTGTCGCGGAAGCGTACCAGCGCCATGGTCGTGTCGAAAAAGATTCTTTTGCCTATGCCGAGGAGCGCCGGCTCGACTTCACCCCGCTTCCGCATAACGAAGACTACGAACTCGATCTGCACCGGCCGTACATTGATGAGGTACAGCTTGTGAACGGGCGAGGCGAGCCGCTCACGCGTATTCCGGATGTATTGGACACATGGTTTGATTCCGGTTCGATGCCGTACGCGCAGATGCACTATCCGTTCGAGAACAAACAGCAATTCGAAAAGACATATCCGGCAAAATTCATCGCGGAAGGCGTGGATCAGACGCGCGCGTGGTTCTACTACCTGCACGTGCTCGCGAGCGCGCTCCTCCGCAAAAATGCGTTCCAGAACGTTATCGTCAACGGCATCGTGCTCGCCGAAGACGGCAAGAAGATGTCGAAGCGTCTGCAGAATTATCCCGACCCAATGGAGATCGTGGAGCGCTACGGCGCCGATGCCCTGCGGCTGTACCTGCTCTCCTCGCCCGTCATGCAGGCCGAGAATCTCGCGTTCTCGGAAGCCGGCGTCGATGAGATTGCCAAAAAGAACATCGGACGACTGGGCAACGTCCTCGCATTTTATATGCTGTACGCGGATGGGACGATGCCCGGAAACGCGAGTACGAACGTGCTTGATAGGTGGATACTCGCGCGCCTCGCCGCGCTTATCCGGGGGACGACCGACGGATACGAGCGCTATGAGCTCGATACGGCGACGCGGCCGCTCGCGCTCTTTATTGACGATCTCTCCACCTGGTATATCCGCCGCTCCCGCGACCGCTTCAAAGAGCCGGGGGTTGACCAGAAACATGCTCTCGCGACGCTGCGGTACGTGCTCCGCATGCTTGCGATCGTCATTGCGCCCGCGATGCCGTTCCTCGCCGAAGAAGTATTCGCGAAGGTGCGCACCGATGCCGATCCAATAAGTGTGCATTTGGCCGACTGGCCCGAAACAAAACGGAAGTGGCGCCTGTTCGGTTCCGGCGGCGAGGGAGGGCTGATTCGCGACATGGCGCGCGTGCGCACGCTCGCCTCGGATGCGCTGCAGCTGCGGCAGAAGGCGCTCATCAAGGTGCGCCAGCCGCTCGCGAAGCTCTCGGTGCCCGACGCGCTTTCACAAGAGCTTTCTGCCATTCTTGCCGACGAAGTGAACGTGAAGCGCGTTTCCACCGGCCATTCGACTATCGAACTTGATACGATGCTCACCCCCGAACTCATCGGCGAAGGCGACGAACGGGAGATGGCGCGCGCGGTCGCCGAGGCGCGCAAGACGGAAGGATTCTTCACTCATGACCGGATACGCACCGAGATCAGTGCGGAAGGGAAATATACCGCCATACTCTCGACCGGTCCTGTGCGCTTCGATCTCGTCCGCGATGCGCCATAAATACGAAACGCGCGGCGTCGTCCTCTCGCGCTCTCCGCTCGGCGAAGCGAACGCATTTGTCACCGTACTGACGCCCGAGCTCGGGCTTGTGCGCGCCCGCGCACAGGGCGTGCGCCGCCCCGGCGCGAAGCTCGCCGCTGCGCTTGCAACATTTGCCGAGAGTTCGCTCGTACTGGTGCGGGGACGCGAGGGTTGGCGCATCGCGGGCGCGGTGCTTGAGGAGAATTGGTTCGTACGAATGGCGCATGCGCATGCGCGGGTTGCTGCGGCGCGCCTATCAGGCCTCCTGCTGCGCCTGGTGGCAGGCGAAGTACACGACCCGAAGCTGTTCTCGGTTATCATCGGCTTTTTCGGGGCGCTTGCAACGCTTCCCGACCATGAGCATGAAGCCGCCGAAGTGCTTGCCGCACTGCGCATCCTCGCCGTACTCGGATTGGATGCGGGAAATATCCCGGGCGACGCATCCGAGTTTTCTCCCGCTACGCTCGCTCTGGTGAGGGAAGCACGCGCTTCGTATATCGCGCGCATCAATCGGGGCATCGCCGCCTCGGGCCTTTGATATACTGGTACTGATGCCACCGCTGCCCAACGACGATACCGGTTCGCTTGAACGCGCACGCGCACGCCTCTATAAGCCCGCCGCTCCTCAATCCGCGCGCCCGCCGCTTTCATCTTCCGGAGAGCGGATCCTGCCGCATGCGTGGGAGGAGGAGGTTAGGCCGCGGCCGCTGCATGAGGGAGAGCGGCACGTGCATGCCGCGGGGGTTTTTTTTGTATCATCGGTCATTTTTTTCTTCACCGCGCTCGGCATCGCCGGGTATTTCTTCTACTTCGGCGGCAATGCGGTTTCGGTGGACAAGATCAGTGTCGATATCCAAGGACCGACGACCATCGCCGGCGGCGACACGGTGCCGCTCTCGCTCACCATCACGAACAAGAATCCGGTCGAGATCGAGAATGCGACGATTGAAATCGACTTCCCGAACGGGACGCGGGACGCGAAGAACCTGCTCCAGCCGTATCCGCACTACGTCGAAAATCTGGGTACGATCGCAAGCGGCGCGACCGTCACGCGGTCGGTCAAGGCGGTCTTGTTCGGCGGAACCGGGCAAAATCTGGTGCTTCCGGTCTCCTTCTCCTACGGCACGGCCGGTAGCAACGCCGTCTTCGTGAAGAAATCTTCGTATGCCCTCACGATATCGACGACGCCGCTCTCGGTGTCGGTGGATACGCTTGCCGAGACGGTTTCGAACAAGCCCCTCACCCTCACCCTCACCGTCCGGAGCAATGCGACCGTGCCGCTCAATAATGTCGTCTTGGTCGGTTCTTTCCCCTTCGGATTTTTGCCGACGTCATCATCGCTTCCGCTGAATAATTCAAGTTTCCTCCTCGGAACGCTCAATCCCGGGGCGAGCAAAACGATAACGCTTACTGGCACGCTGACCGGACAAAATACGGAGCAGCGGGTCTTCCATTTCACCGTCGGGACCGCAGACACGTCGAACAACCAGACGCTCGCGGTGACCTACATGACCCAGGATGCGACGGTGACGATTGCGGCGCCGTTCATCGATACGACGCTCTCGCTGAACGGCGATACGAACGCGGACGCGGTCATCACTCCGGGGACGTACCAGAACGTCAGCATCTCCTACACCAATACGCTCGCGACCAGCATCGGGGATGCGACGGTCGCCATCGCGCTCTCGGGTTCGGCGATCGATTACAACAGCATTCAGACTACCAGCGGCTTCTATAATTCGGCGAACCATACGATCGTCTTCAGCAAGGATACCGACCCCGCTCTTGCGACCTTGGCGCCCGGCGCTTCCGGCATCGGCGCGTTCACATTCTCGACGCTTCCGGCCGGCGCGTCCTCGCCGACCGTGAACTTCACCATATCGGTGTCGGGCACGCGCGTAGGGCAGACGAATGTGCCGGAGGACGTGAGCTCCTCCGTAGTGAAAACATTCAAAGTTGCGACCGTCGTCGCTCTTTCGGCCGCTTCGCTCCATTCTTCGGGGCCGATCAGCAACAGCGGGCCCATTCCGCCGCGCGCAAATGTGGCAACGACCTATACGATCGTGTGGAACGCGCAAAATAAGGGAAGCGTGGTAGCGGGCGGTACGGTGACCGCGACTCTTCCGAGCTACGTTTCCTATACCAACCAGACGGGCGGCACAGGTTCTTTCTCGTACGACGAGAAGTCGCGCACCGTTTCGTGGAGTATCGGCGACCTCTCCCAAGGGGCGAGCGCGCAGGGCGCCTTCCAGGTTTCGCTCACGCCCTCAACGTCGCAGAAGGGCGCCGCGCCGCAGCTGACCGGCGCCGCCTCGTTCTCCGGTTTTGACCGTTTCGCCGGCATACAGGTTTCCGCGACCGCAGATCCGGTAACGACCGAAACGAAAGGAGACCCGGGGTATGTCCCGACGAACGCAGCCGTGCAATGAGGGAGCTCTTGGCGTAAAGTAGCCCTATGGACGACCAGAACCTGATGGAAAAAATCGTCTCGCTCGCGAAGCGCCGCGGGTTCGTATTCCCCGGCTCCGAGATCTACGGCGGTCTTGCGGGCACCTTTGATTACGGCCCGATGGGAGTTGTTTTGAAAGAGAATATAGAGCGCCTTTGGCTCATGATGTTCCGCGACGGCCGCGACGATATGTACGGCGTGGACGCCGCCATACTGATGAATCCGAACGTGTGGAAGGCGAGCGGCCATGTCGCCGGATTTTCCGACCCGCTCGTTGAGTGCGAAAAATGCAAAAAGCGTTTCCGCGCCGATCACCTTGGCGATGCGGAAACATGTCCGGAATGCGACGGGAAACTGGGCGGCATCCGGCAGTTTAATATGATGTTCGCGACGCACGCCGGCGCGACCGAGGACGATTCGGCAACAGTCTACCTGCGCCCCGAGACTGCCGGCGGCATCTTCACGAACTTCAAGAATGTCGTGGATTCGATGCACCCGAAGTTGCCGTTCGGCATCGCGCAGATAGGAAAGGCATTTCGGAACGAGATTGCACCCCGCGATTTCATTTTCCGCCTGCGCGAGCTCGAACAAATGGAAGTGGAGTATTTCGTACCGCCGTCGCAGTGGGAACAGGCGTTTGAGGAATGGAGGAAGGCGATGCATCTCTTCGCCGAAGCGATCGGCATACCGCAGGAGTCCCTGCATGAACTTGACGTGCCCGCTGAGGAATGCGCGCACTATTCAAAACGCACCATCGATTTCGAATTCGATTATCCGTTCGGCCGCAAAGAGCTTTGGGGTCTCGCGTATCGTACCGATTTCGACCTTTCGGCCCACGCGGAAGCGTCCAGCACCGAACTTTCGTATCTTGATGAAGAGACAAAAGAGAGATTCATTCCGCACGTCATTGAGCCGTCCTTGGGCGTTGACCGCACTATCCTCGCGATACTCGCGAGCGCGTATCGCGAAGACGACATGGGCGGGGAGACGCGCACCTATCTCGCGCTCGCGCCGAAGATCGCTCCGGTCAAAGCGATGGTTTCGCCGCTTCTGAAGAATAAGCCGGAACTTGTCGCGAAAGCGCGCGAGGTACGCGAAGAACTGAAGAAAATACATCCCGCCATCGCATGGGACGACAACGGCAACATCGGCAAGCGCTACCGCCGCCAGGACGAAATCGGCACGCCATTCTGCATCACCATTGATTTTGATACGCTCGGCGAAACGCCGGAGCTTACAGGCACCGTGACGCTCCGCCACCGCGACACGGGCGAGCAGGAACGCCTCACCGTCCCTGAAATCGCCGAGCGCATCCGTTCCGCTATCGAATAACGAAATGTGCTAGGATTTCCCTAATGAACAAGGAAATCAAGGTTTCCATAACGCCGGGCACCGTGTTTGCCGCGCTGTTCATCATCGCGGGCGCCTATGTGTTCTGGCTCCTGCGCGACCTCGCGCTTCTCGTGCTGACGGCCATCGTCATCGCCTCGGCTATCGAGCCCTCCGTGGCATTCTTCATCCGCCGGCGCATCCCGCGCTTCATTGCCGCGCTCCTCGTGTACGTGCTCGTGTTCGGTTCGGTGTTCTCGCTCCTCTATTTCTTCTTCCCGCCGATCATCGCGGATGCCGCGAACTTCCTCTCGGCGATGCCGAAGTATCTCGATACCATAAACACGTTCTCCTCATTCCCCGGCATGACCGGTACCACCAACCTCGTCGGCACCCAGCAAGGAAGCATCCAGTCGTTCGTGCACACCCTGCTTTCGTTCCAATCCGTGTTCACCGCGGGGTCGGGCGGCGTGCTCCAGCTCGTCGTTACCTTTTTCGGCGGCATTTTCTCGCTGATGCTTGTCATCGTGCTTTCGTTCTATTTCGCGCTTCAGGATGCCGGCGTTGATGATTTCTTGCGCATGGTCATGCCGGTCGCGTATGAAGAATATTCCGTCGACCTCTGGAAGCGCTCGCAGAAGAAGATAGGCTTGTGGATGCAGGGGCAGATACTCCTTTCGGTCATCGTCGGCATCCTCGTGTATCTCGGCTTGCTCATCATCGGCATTCCGTATGCGCTCCTTCTCTCGGTCTTCACCGCGATAGCGGAGATCATTCCGGTCTTCGGCTCCCTCATCGCCGGAACGGCCGCGGCGGTCGTCGCGTATTCCGAAGGCGGCGTGCCGCTCGGCCTCATCGTCGCCGGCCTCTATATTGTCGTGAATCAGTTCGAGTCGAATCTCATCTATCCGCTCATTGTGAAGAAGATCGTCGGCATCCCGCCGCTCCTCGTCATCGTGGCGCTCATCGCGGGGTATACGCTCGCCGGTTTCCTCGGCGTCCTGCTTTCGGTGCCGGTCGCGGCGGTCGTCCTCGAGCTCATCACGGATTTCGACAAGCGCAAGCGCCGCGTGCACGCGCGTTAACTTCATATGAGTGCGCGCTATCTCACCACCACGCTCCCGTATGTGAACGCGGATCCGCACATCGGATTCGCGCTTGAGATTGTGCAGGCCGACGTCCTTGCCCGAACGTGGCGAGCATCGGGCGATGATGTGTTGTTCTCAACCGGGACGGATGAACACGGGCAGAAAATTCTTGAGGCCGCTCTGAAAGCAGGGCAGGAGCCGCAAGCATATGCCGACCACTACGCCGCCGAATTTCGGAAACTGAAGGACGCTCTCGGTCTCTCTAATGACACGTTCATCCGCACGACCGACCCGGCGCATGTTAGGGCGGCGCAGGAGATGTGGCGCCGCTGCGATGCCGCAGGCGATATCTATAAGAAATCCTATACGGGCAGGTACTGCGTGGGATGCGAATCATTCAAGACCGAGAAGGAAATAGAGGACGGCCATTGCGTCATCCATACGAATCTGCAACTGCAGGAGGTGACTGAAGAAAATTATTTTTTCCGCTTCTCACACTATGCCGAGCGCCTGCTCGAGCACCTCTCTCGCCCCGGCACAACCGTTCCGCAGTGGCGGAGGGAAGAGGCGATCGCTTTCGTCAAAGAGGGACTTGAGGATTTCAGCATCTCGCGCGAAGCAACACGGCTCTCATGGGGCATTCCCGTTCCGAACGATGACTCGCAGGTGATGTACGTCTGGTTCGATGCGCTCACGAATTATATTTCCACGCTCGGCTGGCCGGACGATACAGAAGGGAATTTCAAAAAGTTCTGGAAGGAGGGGAAGACCCTTCAGGTAGCGGGGAAGGACCAGGTGCGCTTCCAGTCGCTCATGTGGCAGGCGATGCTCATGTCCGCAGACATAAAAACAACGGACACCATTTTTTATCACGGGTTCATTACCTCCGGCGGGCAGAAAATGAGCAAATCCTTGGGTAATGTCATCAACCCACTTGAGCTTGTAGAGAAGTACGGCACCGACGCGGTGCGCTATATCCTCCTGCGGCACATCAGCCCCACGCAAGATTCGGACCTCACGCTCGAGGCGATCCATGACCATTACACCGCCAATCTGACGAACGGCCTCGGCAATCTCGTCGCTCGCGTGATGCAACTCGCAGAGACCTATATCCCGGAACCGGTTCCTATCGTGTGTCCGCTCGACGAGCCTCTGCGTGATTTTAAATTTAATGAAGCGATGGACGCGCTCTGGGCGCGCATGAGCGCTATGGATCAGCGAGTGACGGTAGAAAAGCCGTTTGAACTGATAAAGACCGATCCCGAAGCGGGGCAACGTCTCATCACCGAACTCGTGCAACAGCTCTACGGCCTCGGCCTCGGCCTGCGCCCGTACCTGCCCGCAACTGCCGAAAAAATAATTCAGGCGGTGAAAGAAAATAAAAAACCAGAAAATCTTTTCCCGCGCCTATGACCATACGATATGCGGACGCGCACTGTCACATCCAGTTCGAGC
>JAGWZP010000024.1 GCA_018968865.1 Patescibacteria group bacterium | reverse complement strand
CCTAGTACGAGAGGACCGGGATGAACTGACCTCTGGTCTACCAGCTGTCCTGCCAAGGGCACCGCTGGGTAGCTATGTCGGGTCGTGATAACCGCTGAAAGCATATAAGCGGGAAACATGCTCCAAGATGAGGAATCGTTATGAGACTCGTGGGAGATGACCACGTTGATAGGCTCTAGGTGGAAGTGCCGCAAGGCATGGAGCCGAGGAGTACTAATATGTCCAGTCTCTCGTGCGGAACTCTGTATAGCACGATCGATCGTTCGCACTTTTGTTACCAATGCGTAATTCGTATACCGACACTTTCGAGTGTTCGGTTCTGGTGGTTTGGCGAGAGGGTTATACCCGTTCTCATTCCGAACACGGCAGTCAAGCCTCTTAGCGGCGATGGTACTCAACGTTGCAGTTGGGGAGAGTAGCTAACCGCCAGAACCGAGTACTCGAACTTTAGAAAATGTTTTGGCGTCCGTCCGGTAATAGTCCGTTTTTTTCCGGCAGTAGGGAAGTCAGGAGAAACCCGCTGGGTGTAAGTATCTACCTGAGGCGTCTACGGGAAGGACAATTTTTGGGGCTAGGGATAGAAACCGACGACCCCCAGAAAAGCCGGGCGGGCGACCAAAACATTTTCTGAGTTCAAAAATGACTCGATTGACCTTTCCCGCCGCGCTCCCGCGCGGCGGTTTTGTTATACTGTCCGCATGTCCTGGGCCGCGCGGAGGAGATTCATCATTGCGCTTATTGCGGGCGCGGTCGTTGTCGCATTTCTGACCGTAATCCTTACCGCGACATTGTACAAAACGCCGTCGTGCACCGACGGCGTGCAGAATCAAGGCGAGACCGGCGTCGATTGCGGCGGCCCGTGCTCCGCTCTCTGTACTGTTGAACAGGAGCCCCCGACCGTCCTATTCACGCAAGTGCTACCAAGTAGTACCGGGCGGACGAGCATCATTGCTTCGGTTGAGAATAAAAATGCGGGTGCCGCCGCGAAGAATGTTCCTTACAAAGTCCAGCTCTACGGCAGTGACCGGTCGCTCATTCAGGACATTTCCGGCGCGCTCGATCTGCCGCCCGGCGCGACGGTACCCGTGTTCATTCCCGGTATTACCACAGGCAAGCAAGCTGTCGCGCGGGCATTTCTCACCATGGCGTCGTCATCGCCGCAGTGGTTCGTTATGAATGCTGACCCGCGCATCCTGCCGCTCGTCTCCGCTATCAAACAGAGCGGTACCGCAGACGCTCCGCGCATTGAAGCCACGCTCACGAATCCGAGCATCACCGAGCTCACGGACGTGCAGACCATCGTTCTCGTCCGCAATGAACAAGGAAGCGTCATTGCCGCATCGGCGACCATCGTCCCTGTCATACCCGCGCAGGGGGAGGCGACGGCGACCTTCACCTGGAACAGCGCTTTTGCCGACGTTCCCGCCTCGATACAGGTCGTACCGGTCATTCCGCTCCCTTGATATGGTCTCTGCGCCGCACGCGCGTTTCCCGATTTCTTTTGATTGGACGCTTCTTCTTCCGGCACTCACACTTTCATTGGTAGGCATTCTCACCATGAGCACCTTCGGCGTCGGCGCTTCGCTCGCGCCTCGCCAGATGCTCTGGCTCGCCGTTGCGCTTAGCATATATCTCGTTCTTTCGACGCTTGATATGCGTTTCCTCCGCCGCACGCCGGTCGTGATGGCGCTCTATGTGTTTTCGTTCATCCTTTTGGGGCTCGTACTCCTCCTCGTTCATCCCGTCATGGGCGCGCGCGCCTGGTTCTCGCTCGGCCCCATCTCATTCCAGCCGGCGGACCTCGCGAAGCTCGCCCTCATCGCGCTTCTGGCAAAGTATCTGTCGCGCCGGCATGTCGAGATCGGCGATTTCCGCCACATCATCGTTTCCGGCGCCTATGCGCTCACGCTCACGCTCCTCATCCTCGTGGAACCGGATATGGGGAACGCCATCATCTTCGGTACGCTCTGGCTCGGCATGATGCTTATTTCCGGCATCTCGAAGAAGCATCTCGCCGTACTCGGTCTGCTTGCTCTCGTCGTCGCCTCGGCCCTCTGGTTCGAGGGACTAAAGCCGTACCAGCGCGAACGCATCGTCTCCTTCGTGAATCCCGCGAGCGATATCCACGGGTCGGGCTACAACGCGTATCAGGCGAAGATTGCGGTCGGCTCGGGCGAGATCTTCGGGAAAGGCGTCGGCTACGGGACGCAATCGAAACTGCGCTTCCTGCCCGAGTACCAGACCGATTTCATTTTCGCGGCATTTGCGGAGGAGTGGGGATTTGTCGGCGTGGTGCTCCTGCTCGCGCTCTACGCGCTCCTTTTCACTCGGCTCGCGCAGATCGCGCGGGAGTCGGCGACCAACTTTGACGCCTTCTTCACGCTCGGCGTCCTCATCCTCTTCGCCTCCCATGTGGCAATCCATACCAGTATCAGTCTCGGGCTCCTGCCCGTGACCGGCACGACGATACCGTTCATGAGTTCGGGCGGTTCGCACCTCGTGCTCGAGTTCGCTGCGCTCGGCATCGTCACGTCGCTTGCACGATCCGGCCGCGGCGCAACCCGGGACATCTCCGCGAACGAGTATCTCGGGTAGCTCGCTTCAGAAAGCGACTACACTTGGATTTTCTAAAGTGGAGTACCACTAAGAAAATCTCGGCGTTAGCGGTACAGCGCAGTTGTGTGTTCCACCATGCGTTCAAGCGAGAACTCGCGCATGTCCTTGGCGTCCAAGATCTCGCCGACGCCGCCCACGCGATTAGCGACGATAGGAAGGCCCGCCGCCTTCGCCTCAAGCAGGACATACGGCAAACCTTCCTTGAGAGAAGGGAGCGCGAACGTATCAAAACCCCGCAACACCTCGTTTGCAGGAATGAACCCGAAGAGCTTCACGCGGCTCTCGAGACCGTATGCTTTGATTTTAGTTTCAAGCCGATGGCGTTCTTCTCCTTCGCCGACAATGGCAACGAACATGTCGGATGTGAATCTTGCCTGTTCGATAAGTGAGACCTGATTTTTATTATGCGTCAGTTCGCCAATCGTGCCGGTGATGCGCGCTCCAGAGGGGAAGGCGGCGCGTATTTTTTCACCGGAACCAAACGACATGGGCATGGCAATACCGTTATGAATCATGGACATTTTAGCGGCGCAAAACGGCAGATGTCTCCCGGTCCGTAGATCATTTTCCGAGACGACGATGACAGCATGAGAAAGCAGTGCCGTCACCCATGACCCGAGCAATGCGAACAGGCGCCAGATCGGGTTTCTTTTTTCAGCAAATGGCCATCCGTGTGCGGTGAAGACAATGCGCGGGATACCCGCAAGTCGCGCCGCGAGCGCCCCGATACCCGCGGCCTTTGAGGAATTGAGATGCACCACGTCCGGTTTTTTGTTACGGAAAAGCTGCAGAAGTTCGAAGAAACTTCCCGTGTCCGCGAGCATTGAAACATCACGCTGCAGACTCTGGATGTGATGCGTCTCGATTGAGACCGCCTCCAATTTCTTGGCAAGGAGGCCGGACTGCCCGAACGCAACGCTTACGGCAAACTCTTCCCTCGGCAGTGCCGTAGCCAGATCATAGACATACCGCTGCGCGCCGCCCCAGTTTGACTTGGTTATAACAAACAATATTTTCTTTTTGGGGAGAGTCTCCATGGGTGCAACTGTACAATATATTTCAGCGTTATAGTATCTGTATCTATGGCCTTCGACCGCCGCGAAACGGCGATTCTTCTTCTGGGGGATTTCCTCATACTGGTCGCGTCCCTCTGGGTCGCGCTTCTTCTCCGTAACCTCGCCATACCTCCGCTCGGTTACTTCCGTGCCAATCTGGTACCGTTCCTGCCGATGTTCCTGCTGTCGCTCCTCGTGTTCTATATCGCGGGGCTCTACGAGAAACAGACCCGTCCCATCCGGAGCGTGATGGGCATACGCATCTTCGGCGCCCAGGCAGCGACGGTCGCCATTGCCGCCATCCTCTTCTTCATTCTCCCGCTTTCTATCGCCCCCAAGACCATCCTCGTCCTCTATCTCGTCGTGTCGGTGGTGGCGGAAAGTCTCTGGCGTTTTTATCGGACGAATCGCGAAATTGCAGAAGGGAAGCGGACGCCGGTCATCCTGATCGGTTCGGGCCCCGCGGCTCTTGAGCTCTACGACGAAGTGAATGGCAACAATAAATACTTGATCCGATTTGTTGGCCGAGTAGACAAGAAAAGTCCGTCGCCCGGTGCCGTACTGGAGATGGAATGCGCGCCGCTCTATGAAGAGATATTCGATCGGGTGCCTATCGAACACCTTGATGCGGCGCAATTGATCGAATCTCTGCCGAAGCGCCGTACGCTCTACGACGGCAGCAAGCGCCTCTTTGACGTCGCGCTTGCCGCCGTCGGCTCTCTCATCGCCATTCCGTTTGTCGCGGTCGCCGCGTTACTGCTGGCTGTTAGCGGCGGCACGCCTTTCATCTGGAACGAACGCATCGGGAAAGACGGCCGCATGTTCCGTATCGTGAAATTGCGCTCCATGCTCCTGAACGATCACGGCGACCCGGAACTGCAGAAGAAGAATCGAGTGACCGCGCTCGGACGCCTGCTTCGGAAGACGCGTATTGATGAGCTGCCGCAGCTCTGGAATGTGCTCACCGGGGACCTTTCGTTCATTGGTCCGCGGCCGGAGCTCCCGAATCTTGTGGAGATCTATAACCGCGAGATTCCTCCGTACCGCATGCGGCACCTGATTGCCCCCGGCCTTTCCGGTTGGGCGCAGATTCATGATTATGATGCGCCCCGCGGCGGAGCGGATGTCGCGCGTACGCGACGGAAACTCTCGTTTGATTTATATTATCTCAAGCATCGTTCGTTCGGACTCGACCTTGCGATTGCCATCAAGACGTTGCGCACCTTATTCGCTTTCTCCGGAACATGAATAATACTGGAAATAAAAGAAAGGCCGTCGTAACCGGCGGGGCAGGATTCATCGGTTCGCACCTTGCGGCCGCATTACTCGCGGAAGGATATGCCGTAGCGGTGGTGGACAACTTATCGGGAGGGAAACGCGAGAAAGTTCCGGAAGGCGCGGTCTTTTTTGAACAGGACGTGAACGACACGGCGGCACTGACGAACATCATGACCGGAGCGGAGTTCGTCTTCCATTTCGCCGCGCTCCCGCGCGTGCAATATTCACTCGAGCACCCTCTTGAGACGAATAAGGCGAACGTCGACGGAACAGTCTCGGTACTGAAGGCTGCGCAGGACGCGGGCGTTGCACGAGTAGTGTATTCGGCCTCCAGTTCGGCCTATGGTGATCAAGTAGTGATGCCGCTTACCGAGGACATGCCGGCAAGCCCGAAGAGTCCGTACGGCCTCCACAAATATATCGGCGAGCTATATTGTCGGCTTTGGAGCGAAGTCTACAATCTCCAGACGGTCTCACTTCGCTATTTCAACGTGTACGGACCGGGCGCGGACCCGGAAGGTGCATACGCGCTGGTCATCGCGAAATTCTTGCAACAGCGTTCGCTCGGTTTGCCGATGACGATAACCGGAGATGGTGCACAGACCCGCGACTTCACCCACGTGCGCGACGTGGTACGCGCGAATATGCTGGCGGCGACTTCAGAGAAGGTCGGGAAGGGTGAGGTCATCAATATCGGCGCGGGGAAGAACGTGTCGGTTCTACGCATCGCGGAACTTATCGGCGGCCCAGTTGAACACATCGCCCCGCGGCTTGAACCGCATGACACGCTTGCCGACACGACGCGCGCGCGAGAATTGCTGGGTTGGGAGCCGACTGTTTCGCTTGAAGAGGGTATCGCTGAACTGAAGAAAGAAGCCGGCGTATGATCGTTGATGGCCGCGCTTTGGCAAATGAAGTGCTCGCGCGCGCGAAAGCGCGCGCGGAGAAGCTCCCGCATCTGCCGCGGGTTGTTGCGTATGTTGCAGAGGACCCGACGCCGGCAACGCGCTCCTATTTGAATATCAAAAGGAGAAGCGCGGAAGCGGCGGGGTGCATTTTTGAAGAGGCTCGCTCGCCCGCATTTTTTAAAGATGCTGATGCGGCCATCATCCAGCTTCCGGCCGCGCCGGAAGCGGCGGACATGCTCGATCTCATACCGATAGGCAAAGACGCGGATGTACTCTCCGACGCCGCACGACAGAAATTCGCCCGCGGCGACTCCGATGCGTGCCTGCCGCCGGTGGTCGGCGCTATCGCTGAAATATTCCGCGTCCATGGCGTTGAACCGAGAGGGAAGAAAGCGGTCGTCGTCGGCAGGGGATTTCTGGTCGGCACGCCTGCGGCGCTTTGGCTCGCCCAGCAGGGTGCGCAGGTCACGGTCGTCAACCGCTCCACGCAAGATTTTGTAGAGACGTTGCGCGATGCGGATATTATCGTGTCGGGCGCGGGCTCGCCGCGCCTCATCACGCCACACATGCTGAAGAAGGGCGTTGTCCTCATCGACGCCGGCGCCTCCGAATCAAACGGGGAAGTGGTCGGCGACGCCGATCCCGTATGCGCGCACCGGTGCTCACTGTTCACTCCCGTCCCGGGCGGCATGGGTCCCCTCGCGGTCGCCAAGCTCTTCGAAAACGCCGTTCGGCTCACAGAGCTGCAAAAAGATAAAATACCTCTTTAAATAGTATATTGACAAATTGTCAATATGAGAGCATAATGGCGCGCGGAGGTATGTATGCTTTTCGGCCTAAAAAGCCAAGACTTACATGCTACAACTAGGTTTTTGACTCAGACAGAAAGGGGAAAAAGATGAGAAAGATCGTGAGTTTCTGCGCGGCCGCCCTGGTCGCGTTTGCGGTTGTCGGTTGTGGTAGCTCGGGTGGCGGAGACGGCGCTACTCCGGTAACGTCCAATGTTGCCGCGACGCCGGTAGCTGACGTCACATTCGTGAACGTATTGACGGATCCGTCCAAGACTTCGGTCATTCCCGGAGAACGGGACGTGGTGCTCGCGAGGTTCTATATGTCGTGGTCAATCTCGACACGTTCTTCAATCGTGCAACTGGTCTTCAAGAACCCTTCATCAAGCATCGACCTCTGGTCAGACTTCAGAGGGTTCAAGCTGGTTAGCGAGACTGGGGATGTCTGGAGCGAGGCGCCGTACCAAGTACTTCGTGATGACGCGACGCAGGAAGTTACTATCGACTTCTTCTCGTACTCGTGGTTTCCGAATGACTTCGGCACTGCCCCAAAAGTCTATTCGCTCGTGGGATCGGTAAACCCGCTCATTCCGATCGGCGATGTCTTTTCGTTCGACCTCATTGACGAGCAGATGCACAACGCAAGCGTGACGACGAGCTCGAACGTGAAAGGCGGGCAATTCGCGGTTGCGGTCAATGCGTTTGGAGGAATGCCGGTGATCAAGACCAGTTCGTCTTCCACAGTGAACGTGTCGTCGTCTAGCTTGGGTGTGCAGACCGTCGTGGGGAAATTCACGGCCACCTGTCCCACAGGAAGCGTCCGCGGATGTATTCTCGACCAAATCAACTTCTTCGTTCAGGGCGTTTCGGATCCTCAGCTTGTCGTACAGGGTGCAGGATCATCCTACAGTCCGGGCATCCCGCACTTCGTTCCGCAAGGGACGACGCAGGAGTTCCTCATACTCGCGGTACCAAGCGCCGCGCAGATCCTCGTCTCGGTATCTGACATGGAGTGGACTGCCGGCGACGGAACCACGAGGATCAGTCCGACCGTCCCCGTCGCGCCGGAAGCTTGTGGCGGCCTCCTGGTCGCCGACACTACGGGATGCAAGGGCTGATCACCCCTGCGTCGAAACATTGATCATATCGGCGTCCTGCCCTCCAGGCTAGGACGCCGATTTTCTTTTTCCCCCGTTTCGTTTATAATCCCCCTATGACTCGTTATCGGGTGTCTGCCGCCGTTGCCCTCATTGCAGGGTTTTTGCTTATCTATTTTGTGTGGTCAACGCAAGCGATTCCAGACAGTTCGTACCGCTTCAAGCTGGGCCTCGACCTCGCCGGCGGCACCGAGCTCGTCTATAAGGCCGATATGAGTCAGACGGCGGCAGGAGAGCGCTCCGACGCCCTCTCGGCGCTCCAGGGCGTCATCGAGCGCCGCGTGAACCTCTTCGGCGTTGCCGAGCCCCTCGTCCAGACGGAACAAGCGAGCGCGCTTTCGGGCACCACCGAGGATCGCCTCATCGTGGACCTGCCTGGTGTGACGGACATCAAAGCAGCGGTCGCGGCGCTCGGCCAGACGCCGACCTTGGAGTTCCGTCTCGCGACCACGACGTCGGTCGGCACGACGACCGAAGTCGCGTATGTATCGACCGGCCTTACCGGCCGCTATCTCTCAAGCGCCACCTTGGGCTTCGGCTCGGGCGCGACCGCCGGCCTCTCTGCGCCGCAGGTCATCCTCAACTTCAATGCCGATGGCGCAAAATTGTTTGAGAAAATCACGAGCCAGAATGTCGGCCAGACGCTCGCCATCTTCCTCGACGGACAACCCATCTCGACGCCCGTCATTCAGGAAGCTATCCCCGGCGGGCAGGCGACCATCACCGGCAAATTTACGGCGACCGAAGCGCGCGACCTCGTACGCAACCTAAACTTTGGCGCGCTCCCCGTGCCGATCACGCTGGAGAGCAGTTCAGCGGTCGGTCCGACTTTGGGCGCGGCCGCCATCTCTGCGGGCGTCATCGCCGGCCTCATCGGGTTCGCTATCGTCGCGC